>NZ_JBHJVK010000002.1:193042-291317 GCF_042264695.1 Kitasatospora sp. NPDC056138 | reverse complement strand
GGGGGGGGGGGGCCCCCGCCCCGCGGGGCCCTGCGGGGGTGGGGGGCTCGCCGCGGTCGGCCACCCTTCGGGGGGGGGGGGGCCCGCCCGGGCGGCCGGGGGGGGGGGGGGGGGCCGCCCCCCCCGCGACCCCCACCCCACCCGCATCACAATGTGGAACCGGATTCTCACTTCGTAGCCCGAACGGGGGATCCTGAGCCCTGGACGAGGGATAATCAGTCCCGGAACGACGGAACCAGGGCAGGCTCCGAACAGCCTGCGACAGCCCAGAAATCCCCACGTGACCAGGAAAGAACCGGTTTCGGGGGCAGACTGTGCGCGCCACGTCACACCGGCGACGTACCGTTCGGCGGCGGAAACAGGTACCGTTAATGCTCCAAGGGACGGTTCTCCCACTTCGGGCGCACCGGTCCTGATCATGAACACGTGTCAGACTCGGGGCCGTGAGCCCCATCGTTGAGGGGGTCGACCCATGGGGCGCGGCCGGGCCAAGGCCAAGCAGACGAAGGTCGCCCGCGAGCTGAAGTACAACAGCGGCGGCTTCGACGCTAACCGTCTGTCCAGCGAGCTGGGCGTATCGCCCTCTACCGCTTCGATCAAGCCAGAGCCGATCGAAGAAGAGGACGACGATCCCTACGCGGCGTATGCAGATCTCTACGCCGACGAGGATGACGACGCGGAGGCGGACGCGGGCAGCAGCCAGTCCCGCCGCCGCGCGTAAGAGCCTGACCGGACCGGCCCGGCGCTTCCGAGCGCCGGGCCGGTCTTCGGCGTTCCCGCGCGGGGCCGGCGGCGGACAACCGGGGAGCGGCGGCCCGCACTCCGGTGGGAAACCGCCCCCGAACGCGGAGAAGGGGCCCACCAGGGGCCCCTCCGTCCGTTGCAGCGGGTGTCAGAGCTGGAAGCCCTCGTAGGCGTTGTAGAGCGCCGCACCGCCGTCGTGCTCGTCC
This sequence comes from Kitasatospora sp. NPDC056138, assembly GCF_042264695.1. Taxonomy (NCBI): domain Bacteria; kingdom Bacillati; phylum Actinomycetota; class Actinomycetes; order Kitasatosporales; family Streptomycetaceae; genus Kitasatospora; species Kitasatospora sp. NPDC056138. The sequence continues at coordinate 290,367 of NZ_JBHJVK010000002.1, read as the reverse complement.
GCGCGGTCGACGATGTCACCGAGCAGCCAGGCCTCGACGCCGCGGTCCTCCAGGACCGCGAGCACCACGTCGACCGAGGACGGCGGCACGACGGCGACCATGCCGACGCCCATGTTCAGGGTCTTCTCGATCTCCAGGGTGTCCATCTTCCCGACCTGGGCGACGGTCTGGAAGACCGGCAGCGGGGACCAGGTACCGCGGTCCAGGCGGGCGTGCAGGCCGTCCGGGATGACCCGGGCCAGGTTGGCCGCCAGGCCGCCGCCGGTGACGTGCGAGAAGGCGTGGATCTCGGTGGCCCTGGTCAGTGCCAGGCAGTCCAGCGAGTAGATCCGGGTGGGCTCCAGCAGCTCCTCGCCCAGGGTGCGGCCGAACTCCTCGACCTGGCGGTCCAGCGACCAGCCGGCCTGGTTGAGCAGGACGTGGCGCACCAGCGAGTAGCCGTTGGAGTGCAGCCCCGACGCGGCCATCGCGATCACCACGTCGCCCGCGCGGACCCGGTCGGCGCCCAGCAGCGCGTCGGCCTCCACCACGCCCGTACCGGCGCCCGCGACGTCGTACTCGTCCGGGCCCAGCAGCCCGGGGTGCTCGGCGGTCTCGCCGCCGACCAGTGCGCAGCCGGCCAGCGTGCAGCCCTCGGCGATGCCCTTGACGATCGCGGCGACCCGCTCGGGCACGACCTTGCCGACGCAGATGTAGTCGGTCATGAACAGCGGCTCGGCGCCGCAGACCACCAGGTCGTCGACGACCATGCCGACCAGGTCGTGGCCGATGGTGTCGTGCTTGTCCATGGCCTGGGCGATGGCGACCTTCGTCCCGACACCGTCGGTGGCCGAGGCCAGCAGCGGACGCTCGTAGCGCTTGAACGCGGAGGCGTCGAAGAGCCCGGCGAAGCCGCCGAGGCCGCCCACCACCTCGGGGCGGTTGGTCTTCTTCACGTAACGCTTCATGAGCTCGACGGCACGGTCGCCGGCCTCGATGTCGACACCTGCGGCGGCGTAGGTGGCACCGCTCTCGTTGCTGGTCACTGCTGTGCGGCCCTCTCGGGTCGAAGGGGGTGTGGAACAGATTCCTCAGGGGCTGGGGGAGCCCGTCAGGGGCGCGGGGAACGGCGCGGGCCGGAGGGCGTCCGTGCCGCGCGCGCCCCCGGACGGTGCGGTGCACCGTGCCCACCGGGCCCGGCGCACCGCAGGGGCCGTCCGCGGCTTTCGGTCCGCCCCTGACGGCCCGAGGCCGTTACGGGCGCCGCAGCGCGTCGCCCGCGCCCGCTCCGCCGATCAGCGACTGGACTCCGTCCAGGTCGGTGGTCGGCTTGCCGCGGACCGGCGGCTGCTGCTTGCCACCGGCGATCTCGGCCTCCAGCAGGAGCTTGCCGAGCAGCGCCGGGTCGGGCAGCTCCATCGGGTACTCACCGTCGAAGCAGGCCCGGCAGAGCCGGTCCTTGGGCTGCTTGGTGGCCTCGATCATGCCGTCGATCGAGATGTAGGCGAGGGAGTCGGCGCCGAGGGTGCGGCCGATCTCCTCCACGGTCATCCCGTTGGCGATCAGCTCCGCGCGGGTGGCGAAGTCGATGCCGAAGAAGCAGGGCCACTTGACCGGCGGGGAGGAGATCCGGATGTGCACCTCGGCGGCGCCCGCCTCGCGGAGCATCCGGACCAGCGCGCGCTGGGTGTTGCCGCGGACGATGGAGTCGTCCACGACCACCAGGCGCTTGCCCGCGATGACCTCGCGCAGCGGGTTGAGCTTGAGCCGGATGCCGAGCTGGCGGATGGTCTGGCTGGGCTGGATGAAGGTGCGCCCGACGTAGGCGTTCTTCACCAGTCCCGAGCCGTACGGGATGCCGCTGGCCTCGGCGTAGCCGATCGCGGCGGGCGTGCCGGACTCGGGGGTCGCTATCACCAGGTCGGCCTCGACCGGGGCCTCCTTGGCCAGGCGGCGGCCCATCTCCACGCGGGAGAGGTGGACGTTGCGACCGGCGATGGAGGTGTCGGGGCGGGCCAGGTAGACGTACTCGAAGACGCAGCCCTTGGGCTTGGCCTCGGCGAAGCGGCTGCTGCGCATGCCGTTCTCGTCGATGGCGATCAGCTCGCCGGGCTCGACCTCGCGGATGAAGGAGGCGCCGCAGATGTCGAGGGCCGCCGTCTCGGAGGCGACCACCCAGCCGCGCTCCAGCCGGCCGAGGACCAGCGGGCGGATGCCCTGCGGGTCGCGGGCGGCGTAGAGGGTGTGCTCGTCCATGAAGACGAGCGAGAAGGCGCCCTTGACCCTGGGCAGGATCTGCCGGGCGGTCTCCTCGATGGAGAGGTCCGGGTGGCCGGCCAGCAGCGCGGTCACCAGGTCGGTGTCGTTGGTGGCGGCCGTGCGCCCCGAGCGGGAGACGTGCTCCTCGCCGGGCAGCTCGGCGACCATGGCCGCCAGTTCGGCGGTGTTCACCAGGTTTCCGTTGTGGCCCAGGGCCAGCGAACCGTTCACGGTCGCCCGGAAGGTCGGCTGGGCGTTCTCCCAGACCGACGAACCTGTTGTCGAGTAGCGGGCATGTCCGACCGCGATATGCCCGTGCAAGGACCCCAGAGCGGCCTCGTCGAAGACCTGGGAGACGAGTCCCATGTCCTTGAAGACGAGAATCTGGGAGCCGTTGCTCACTGCGATGCCCGCGGATTCCTGTCCGCGGTGCTGCAGGGCATAGAGGCCGAAGTACGTGAGCTTTGCGACCTCCTCGCCGGGAGCCCAGACACCGAAGACGCCGCAAGCGTCCTGGGGGCCTTTCTCGCCGGGAAGAAGATCGTGGTTGAGTCTTCCGTCACCACGTGGCACGTCTTCGAGTCTAGGGCAGTTCCGTACGCCTTCCCGAACGAGGGAGCCCCCGGTTATTGGCCGATCGAATAGCAACGCGCGTAGACAAAACCCCTTACCGAGAGCGCAATTCCGGCACGGCAATTCGCCAGGGCTGGGAGTTCCCTTGTGCCGCGTGCCTTCGGGGGGATATCGGGCCGCCGACGGCCCGTCGCGGCCGGGGCACCGACGTGACGCTGCTCACCCGGTGGGCAGCAGCAGCTCCCACGCCCCGGCGTGCACCGTCCAGGTGCGGGCGCCGACCGGCCCGATCGGGTGACCGTCCGCCTCGCACCCGAAGCCGCGGCCGGACACGGTGAGGCTGCCCGCCCGGATCCGCCGCGGCTCGCCTCCGGTGCGCAGCAGCAGCTCCAGCACGCCCTCGCCGGCCGGGACGGTGATGTCGAGCCGGCACGGCGGCTGGTGGACGTCGGCGAGCAGGCGGCCGTCCGCCTCGATCCGCAGCCGGGGGTTCCCGGCGGGTGCCGTCGCCTGCTCGGCCGCAGCGAGTTTCGCCCATAGCGAACGCCAGCCACTCGTGCGGCCCTGCCGGTAGGGGTGGATCCGCAGGCCGCCCAGGACCACCCCGCCGCCGTCGTCGATCAGCAGGTCCAGCTTCCGCGAGCTGCCGTTGATCACCGCGCGGGCCGCCGCGACGGGTTCGGGCGGAACACCCAGCGCCCGTATCGCGGCCACCGACCGGGGGCGTCCCACCGGCACCACGCCGAGCGCGTCGACACCCAACTCGCGGTGCCGGTGCAGGGCCTGAAGGGCCCGCTGCACGGCGAGATCGGAACCGATCACCACCGGTCGCCGACGACCACGGCGCGCCAGCGCGCGATCGAGTTCGGACGGGCTCTCGGGCAGCACCACCTTGACGTCCGCACCGCCGCACAGGACATCCCGGGCAATCCGCACCGACTCACCGTCGCCCTGCCGGGCCGCCGGGTCGAGGAGTACCAGGAGCGGGTCGGGACCGGCCTGGTCCACGGGTCGGGATTCGGGCGCGGACAGGGACGACACGACCGGTCCTTCCTCAGGTAATCTCTCGGTGCAAGAGCCCCTTGCGCTATTGCGCCAGGGGCTTCGTCTATCTCGGGGCAGACTGCGGCCTACGCAGGATGCCCCAACCGGAAGGGGTGTACGCCTGTGCCGGCACTCGTGCTCGTTGGCGCTCAGTGGGGAGACGAGGGCAAGGGGAAGGCCACCGACCTCCTCGGCGGCTCCGTCGACTACGTCGTCCGCTACCAGGGCGGCAACAACGCCGGTCACACGGTGGTCATCGGCGACCAGAAGTACGCCCTGCACCTGCTGCCTTCCGGCATCCTCAGCCCGAATGTGACGCCGGTGATCGGCAACGGCGTCGTCATCGACCCGGGCGTGCTGCTCTCCGAGCTCAGCGGGCTGAACGAGCGCGGCATCGACACCTCCAAGCTGCTGATCTCGGGCAACGCCCACCTGATCACGCCGTACCACCGCACCCTGGACAAGGTCACCGAGCGCTTCCTGGGCAAGCGGAAGATCGGCACCACCGGGCGCGGCATCGGCCCGGCCTACGCGGACAAGATCAACCGCATCGGCATCCGGGTCCAGGACCTCTTCGACGAATCGATCCTGCAGCAGAAGATCGAAGCGGCGCTGCACGACAAGAACCAGATCCTGGTCAAGCTCTTCAACCGCCGCGCAATCCCGGCCGACCTGGTGCTGCAGGAGTACCTGGGCTACGCCGACCAGATCAAGCCCTTCCTGGCCGACACCACCCTCGTCCTGGACGAAGCGCTGAAGGCCGACAAGGTCGTCCTGCTGGAGGGCGGCCAGGGCACCCTGCTGGACGTCGACCACGGCACGTACCCCTTCGTGACCTCGTCCAACCCGACCTCCGGCGGCGCCTGCACCGGCGCGGGCATCGGCCCCACCAAGATCGACCGGGTCATCGGCATCCTGAAGGCGTACACCACCCGCGTCGGCTCGGGCCCGTTCCCGACCGAGCTGCTGGACGCCGACGGCGAGGCGCTGCGCCGGATCGGCGGCGAGCGCGGTGTCACCACCGGCCGTGACCGCCGCTGCGGCTGGTTCGACGCGGTGATCGCCCGCTACGCCACCCGCGTCAACGGCCTGACCGACTTCTTCCTCACCAAGCTGGACGTGCTGACCGGCTGGGAGCAGATCCCGGTCTGCGTGGCGTACGAGATCGACGGCAAGCGCGTCGAGGAACTCCCGTACAACCAGTCCGACTTCCACCACGCCAAGCCGATCTACGAGACGCTGCCCGGCTGGACCGAGGACATCAGCAAGGCGCAGACCTTCGCCGACCTGCCGAAGAACGCGCAGGCGTACGTGAAGGCGCTGGAGGAGATGTCGGGCGCCCCGATCTCCGCGATCGGCGTCGGCCCCGGCCGGACCGAGACCATCCAGATCAACTCCTTCATCTGACCCGTCCGAGCCCGGAAGGGCCGACTCCGGTCGGACCGGGCCGGGCCGGCTCCGGAAGGGCCCCGCACCGTTCGGTGCGGGGCCCTTCCGCATGGGCGGACACACGAACGGAAGATATTGCACTAGTACAGAAGATCATTGCACCTAGTGCAACTTGGGGCTAGCGTGGCGCGCATGACCGCGAAGCCGCCCGCCCCCGTCACCCTCACCGGCACCCACGTCCGCCTGGAACCCTTCGACCCGGCCCACGTGCCCGACCTCTTCGGGGCCACCGGCCGGGACGAGGAGGTCTGGCGGTGGATCCCGGTGGCCGCGCCGCAGAGCGAGCAGCAGTTCGCCGACCTCGTCCGCTCCTGGCAGGCCAACGGGTTCCTGCCCTTCACCGTGGTCGACCGGCAGACCGGCCGCGCCGTCGGACTGACCTGCTACCTCGACGTCAGCGCCCGGGACGAGCGGCTGGAGATCGGCGGCACCTTCTACGCCCGTCCGGTCTGGCGCACCGCGGTCAACACCGAGTCCAAGCTGCTGCTGCTCACCCACGCCTTCGAGGAGCTCGGCATGGGTCGGGTCTGCTGGAAGACCGACCTCCTCAACGAGCGCTCGCAGAACGCCATCCGCCGGCTCGGCGCCCAGTACGAGGGCACCCACCGGCGGGAGCGGCGCCGGGCGGACGGGACGTTCCGGGACACCGTGTACTTCTCGATGCTGCGCGAGGAGTGGCCGGCGGCCAAGCTCCGGCTGACCGGGCGACTGGCGGCGGGCCAGGCGCCGACCGGCCGGCCGGGCCCCGGCTAGGGCCTGACCGGCACCGGGCCGGGACCTGGCCAGGGCCGGGCCGGGTCCCGGCTAGGCGTGCCGCACCGCCGCCGGCCGGGCCGGACGCACCTCGCGGACGATCCGGGTCCGCCCGCGCGACCGCCCCTGCTCGTACGTCCGGAAGGCCGTCCAGCAGATCAGCAGGGCCACCGCGAACAGCGGCAGCCAGGCCAGCCGGGCGAGTATCCAGCCCGGTCCGTCGGGTGCGGTGGTCAGGCCGGGCAGGGTCCCGCCCACGAGCAGGCCGGTGGTGGTGACCACCATCATCGCGGTCTGGTGCCAGAGGAAGACGGTCATCGCGGAGAGGTTGAGCAGTGCCACCGCCGCCCAGGTCGCGGGCCGTGCGAGGGCCCGGCGCAGCGGGCCGAGCAGGAGCAGGGCCGCTCCGCACTGGGCGAGGCCGAAGGTGACGACGGCCAGGGTGGGCGGGTCGAGGTTGGAGATCGCGGCCCCGGGCACGCCGACCATGGCGGCCGGGTAGCCAGCGAACAGGACCAGGACGGCGGTGGCGCCCGCACCCCCGAGCAGCAGTGCCCAGCCGGTCGCCCGGCTCTGCAGGCCACCGCGGGCCCAGGCCGCACCGAGGCAGTACGGGACCAGCCAGCCGGCCGCCACGTTGGTCCAGCCGAGCCAGGCGGGTCCGCCGAGGCCGAACCTGACCAGGTCCACGGCCAGGACGACGGCGAGCGGCCACAGCGGGTGGAGCCGCGCGGCCAACGGGGTCGCCGCCGTGAGCGCGGCGAAGACCAGCAGGAACCAGAGCGGTGACAGGACCAGTTTGAGCAACGTGTGCATGGTCTCGAAACTCGTCCCGGAGGTCAGCATCGCGCCCGCCGCCACCGTCCACACCACCAGCACGGCGGCGACCGGCCTGGACAGCCGCGCCAGCCTGGCGCCGAGCCACTGACCGTACGTCGTTCCCCGGGACCGGGCCGAGGCGTGGCTCCTCACCGCCACCTGACCGCCCACCAGGAAGAACACGGCGAGGGTCTGGAACAGCCAGGAGACCGGGGCGAGTCGGGGCATCCGCTGGAGCGGGCTCGCGCCGTGCAGGGTGCCGCTGTCGGCGACCAGGGCGGTCACCAGCCAGTGACCCAGCACCACACCGAGGATGGCGAAGGCGCGCAGGGCGTCGACGGCACGGTCCCGGCCGGGCGGGGTGGCGGAGTCGATCCGCCGGACGAGGTCACGCATGACGGTCCTCCGAAGCCAGAGTCTGCGGGGTCTGCGGGGTCTGCGGGGTCTGTCCGGAAACGATCCGGGCGATGTTCCGCAGGGAGACGGAGCCGGGATCCAGGTAGTCACCGTGGCCGCCGGCGCCCGCGTCGAAGACGTGGGCGCCGAAGCCCTTCGAGACCGGGTCGGCTCCCAGCCCGACGGTGGCGAAGGGCAGCCGGAGCCGGACGTGCGGCACGTCGGCGATCCAGTCGGCGGCGCCCCGGCCCGCCCAGACGGTGGCCCCGGTGTGCAGCCCGGCGACGCTGCCGGCCCCGGTGCCGGGACTGCCGTAGAGGACGATGTCCGCGACCCGCAGCCCCGAGGCCGCCCTGGCGCAGACCACCGAGCCGTAGGAGTGGCACAGCAGCGAGGTCCGGGCCGCAGGTTCGGCCGCACTCAACTCGTCGACGAACCGCCGGAGTTCGGGCGCCGCCTGATCCGCACGGTCGGCCGTCAGCACCTGCGGGCTCACCGTGCCCGGTGTCCGGTAGCCGAGCCAGGCGACGACCGCGGCCCGGCCGCCCAGCTCGTGCTGGAGCGCCACCGCACCGGCCCGGAACCGCTCGTACCTGTCGAGGCTGGTGTCCGAGCCGGGCACCAGCACGGCGATCCGCCCGGCCTGCGCCAGGTCGCCGAAGACCTCGGCGGTGCGCCCGCCGTCGCGCCCGTCGAAGGAGAGGAAGTGGCGTGCCGGGTCGGCCATGGCGTGCAGCGCGGCGGCCCGTCCCCGGTCGCCGTGGTCGGCGGCCATCCGCTCGGCCGCCCGGATGCCCTCGCGGTTGACGGCGTACCGGTCGTCGAGCTCGGCCGAGGTCGCGTCCCCGAGCGGGGCGAGGGCGGCGGGGGCGGGCGCGGGGACGGCCGCCGGACGGGCCGCACCCGAGACCGGTACCACCACCGCGGCGGTGACCAGCGCGGCGAACAGGGTGCGGCGCAGACGGCTGTTACGCGGGCGGGGCGCCATGGAGGAAGGTCCTTCCGGTCGACACGGCCGCCTCGACGGGGTGCTCCCTCCGGCGGCCTGCTGGCAGGAACGACGCTAGGTGTGGACACCGTGCGGGCGCGTCAGCCCTCGCATTGACATCGCGTCGCCCCCGCGGACGACCCTGACGATGCGTCATCCCGGCGATGTACGCCCGGGGCAGGGCCCTGACCGCCCAGGTGGATGTGCGCCGGAGCAGTCAGGTGTGACGCCGGGCCGGCGGGGAGGGGGCGGACCGCACCGTCCGCGTCACCCGGCGCCGGGGGCGGGCGGCTCCGCGCTCGCGGCCGTGCTCGTCGCCTCCGCGTTCCCGGACGCCGGCCCCGGCGCGGCCGGCCCTGTCGGCCGTCGTCGCCCTCACGGGCGGTGCCCGTCACCCGGTCTCGCCGAGGGGAGGGCCGCAGCGGCTCCGGAGCGGGTCCGCGCCGGGGTGCCCCCAGGCCCCAAGCCCCAGGCCCGCGCCCGGCCCGCACCGGGTCCGAACCGGAGTGCGCACGGGCATCGCGCGGGCGTCGCACGCGGGGGGATCCCTCGGACCCGCCGTCACAGTCGCCGAGTAGCATCCCGGCTATGACGCAGTCCGATGCCGCACCCTCCGGCAGACGCCGCTCAGGCTTTGTCGCCCTGGGCATGGTCGGCACGCTCGCACTGGCACTGACCAGCTGCTCGTCCGGCAACAACCCGCCGCGGCGCTGCGTGGACCCGGGCACCCTCAAGGTCCTGGACAACCACTCCTGCACCGACAGCAAGTCCACCGGCCGCTGGTACTACTGCGGCTCGGGCTCGCTGACCGCCACCGGCGGCACGTTCGACAAGGCCGCCACCAAGCGCGGCGGCTTCGGCTGCCCCAAGGGCTCCACCACCGGCACGGGCGGGGGCTGACCGGCCGTGCACCGCCGCACCATCGAACCGCGGCCCGGCTGGCAGCAGACCGTGGAGGGCCAGGGCCTGCTCTACGCCGTCTGCGACGACCCCCGCACCCCCGGCGCGGAGTACGCCTACTGGGACGAGAGCGCGTACTACGAGTTCTCGCTGCCCGAGGTCGAGCGGCTGGAGGAGGTGGTCGAGGAACTGCACGAGCTGAGCCTGGCGGCCGCCGACCACGTGGTGCGCGAGCGCCGCTTCGCCGAGTACGGCATCACCGACCCCCGGCTGGCGGAGGTCGTCGCCGAGTCCTGGCGGCGGCGCGCGGAGCAGCCCTCCGTGTACGGGCGGTTCGACCTCGCGTACGACGGGAGCGGCCCGGCCAAGCTCTACGAGTACAACGCCGACACCCCGACCTCGCTGATCGAGGCGGCCAGCCCGCAGTGGTTCTGGATGGAGGAGCGCTTCCCCGGCGCCGACCAGTGGAACTCGCTGCACGAGCGGCTGGTCGACGCCTGGTCCCGGCAGAAGCACCTGTTGCCGCCCGGCCCGGTGCACTTCGCGCACTCGCGCGGGGACACCGAGGGCGAGGACTGGATGACCACCCTCTACCTCCAGGAGACCGCCGAGCAGGCCGGGCTGGCGACGGTCGGCATCGCGATGGAGGACATCGGCTGGGACGGGCTGTCCGGCCGCTTCGTGGACCTGGAGCAGCGCTACATCCGGTCCGTCTTCAAGCTCTACCCCTGGGAGTGGCTGACCGAGGACGAGTTCGGCGAGCAGCTGCTCAGCGGGATAGACCAGGGCGGCGGCACCGGGAACACGCTGTGGATGGAACCCGCCTGGAAGATGCTGCTCTCCAACAAGGCCCTGCTCGCGGTCATGTGGGAGCTCTTCCCCGGCCACCCCAACCTGCTGCCCGCCTACCTCGACGGCCCGCGCGAGCTGGCCGGCCCCGGCGGCCCCGGCTACGCGGCGAAGCCGCTGCTCGGCCGCGAGGGCGCGGGCGTGCGGATCGTCGCCCCGGACGGCGCGCAGAGCCGCCTGGCCGACTGGGCCGGTGACCCGGACCGCTACGGCGCCGAGGGGTACTGCTACCAACAGCTCTGCCCGCTGCCGGAGTTCGACGGCAACCGCCCCGTACTCGGCGCCTGGGTGGTCGACGGCGAGGCCGCCGGCCTGGGCATCCGCGAGACCGAGGACAGCCTGATCACGCACCAGGGCGCCCGCTTCCTGCCCCACATCATCGTCTGACCCCCGCCGCCCGGCCCGGCTTCCCGCGCACGCGCACGCACCCCCGGAGCCGTCGGCGAGGGCGGCCGGCCCGACACCCGGTGGCGGGATCCGACCCTCGCCGGCCTCCGGGGCGGGATCACCGTCCTGGCCTTCCGGACGCTCCGGGCACCGGACCCACATGACGTCGGCCATGGCCGAGCCGCCTCGATCCGCGTGTGCCCGAGAGCCTCGACGAGCTCCCCGATGTCTCCCGGCTCGTCGGTGAGGACCGGCGCGTCGAGGTGCTCGATGGCAGCCAGGACGACGCCCGCGTCCACCACGTCGTCGCTGCCCGCGCGGTGGCACAGTTCAGCCGCCGCCCTGGCCCGCGCCGCCGTGAGCAAAAGCGCCTCCCAGCCACGCAGCACACGGTGCAGAACCGCCGGGGACGGCCGGGCTTTCCGCACCCGTGCCGACACGCCTGCCGGCACCAGTGGCCGAACCCTCGCAGCCGGGAGGGTCCGGTGCTGGGCCGCGGAGGAATGCCCACCCGTCTCGTGAGGTTGGATGTGGGCATGGCTTCTCGTGCTCGCGTACGCGCCCCCGAACTCGTCGGCAAGGGCGGATGGCTCAACACCGGTGGCAGGGAACTGTCCCTTGCCGACCTCCGGGGCAAGATCACTGTCCTGGACTTCTGGACCTTCTGCTGCATCAACTGCCTCCACGTCCTCGACGAGCTGAGGGAGTTGGAGGAGCAGCACCGCGACACCGTGGTGATCGTCGGTGTGCACTCGCCCAAGTTCGTGCACGAGGCCGACCACCAGGCCGTCCTCGACGCCGTCGCGCGCTACGAGGTGCACCACCCGGTGCTGGACGACCCGGAGCTGGCGACCTGGAAGCAGTACGCCGTCCGGGCCTGGCCCACGCTGGTCGTGATCGACCCCGAGGGGTACGTGGTCGCGCAGCACGCGGGCGAGGGGCACGCGCACGCGATCGCCAAGCTGGTCGCGGAGCTGGAGGCCGAGCACGAGGCCAAGGGCACGCTGCGGCGCGGCGACGGCCCGTACGTCGCGCCCGAGCCGGAGGCGGGCGACCTGCGCTTCCCCGGCAAGGCCGTACGGCTGCCCGGCGGCACCTTCCTGGTCGCCGACTCCGGCCACCACTCGCTGGTCGAGCTCGCCGAGGACGGCGAGAGCGTGGTCCGGCGGATCGGTGACGGCGAGCGCGGCCTGGTGGACGGCACCGCACCCAGGTTCAGCGAGCCGCAGGGCCTGGCGCTGGTCCCGGCCGGCCTGGGCCTGGACTACGACGTGATCGTCGCCGACACGGTGAACCACGCACTGCGCGGCGTACGGCTGGCGGACGGCAGTGTCACCACGCTGGCGGGCACCGGACGGCAGTGGTGGCAGGGCTCGCCGACCGGGGGCCCGGCCCGCGAGGTGGACCTCTCCTCGCCGTGGGACGTCGCGTACTTCGACGGCCGGTTCTGGCTCGCGATGGCCGGGGTGCACCAGCTGTGGGCGTACGACCCGGTGGCGGGCACCGTCGAGGTCGCCGCCGGGACCACCAACGAGGGCCTGGTGGACGGCCCGGTGACCGAGGCGTGGTTCGCCCAGCCGTCCGGGCTCGCGGTCTCGGCCGACGGCGAGCGGCTCTGGGTGGCCGACTCGGAGACCTCGGCGGTGCGCTGGGTTTCACGTGAAACCGCGACCGGCCCCGCGACGGTGCACACCGCCGTCGGCACCGGCCTGTTCGACTTCGGGCACCGCGACGGCGCCGCCGACCAGGCGCTGCTGCAGCACCCGCTCGGCGTGACCGTGCTGCCCGACGGCTCGGTGGCGATCGCCGACACCTACAACCACGCGCTGCGCCGGTACGAGCCGGTGAGCGGTGAGGTCAGCACGCTCGCCACCGACCTGCGCGAGCCCTCGGGTGCGGTGCTGGTGGACGGCGACATCGTGGTGGTCGAGTCGGCCCGGCACCGGCTGACCCGGCTGCGGCTGCCCGAGGAGGCCGTCCAGGTCGAGTCGGTCGCCCACCGCACCCAGCGAGCGGCCACCGAGGTCGCCCCGGGCCGGCTCCGGCTGGACGTGGTCTTCTCCGCGCCCACCGGCCAGAAGCTGGACGAGCGCTACGGCCCGTCCACCCGGCTGCTGGTCAGCTCGACCCCGCCCGAGCTGCTGGTCTCCGGCGCGGGTGCGGACAGCGCGCTCTCCCGTGAGCTCGTGCTCTCCGCCGAGGTGACCGAGGGCGTGCTGCACGTCTCGGCGATGGCCGCGTCCTGCGACGACGACCCGGAGATCGAGTTCCCCGCCTGCCACGTCCACCAGCAGGACTGGGGCGTCCCGGTGAAGCTCACCGCCGGCGGGGCCACCCGGCTCCCGCTCGTCCTGGCGGGCCTGGAGTAGCCACCGCGGGTCCCAGCGGCAGTCGGGCAGCCGCTGGGACCGCGGGGGACCGCGCCCCTGACCTGCCTCCCTTGCCTGGAAGACCGTCAGGGGCGGTCGGGAGCCGTGACGTCCGGAGGCGTCAGCCCTCCAGGAAGGCCTTGATGGCGCTCGCCAGCAGGAACGGGTCGTCCGCGCCGCACAGCTCACGGGCCGAGTGCATGGAGAGCGCGGCGATCCCGCAGTCCACGGTGGTGATGCCGAGCCGGGCCGCGGTGATCGGGCCGATCGTGGTGCCGCAGGGCATGGCGTTGTTGGAGACGAAGGTCTGCCACGGCACACCGGCCTTCTCGCAGGCGGCGGCGAACACCGCCCGGCCGACCGCGTCGGTGGCGTACCGGTTGTTGACGTTGACCTTGAGGATCGGCCCGCCGTTGGGCATCGGGTGGTGCCCCGGCTCGTGCCGCTCGCTGTAGTTGGGGTGGACGGCGTGGCCCATGTCGGAGGAGAGGCAGACGGTGCCGGCCAGCGCCCGGGCGCGGTCCTCGGGGGTGCCGCCGCGCGCGTACACGCTGCGGTCCAGCACGTTGCCGAGCAGCGGGCTCTGCGCGCCGGTGTCGGACTCGCTGCCGGTCTCCTCGTGGTCGAAGGCGGCCAGCACCGGGATGTACGGCAGTTCGGCGCCCGCGACCGCGGCCAGCGCGGCCGTCGCGGCGTGCACCGACAGCAGGTTGTCCAGCCGGGGCCCGGCCAGCAGCTCGCGGTCCTTGCCCAGGTAGGACGGCGGCTGCACGTCGTGGGTCATCAGGTCCCAGCCGACGACGTCCGCCGCCGCCACCCCGGCCCGCTCCGCGACGAACTCGATCAGCGATCCCTCGGTGACCGCACCGAGCCCCCAGATCGGCGTGAGGTGACGCTGCTTGTCCAGCTTGAGGCCCTCGTTGACCTGCCGGTCCAGGTGGATCGCCAACTGCGGCACGCGCAGCAGCGGTTCGTCGATCTGGACCAGGACGGCGCTGCCGTCACGCAGCGCGAGCCGCCCGGACAGGCCGAGGTCGCGGTCCAGCCAGGTGTTCAGCGGGACCCCGCCGTAGATCTCCACGGCGACCTGCCGCCAGCCGGCCGAGCCGGTGTCCGGCAGCGGCTTGACCCGCAGGTTCGGCGAGTCGGTGTGCGTCCCGACCACGCGGAACGGCGTCTCGGGGCCGACTCCCTCGGGCACGTACCAGGCGATCAGCGCGCCGCCCCTGATGAGGTACCGGCCGCCGGCCGCCGCGTCCCAGGCGTCGGTCTCCTGGACCCGGCGGAACCCGGCCTTCTCCAGCCGCTCCGCAGCGCTGGCCACGGCGTGGAACGGCGACGGCGAAGAGCTCAGGTAGGCGATCAGGTCGTCGGTGTGCGTTCGGTCGAAGGCGGCCTGACGGGCGGCGGTTGACATGCTGCTCCTGAGTCGAGGGAGGGCGGAAGCCGAATGGGGGAACCGGCTTCGCCCTTGAGCATATGCCCGTACACGGACACGGCACGGAGAACCCGGGAACAGTGACGGAATGGTGAAGGCCGACGGCCTGCGCTGTGGACCGGCCGCAGTGCGGCGACGGCCGGGCGGCCGCCCGACGGCGGCCCGCGGAACGGCCGGGGCGCGCGCGTACTGCCGGACTGAAGTGGGAAGTTGCCGGACGGCGAAACGCTGCGGGGCCCGGCGCAGTACGACCGGGCCCCGCAACGTGAGGGTGTGTCAGGCAGTCACTTGGGCCTTCCTCAGAAGGACTCCTCCGCGAGCTCCATGATCTCGTTGTCGATGCCCTCCGCGACCTGACGCTGGGCGGCGACGGTCGGCAGGACGTTGCGGGCGAAGAAGCGGGCGGCCGCGACCTTGCCCTGGTAGAAGGCCACGTCCTTGTCGGAGGCGCCGGCCTCCAGCTTGGCCTGGGCGACGACGGCCTGGCGGAGCAGCAGCCAGCCGATCACGACGTCGCCGGAGACCATCAGCAGGCGGGTGGCGTTGAGGCCCACCTTGTACATGTTCTTGACGTCCTGCTCGACCGAGGAGAGGTCGGCGAGCATCTTGCCGACGATCGCCTCCAGGTCACCGGCGGCCTTGGCCAGGTGCTCGCGCTCGACGGCCAGGGCGTCGCCGCCCTCGCCCGCGCCGAGGAACTTCTGGATCTGCTCGGAGACCGAGGTCAGCGCCTGGCCGCCGTCCTTGACGATCTTGCGGAAGAAGAAGTCCAGACCCTGGATCGCCGTGGTGCCCTCGTAGAGGGTGTCGATCTTGGCGTCCCGGATGTACTGCTCGATCGGGTACTCCTGCAGGTAGCCGGAGCCACCGAAGGTCTGCAGGGACTGGGCGAGCTGCTCGTAGGACTTCTCGGAGCCGTAGCCCTTGACGATCGGCAGCAGCAGGTCGTTCAGGCGCTCGGAGGCCTCGTCGGCCTCGCCGCGCAGGCGGGCGGCGATCATGTCGTCCTGGACGGAGGCGGTGTAGAGGACCAGGGCGCGCATGCCCTCCGCGTACGCCTTCTGGGTCATCAGCGAGCGGCGCACGTCCGGGTGGTTGGTGATGGTGACGCGCGGGGCGGCCTTGTCCAGGAAGTTGGAGATGTCCGCACCCTGCACGCGCTCCTTGGCGTACTCCAGGGCGTTGAGGTAGCCGGTGGAGAGGGTGGCGATGGCCTTCGTGCCGACCATCATCCGGGCGAACTCGATGATCTTGAACATCTGGCGGATGCCGTCGACGGTCTCGCCGAGCAGCCAGCCCTTGGCCGGGTGCTTGGCGCCGAAGGTCATCTCGCAGGTGTTCGAGGCCTTGAGGCCCATCTTGTGCTCGACGTTGGTGGCGTAGGCGCCGTTGCGCTCGCCGAGCTCGCCGGTCTCCCAGTCGAAGTCGAACTTCGGCACGATGTAGAGCCCGAGGCCCTTGGTGCCCGGCTTGCCGCCCTCCGGGCGGGCCAGCACCAGGTGGATGATGTTGTCGGACATGTCGTGCTCACCCGAGGTGATGAAGCGCTTCACACCCTCGATGTGCCAGGAGCCGTCCTCCTGCTTGACGGCCTTGGTGCGGCCGGCGCCGACGTCCGAGCCCGCGTCCGGCTCGGTGAGCACCATGGTGGCGCCCCACAGGCCGTCGATCATGCGCTGGGCGACCTTCTTCTGCTCCTCGGTGCCCTCGTCGAAGACGACGCCGGCGAAGGCCGGACCGGAGGAGTACATCCAGATCGCCGGGTTGGAGCCGAGGATCTGCTCGGCGTAGGCCCAGATGAGGGAGGACGGGGTGACCTGGCCGCCGATCTCCTCCGGGATGCCCAGGCGCCACCACTCGGCGTCCATGTACGCCTGGTAGCTCTTCTTGAAGGAGGCCGGGATCGGCGCGGTGTTGGTCTCGGGGTCGAAGACCGGCGGGTTGCGGTCGGCGTCGACGAACGACGCGGCGAGGTCGTTCTCGGCGAGGCGCGAGATCTCGCTCAGGATGTTCTTCGCGGTGTCGACGTCCATGTCGGCGAACGGACCGGTGCCGTACACCTGGTCGCGGCCGAACACCTCGAAGAGGTTGAACTCCACGTCCCGCAGGTTGGACTTGTAGTGACCCATGGCCGTTTTCTCCGGTTCGTCTTCCGGGGTCCGCCGCTACGAGCGCCCCACTTACCCGCCAGTAGAGCTCATGATGCTACCCGTTGGTAACTTGTTCAAGCCCTGCACGGGCTCTTCCGTTGCGAAAGTCCTATGAACGTGGTCACGTCCCACCGCCGCACCCCACAACCCGATGCCATCACGAGTTGTCCGGATCGGCCGCCCCACGAGGACCCTTGATCCCGATAGCCTGTCCCCGTGTACGGCTACGACCAGAGCACCTACCAGGGCGACCCCTACCAGCAGGCGCAGCAGCAGGCGGGGATGAACGGCATGCCCGGCCCCGGCCCGTACGGGGAGCAGCAGCAGGCCACGCCCCAGCAGTCGCTCTACCCCGAGCCCTCGCCGCCCTCACTCGCGGATGCCGTCCGGGCCTTCACCACCGGATCGATGACCGTCGAGGACTTCCAGGCCATCTTCATCACCTCCAAGGTGCACTGCCCGCGCGGCGAGCGACCCGGGTTCCTGGCCCTGCACAACACGCCCACCCCGGTGATCCCGATGTTCAGCTCGCTGAAGGAGCTGCGCCGCTACGCGGGCAAGGAGTCCAAGCACTTCAGCGTGACCGGCGCCGAGGTCCTCGACCTGCTGCCGACCGGCTACGGCTTCGCCCTCGACATGGAGGGCGAGCACCGGATGGTCTTCGACGCCAAGGCGGTCGAGCAGATGGTCGACTTCACCATGCGTCGGATGTACGGCTAGCCAGCACCCCGTCCGACCGGCCGACCCCCGCCCCGACCGACCGGCCAGTGCCGCAACCGACCGGCCGCCGCCGAGCAGCAACCCGCCCACCCGTTCCCCCGTGCGGGGCACGGCCACAACCCAATGGTTCAACTTTCAACTTGCTTCTAGTTGAGGATTGAACTAATCTCTTGGACGTAGGCCACAGAACCCCCGAAGGAGGCCGACATGCCCGCCGTGACCGTCGAGAACCCGCTGACCCTCCCGCGCGTCGCCACCCCCGACCCCGCCGCGAACCCCGCGCGCCCGGTCCTCACGGTGGTCACCGCCCCCGAGGGCTACGAGGGCGAGGGCTTCCCCGTGCGCCGCGCCTTCGCCAAGATCAACACCAAGTACCTCGACCCGTTCATCATGATGGACCAGATGGGTGAGGTGGACTACGCGGCGGGCGAGCCCAAGGGGACCCCGTGGCACCCGCACCGCGGCTTCGAGACGGTGACCTACCTGATCGACGGCGAGTTCATCCACAAGGACTCGCACGGCGGCGGCGGCCACCTCGGCGGCGGCGACACCCAGTGGATGACGGCCGGCTCGGGCATCCTGCACATCGAGACCCCGCCGGAGTCCCTGGTGGCGACCGGCGGCCTGTTCCACGGCATCCAGCTCTGGGTCAACCTCCCGGCCGCCGACAAGATGACCTCTCCGCGCTACCAGGACATCCACGGCGGGCACGTCAAGCTGCTCACCACCCCGGACGGCGGCGCGGTGCTGCGCCTGATCGCCGGCGAGCTGGACGGCCACCAGGGGCCGGGCGTCACGCACACCCCGATCACCCTGCTGCACGCCACCGTCACCCCGGGCGCCCGGCTCACCATCCCCTGGCGCAAGGACTTCAACGCGCTGGCGTACGTCCTGAACGGCGACGGCACGGTGGGCGCCGAGGCCCGTCCGATCCGCTCCAGCCAGGCGGCGGTCTTCGGCGAGGGCGACACCCTCACCATCAGCGCCGACACCCGGCAGGACTCCAGGCACCCCAACCTGGACGTGATCATTCTGGGCGGGCAGCCGATCCGCGAACCGGTCGCCTGGTACGGGCCGTTCGTGATGAACAGCCACCGCGAGCTGGAGCAGGCCATGCGGGACTTCCAGTCCGGCTCCTTCGGGCAGCCGACCGACTGACCCCGCCCTCCGGGGGCCTGAACCGTGCGGTCCAGGCCCCCGGAGGCGTCACTGCGCCGGGTCGGTGGGCTCCTCCCGGCCGGACGTCCCCCCAGGGCCGGCCGGACAGGTCCGCCGAGCCGCAGCAGCACCGGAACACCGTCGAACCGGGCCCCCACAGGGCCGGGCCGCCGCCGGACCGGGCTGCCATCAGACCGGGCCGCCATCGGACGGTGGACCGCCCCGGGCCGGTCACTGACGGGCGCACGGTGGTCCGCGTGCCTGCGGCCTGCCGTCAGATCCGCGCGTACAGGGCCGAGGCGTCGTCGTGGGCCTTGCCCCGGGGCCAGCGCTCACAGCCGGCGTCGGCCCGCTCCACCGCCCGGACCTGGGCGATCAGTTCGGCGGGCCCCGACTCGGCGAGCAGCCGCAGCGCGTCCGACCAACTCCCGAGCCCGAAGCGGTCGGTGAAGCGCGAGGCGCCGTCGGTCAGGGCGGCCACCGCGTGCAGCGCGGACAGCCGGACGAACCCGGTCTCCGCCTGCGCGGCGGCCTTCGGGGTGGCGGCGGCGATCCACGGACCCCGGCCGGTGTTCCTGACGGCCCGGACCGCCAGCGCGTACCGCAGGTGCATGGCCTTGCGCTCGGCCGAGCCCGGGACGGTCGCCCAGACCTGGCGGCGCAGTTCCTCGCCGCCAGGGAAGCGCTGGTTGTCGCCGATCACCCGGGGAGGGCCGTCCTTGGGATGCAGGATCAGCAGCGAGTCGCCGAGGACCAAGTACTCCAGCGAACTGCCGTGCAGGCGGGCGGCGACCACCATCGCGGCCGGGGTGTTCGGGTGGCCGAGGTCGCAGCGGCCGCCGTGCAGGGCCGCCGTCTCCACGATCGCGTCGGCGAGGCACTCGGCGATCGACCGGTCGGAGCGGTCGGTGAGCCGGGCGAGCAGGTGCACCCCGAGCCGGCGCACGTACCAGGAGGTTCCGTGCCGGCACCCCGACTCCATCCCGGCCGGCGAACTGGAGCCGTCCAGCAGTACCAGCGCTTCGGGCGAGGCGGCGGCGAAGTCCTCGTTCTCCCGGCCCGGCCCCTGCGGTTCCCCCGCGAGCTCTACCTGCATGCCGCCAGTGTGGCGGGCGGGCGGGGTCCGGGACAGGGGACGGCCCATGATCCCTCGAAGGGGGCACGGGTGAGGCGGCGAATGGCAAACCGACAAATATGGACATACCGTCGGTGCTGTCCACTGCCACCGCCGACCATCGACCATGCCTGGAGCCCACCGTGAT
The DNA here is from genome assembly GCF_042264695.1 of Kitasatospora sp. NPDC056138. Taxonomy (NCBI): domain Bacteria; kingdom Bacillati; phylum Actinomycetota; class Actinomycetes; order Kitasatosporales; family Streptomycetaceae; genus Kitasatospora; species Kitasatospora sp. NPDC056138. The sequence goes on along the minus strand of NZ_JBHJVK010000002.1, from coordinate 270,874 downwards.
GGTTCTTCAGTTCATCATCCTCGTGATCGCCGCCATCGGCTTCCCGACCGCCGCCCTGCTCTTCCTGATCGGCGGCCCCAACTTCCGCCAGCCCCGCCGCTGACCTGCCCCGGCACGGAAAATCAGGCCGTCGGAGCACGTCGGGCATGGGATGGTATGGCTTGCAGATCAGTTCTCGTCCAGGAGGTCACGCATGAGCAGCGACGCAGCCGAACCCGTCGAGCCGCAGTCGCCGGAGGCCGTACCCGATGCCGCGGCCGGCCCGGACGACGTGAAGGCCAAGTTCCTCGCCGCCCTCCAGCACAAGCACGGCGGCCGGGGCGGAGTCGGCGGCCGGGGCGCCGAAGGCTCGAAGATCCACGGTACCCACGCGGCAGCCGGCGGCAAGCGCAACTTCCGCCGCAAGAGCGGCGGCTGAGCACACCGCGGCAGCGGCCTCAGGGGGCGCGGGGCAGCGCCCCGCGCCCCCTGTCGATACCCGTGCCCCTGAGGCCGCCCGTTCCCCCGCCGATGCCCGCCCCTACCGGTGCCCGCGCTGCGCCGGAGTGCCGCGCAGCGCCGTCTCGACCCTCGACGCCCAGCCCAGCAGCCGCTCGTCCGCACTCTCCGCACCGACCAGCTGCAGCCCGAGCGGCAGCCCGCCGGGCGCCTGCCCGGCCGGAAGCGTGATCGCGGGCAGCCCCGCGTGGCTCCACGGCAGCGACATGACCGCGTCCCCCGTGCTGTCCAGGCCGAGCGGCGCCGGCCCGGTGGCCGCCGGGGCCACCCACAGGTCGACGGCCCGGGCCGCCATGGTGTCGGCGATCCGCCGCCGCCAGGAACTCCTGGCCTGGAGCGCCGCCGCGTACGCGACCCCGTCGATCTCGTGCCCGCGCCGGATCGCCGCGGCCGTCTCGGGCCGGTAGAGCGCCGAGAAGCGGGGGAACAACTCGGCGTGCACCCGGGCCAGTTCGTAGCCGTTGACGGTCCGGAAGGTCCGCACCAGGTCGTCGAAGTCGGACAGCAGCGCCACCTCCCTGACCACCAGACCGAGCTCGCGCAGCGCGTCCAGCTGCCCGGCGAAGGCCGCCCGTGCGAGCGGACCGGCCCGGTCGAGGTACGGGCCCACCGGGACGCCGAGGACGGGCGGTCCGGCTCCTTCCGCCCTCCCCGGCGACGCCCCCTCGGCCCCGGCCGACCAGCCTTCGCACAGGACGGCCGCCGCCAGTGCCGCGCCCGCCACGTCGGTGGTGAAGGTGCCGATGGTGTCCAGGGTCGGCGCATTGGCGAGCACCCCGTCGGTCGGGATCCGGCCGTAGGTCGGGCGGAAACCCACCACCCCGCAGTAGGCCGCCGGACGGATCACCGAACCGATCGTCTGGGTGCCGATGGCCAGTGGCACCAGGCCCGCCGCGACCGCCGCCGCCGAACCGCTGCTGGAGCCCCCGGGCGTGTGCCCCGGGTCGTGCGGATTCCTGGTCGGCCCCGGCGCGTCGATCGCGAACTCGGCGGTGACGGTCTTTCCCGCCACCAGCGCGCCCGCAGCCCGCAGCCGGTCCACCACCTCGGCCTGCGGCCCGGCGAGCACCCCCGGCGGCAGCACGGACCCGGCGTGGGTGGCCAGGCCGTCCACCTGGATCACGTCCTTGACCCCGACCGGAACGCCGTACAGCGGGGGCCGCTCGCGGGACCGGTGGCGGGCCTCGACCGCGTGGGCCTCCGCGGCCAGCCGGCGGCGCCTGCCGGGCTCGGGCGTGAAGGCCCGGACGACGGGGTCGGTCCGGTCGATGCGGTCGCACAGCCGCTCGGCCTCGGCGGCCGGGGCCGAGTCGCCGGCACGCAGCGCGGCTGCCACGGGCACCAGCGGGATCGGTGGCTCCATGGCTCCACGCTACGGGGCCCGGGGCCGCGGGCCGGTGCGGCGACGCCCGCGAGCGGCCGGGAATCCCCCGGCTGCGGTGCCCGCCCCGGCTGCTCCGGCCGCGGCGGCCACAGCGGCTACTACGGCTGCTCGGGCACCTCGTGCTCGGACGGCAGGTACGGGGACTCGCGGAGGTGGAGCGCGCCGCAGGTGTGGCAGGAGAGCGAGGGGTTGTCACTCCAGTGGGTGGTGTCCTTGGTCTCCGCCCCGGGGTCCAGCTCGCGCCCGCACATCGCCGTGACCTCCCGCTCGGCCACGATGTGCCAGGTCTTCACTCCGTCCGGTCGACCGCCCGGACCGTACTCGGCTCGCATCAGATGCATCATGATCACCATGGTGCGAAGCCCGTCGGAACCGGGCAATGCGGGCTACGCCTTCGGAGGCACCAGGCTGCCGTGCAGCCGCAGCCGCAGCCGCAGCCGCAGCCGGGCGACGCCGCGGTCCGGGAGGACGTCGAGCCGGACGTGGGTCGCCGGTCGCACCCGGGGGACCAGCAGGCGGTGCACGGCATCCGGCTGGAGCCCGGTGGGCGGGAGCAACTCGAACCACTCCGCCTCCCCGGTCACCGTCGCGGCCCTGGAGGGCCACCCAGCCGGCGGCGTTTCCGACGTAGTTGGCGATGTCGATTCGGCATGGCCGAGCACCAACCGGGCCGCACTGGTGAGCCGCACCCGGCGCCCGTACGGCTCCAGCATCGGCGCACCCAACTGGCGTGCGAGCTAGGCGAGTTGTCGGGACACCGTCGAGGGGGTCAACCGGAGCCGCTCGGCCGCCGCGGTCACGGTCCCGCATTCGTCCAACGCCTGCAGCACCCGGAACCTGCGGAGATCCCAGTCGGTCATCCGGCCAGGGTGCGGACCCGGCGCGGCCGCAGCACGTCCTGCGGCCGGCCGGGCGGCTCCGGCAGCCCCAGGACCCGGCCGGACTTCGAACCACCCGCGCCCGACGCCTCGTTGACCGTGCATCGGGGGGAACCCGGCTGTGGACTCGGCCCGGTGGCACACTCGCCCCGCCCGCCGTCCGACCCGGCGGCGGTGCCGGCGATGTCAGCGACGTCGGTGACATCGGTGACGTCGCTGCGGACCCACGCGGGATCGGCATGGATCTGGTGGCAGCCGAGGAGGACGTCCCTGGTGTGGAAGTCGACCAGCCCGCCGATCCGGTGCAGCGGCTGCCGGTTGAAGGTCCGGCTGCTCCGGCCGAGGCCACGGGCCCGAGCGGTGGCGGCGGCGCGTTCGAGCACCTCGCGGTGGTTCAGCAGCACCGTCCCGGACCCGTCGGCGCAGCCCGGGGCGGACAGCAGGACGGCGGGGTCGGCCGGGTCGGGCCGGTGCCAGTCCTGGTCGGGAACGTTGGCGAGCAGCCGCCGGGTGTCGCCGAGCCAGGCATGGTGCCAGCGCGGGTCGGCGGCGGTCTCGGGGGCGATCTCCTGGCAGCCACCGGTGATCACGCGCGGCGCGCCGTGGGCCGACCAGACCCGGTGCAGCCGTTCGGCCGCCGTCCGCCGCCCGGCCGTGGCGCCGCCCGGACCCCCGGCGCCTGCCATGTCACCGCCCGCACCTCCGCCGGACGCGTCGACCGGTACGGCGACGCAGCCGCCGAGGACGCAGGCCCAGTACGCGGCGAGGAGTTCGGGCGCCCGGGCGACCTGGAGGACGATCCGTTCGCCGGGCCGGACCCCTGCCGCCCGCAGACCGGCGAGCACCCGGGACGCCTCCATCAGCAACTGGAGGTAGGTCTGCCGCAGTTCGGTACCGTCCGGACGGATGAAGGTGAGACCCTCCGGATTCCCGACCCGTGATGCGCGGACCAGCGCCTCACCCAGGGTGCCGGGATCCGGTCCCGCGAGCTCTGATCCCGGGAGATCCGGCCGCGTGAGCTCCGGGGTGGCGGTGTCGGTCATGGGGCGCTCGCCTCTGGGTGTGGTGGTCGCGTCGGCCGACGGGGGAACCGTCCTGGCTCCCTCGCCAAAAGACAAACATACTCACTGCGCTGTTTATGCTCCGGATCGGAGGCTTCGACGCCCTCCGGCAGCCGGCTACGGACGCGCCGCCGCCGCGGCCACCTGCTCGTGCGCGGCATCGGCCATCCGGAGTATCTGCGCGGCGTACGGCAGCAGGCGGCGACCCGCCGGGGTGAGGACGATCTGACGACAGCTCCGGTCGAAGAGCTGGGCCCCCAGCGCCTCCTCCAGCCGCTGGATCTGGGCGGTGACGCTCGACTGGGCGTAATGGAGGTTCCGTGCTGCCCTGGTGAAACTCAGCTGGGCCGCTACCTCGCAGAACGCGCGCAACTGCTGCAGCTGCACGACGTGGCTCCTTCCTGCAACCACGGTGGGCCGATCGCGCAGATAATACCATTCAGGCGGTTTGTTTTTAGTATTTGTGTGGGCCTTCGCAGAAATCCCGGCTCCCGGCCCTCGCTCCCGCCCGGGGGCGGGGGTGCGAGCGCTCAGGAGACCGCCCGCAGCAGCGAGCCGTCGCGCCGCTTGAGGATCTTGTCGAAACTGACGATCGCTCCGCGCAGCGGGTGGTTCCGCAGCTGGACGTGGTCCGTGAGCGCATGGATCAGGAACAGCCCGCGTCCGCTCTCCGCGTCGAGCGCGGGCAGTTCGGGCCCCGACTGGTCGAACACGGGCTGGTCGGGCGCAGCGGACTCCGACCGCGCTGCCGTCGCCCCGGCCGGTGCGGCGGGCCCGGAGACCACGGATCCTCCTGGAGGGCCCGCCGCCTCCTGGAGCTCGCTCCGCCCGTCCGCCGGCCCGACGGACGGGCGGAGCGGCGGACAGGGCAGGACGTGCGTGTCGTACGGCGCGGGCCGGTCGGTTCGCCGGGGACGGTGCGCGGTCAGCACCGGCACCGAGAGGGCGGCCCGCCCCCGGCGGCCGCGCCGGGGGCCGGCGGCCGGGCGGACGGCCCTGGCGGGCGACACAGGGGCCCGGCGCAGCACGGGCACCGCTCTCGGCAGAGCGGGCAGGGACGGCATCACCCCCGACCGCAGGGCCGGCCCCGCAGCCGGAGCGGCCGGCAATGCGGGCAGCACCGGGGCGGCGGGCAGCGCGGGCGGCAGGGCCGACCCGGGCAGTCCGGGACCGGAGTCCACCACCTCGACCCGCAGCCGGTCCCCGGCGATCGAGGCGGTCACCTGGAACCCGTCCTCGGGCCGTCCTCCCACCGCGTGCTCGACGGCGTTGGCGCAGGCCTCGGTGAGGGCGACCCCGAGGTCGTGCGCGACCTGGGGATCGACGCCGGCCGTGTCCATCGCGCTGAGCAGGATGCGCCGGGCGAGCGGGACGCTGGCCGGGTCGCGCTTGAGGTGCAGAGTCCACCAGATGTCCACGGGAGGTCCCTCCTGGCTGCGGCTCCACTAGAACTAGGTATCTCCGGACGATCCCACGGCGAACCGTGCGCTGCGTCCGGGACCGCCCGTTCGGCGGATGGACGGGGGCAGCAGCCTGTGCCGGGCGGCGCACCGCGCGATTCGCACGCCGGGGCCGAACGGGCCAATCTGATGCATTGGCGCCCCCTCTCTGGGCCGCCGTTGTAGGCGGTGAGATGATGTCCCGGCCATGACCGACCACCACGCCGCCCCGCGCGCAGGCGCCGCCGCCCCGGATACCCGGGTACCGGCCGCGGCCTGGGACCTGCGGGTGGCACGGGCGGTTCCGTTCGCCCTGGTCTGCACGCTGATCGCGGCGGCCGGGCACGCCGTGGTGGGCGGCGGGGACGTCACCCTGCCCGCCCTCGCGCTCGGCTTCGCCTCGGTCTGCCTGCCGGCGGCCCTGCTCGGCGGACGCGAGCGCTCGCTGCCCGCCATCGCCGCCGCGCTCGGCGCCGGACAGCTCGGACTGCACCTCCTCTTCCACAGCGTCGGTTCGCATGCCGCGATGGCCGGTATGCACACCGGTGCGGGTGACGGCGGCCCACTGACGCTGCCGCAGGTGGCCGGACGGCTGATCTGCGACGACTCCGGACGCGCCGGGCTCACCGTCGTCCCGTTGGACTACTCCCCCGAGCAGCTGGTCAGTGCCGCGGGGCTCGATCCGCAGGCGTACTCGGCCGCGCCGCACGAGGCACTCTTCGGGCTGACGCCCTCGATGCTGCTGGGCCACCTCGCCGCCGCCGTGGTGGCGGGCTGGTGGCTGCGGCGCGGCGAGGCCGCGCTGTGGCGGCTGCTCCAGGTGACGGCCACGGCGGCACAGGAGTGCGCCGCGCCCCTTCGGACGGCGTTCGCGCTGCTCACGGCACTGCTGCTGGGTGCCGCCGCCGAGCGGCAGCCGGCCCGGTGCACCCGTGGCCGGGCCGAGGACTGGCGACTGCCGGTCACCGCCGCGCTGCGGCACAGCGTGATCCGGCGGGGTCCGCCGGTGGCGGCCTTCGCGCGCTGAGTTCCCGCTCCTCCTCCCGTCACGGCCTCAACCGTGGCTCTCGGACCGGCGGAGAACTCCGGGCGCGCCCGCGCGCCGCCCCGTCCCGTGCAGCGCCACGAGTCCCGACCGGTGCGAGCCGTACGAACCCGTACGAGCCCGCCGCCCGAGTCCACGGACCGTACGCACCCGGTACGTCACCAGCGGCGCGGCCGTACGCCACCAGTGCGTCACGGCGTCGTCACCCACAGCCCCCGCGCCCGTGCGCCGCCGCTGCGGCCCGCGCACGCGCCCCTCTCCGTTGGAGATCACCCCGATGCGTATCACCTCTGCTCGCCGGATCGCCGGTGTCACCGCTGCCGCCGCCACTGCCGTGATCGCCTTCGCCGTCCCGGCGTTCGCGCACGTCACCGTGCAGCCGGGCACCGCCCAGCAGGGCGACTACACCGCCGTCGCGTTCCGGGTGCCGGACGAGAGTGACACCGCCTCCACCCTGAAGCTGGAGGTCAACCTGCCGATGGACCACCCGATGGCCTCGGTGCGCGTCCTGCCGCTGCCGGGCTGGACCGCCGTCCTGGAGAAGTCGAAGCTCGACAAGCCGCTGAAGTCGCACGGCCAGGACATCACCGAGGCCGTCTCCAAGATCACCTGGACCGCCGACGACAGCGCCAAGATCGCCCCCGGCCAGTTCCAGGAGTTCAAGGTCTCGCTCGGCGCCCTGCCGGCCGACACCGACAAGCTGACCTTCAAGGCGCTCCAGACGTACGACAACGGCGACGTCGTCCGCTGGATCGACGAGGCCAAGGAAGGCCAGGCCGAGCCGGCCCACCCGGCCCCGACGCTGACCCTCACCAAGGCCCCCGCCGCCGCCGGGGACCACCACGGCGGCGCCTCGGCCGCCGCCTCCGCAGGCGCCTCCGCAGGTGCCTCGCAGGACGACAAGACCGACAGCCAGGCCGCCAAGTCCTCGGACTCCACCGCCCGTACGCTCGGTGTGGTGGGCATCGTGGTCGGCGTGATCGGCGCCGCCCTCGGTGTCGCGGGCCTGCGCCGCAAGAGCAGCGACACCGCCTCCTGAGACCGGCCGGGCGGGGGCCGCGCGCACCACGGCGCGGCCCCCGCCCGGCAGCCCCACGCAGACGATCGGACCTACCGCCATGCCACGTCCCACCGCCGGAACCACCACCGCCACAACCAGCTCCCGGGGCACCACCCGCCGGGCGTTCGGCGCCGCCGCCCTCGGGCTGGCCGCCGGCCTCGCCCTGACCGCCTGCGGCTCCAGCGGCGGCAGCACCGACGGCGCCGCCAAGGTCGTCAAGGAGACCAGCAACTCCCCCTACAAGGGCACCGTGCTGTCCAAGCAGTTCGAGAAGCCCGAGCTGGTGCTCGACGACACCTCGGGCCAGCCCTTCGACCTGCGCAAGCAGACCGCCGGGCACTCCACGCTGCTCTTCTTCGGCTACACCAGCTGCCCCGACGTCTGCCCGACCACCATGGGCGACATCGGCGTCGCGATGGCCGCGCTGCCGCCCGAGGAGCAGAAGAAGATCGACGTGGTCTTCGTCTCCACCGACCCCGAGCGCGACACCCCCAAGGTGCTGCGCACCTGGCTGGACTCGATGGGCAAGAACTTCATCGGGCTGACCGGCGACCTCGACAAGGTCAAGGCCGCTGCCAGGACGCTCGGGGTGATGGTCGAGGACCCGATCGTCAACAAGGACGGCACCGTCACCTCCAGCCACGGTGCCCAGGTGCTCGCCTTCATGCCCTCCGACGACAAGGCCCACGTGCTCTACCTGAGCAACAGCTCGGTCGACACCTACAAGCACGACCTGCCGCTGCTCGCCAAGGGCGTGCCCGCGTGACCGGGCGCAGTGCGGCGGCCGGGTGCGGCGGGATCACCGGGCACGGGGAGACCACCCGCTGCAGTGGGCCGACCGGGCGGCCCGAGGCGGCCCGATGAGCAGCCAGTTCCGCCGCAGCGCACTGATCGGCGCCGGGGTGGCCACCGTGCTCACCGCCGGGACCATACTCGTCGCCTGCGGCAGCGGCGGCGCAGGCGTCCAGAAGTCCGTGCTGACCGTCGCCGACTCCTACATCCCGCTCCCGGCCACCCCCGGCGGGATGGCCGCCGGGTACCTGACCGTCAAGAACACCGGCGGAGCCGCCGACCAACTGGTCAAGGTGTCCAGCCCGGCCGCCACGTCGGTGACCATGCACCGCTCCACCGACAGCACCATGCAGGAGGTCGACTCCCTCGACGTGCCCGCGCACGGCACGCTCGCGCTGGACCGGGGCGGCAACCACCTCATGATCATGGGCTGGGAGAAGGCCCCGGCCCTCGGCGACCGCCTGGAACTCGACCTGACCTTCGCCAAGGGGGAGACCATCTCCGTCCAGGTGCCGGTCAAACCCCTCACCTACCGACCGGGGAGCTGACCGCGACATGTTGAAGAGACTCGGCGCGCTGGTGGCGGCCCTCGGTGCCGCGCTCGTGCTGCTGCTGGGCACGGCCGGGCCGGCCGCCGCCCACGCGGCGCTGGTCACCACCGACCCCGCCCAGAACTCGGTGGTCCCGCAGGCGCCCGCCGCAGTGACGCTGACCTTCAGCGAGAAGGTCTCGCTCTCCTCCGACTCGGTCCGGGTGCTCAGCCCGGCCGGGAAGCAGGTCGACGCCGGTGACCCGGGCCACCTGGACGGCAGGACCGACACCGCCAGGGTCTCGCTCAACAGCGGCCTCCCCAACGGGACCTACACCGTCGCCTGGCGCGCGGTCTCGGAGGACTCCCACCCGGTCGGCGGCGCCTTCACCTTCTCGATCGGCGCCCCCTCCGCCACCTCCGTCTCCACCGGGGCGCTGCAGAGCGCCAAGGCCGACAGCCTGGTCGCCGCCGTCTACGGGCTCGGCCGGGTGGTCGCGTACGCCTCCTTCGCACTGCTCGCCGGCGTGGCCGCCTTCGTCCTGATCTGCTGGCCCAAGGGCGCGGCGGTGCGGTCGGTGCAGCGGCTGCTGATGACCGGCTGGATCGGACTGCTCGCCGCCACCGTGGCCGTCCTGCTGCTGCGCGGCCCCTATGAGCGCGGCAGCGGCATCAGCGTGGCCCTCGACCTCTCACTGGTGCGCAGCACGCTGGAGGAGCGGATCGGCACCGCGCTCTCCTCGCGGCTGCTGCTGCTCGCGGCGGGCGGGGTGTTCCTCTCGCTGCTGGTGGGGCAGCTGGGGCAGTCCGACGCATCGGCGCCGGACGACACCGAAGGCGCCGAGGCCACCAAGGCCGCCGAAGGCCCCGCCCGCACCGGGGACGCCGAACCGACCGGGGACGCGGAGGAGGACGAGCTGCGCCGGCTGGAGCAGCTGGCGGCGGCCCGGCCGCAGCGGGACGCCCGGCTCGGCCTCGGCATCGCCGGCCTGGTCCTCGCCACGGCGCTGGCCGCCACCTGGGCCGCCGCCGACCACGCCGCGGTCGGCATCCAGGTCTGGCTGGCCCTGCCCCTCGGGATCCTGCACCTGCTGGCCATGGCGCTCTGGCTGGGCGGGTTGACCGCACTGGTCGCCGGACTGCGCAACGGCCTGCCGGTCGCCGCCGTCGAGCGCTTCTCCAAGCTCGCGCTCGGCGCCGTCTCGGTCCTCGCCGCCACCGGTCTCTACCAGTCCTGGCGCGGCGTCGGCTCCTGGGGCGCGCTGGTCGACACCGAGTACGGACGGCTGCTGCTGGTGAAGATCGGCTGTGTGGTCGCGATGGTCGGCGTCGCCTGGATCTCCCGCGCCTGGGTCGCCCGACTGCGCACGGGGGAAGCCGCCGAGGCCGAGGAATCCGCCGGGAACGCCGCCGACGCCGAGGTCACGGCCTCCGTCAGCGTGGGTGCGAGCGTCAGGGACGACGGCGCCGACGGTTCCCCCACGGACCCGGGCACGGCCGACGAGGCCGACGACCCCGTACGGCAGGCGCAGTTGGCCCGTCAGCAGGCGGCCCGCCGGACGGCCACCGTCCAGCGGACCCAGGACGGACCGCCGGCCCGGGCAGGGCTGCGCCGGTCGGTGCTGGTCGAGAGCGCCGTCGCGGTGGTCGTCCTGGTGGTCACCACCATGCTGACCAACTCCCCGCCCGGCCGGGTCGCCCAGGCCGCCACCGGCAGCAGCGCGACGGCGCCCGCGAACAGCGGCGCCCCGGGAGCCTCCAGCGTCCCCGGGAAGACCGTCGAGCTCAGGATCCCGTACGACACCGGAGGCCGGACCCCGAACGCCAAGGGCACCGCGACGGTGACCCTCAGCCCGGCCTCGACCGGCCCCAACACCGTGAAGCTCAGCCTGGACGACTCCTCGGGCAAGCCGGCGGAGGTGCCCGAGCTGCAGCTGGCCTTCACCCTGCCCGACCGGGACCTCGGCCCGCTGCCCGCGTCGCTGAACGCCGAAGGTCCGGGCCGCTGGTCCGGAACGGCCCAACTGCCGCTCGCGGGCGACTGGGTGGTGTCGGTGACGGTCCGCTCCTCGGACATCGACCAGTCGACCGAGGTCAAGTCACTCAAGATCGGGTGAACGGAATGACCGAACAGATCTCACCTCCCGCAGGGACCGACGAGCCCGCTGCCGCCCCCGCGGACGGCCTCGCTGACGGCCTCGCTGACGTCCCCACCGACGTCCCCGCGGACGGACCCGCCGGCGCGGGGTTCTCCCGCCGCGCCCTGCTGGGCGGTGCGGGTGCCGGCCTCGCGGTCGGCGCCGGAGCGGGTGTGCTCGGCAGCCGGACGCTCGGCGCGCAACGCGGCGCGGGCGGCGCGGCGAGCGCCCGGCAGCTCGGCCGGGCGGCCGTCCCGTTCCACGGGGCGCACCAGGCCGGGATCGTCCAGCCCGCACAGGCGCGCGCCCAGCTCGCCGGATTCGACCTGGCGCCCGGCGCGGGGCGGGACGGTCTGCGCCGCCTGCTGAAGAACTGGTCCGAGACCGCCGCACTGCTGACGCGCGGGGAGCAAGCCGGGGCGCACGAGAACCAGATAGCGCTGGATGCGGGCCCCTGCGCGCTGACCGTCACCTTCGGCTTCGGGTCCTCGCTCTTCGACAAGGCCGGTCTGACCGCCCAGCGCCCGCCCCAACTCGCCCCGTTGCCGGACTTCCCCGAGGACGCCATCGACCGCTCCCGCAGCGACGGCGACCTGTGGGTGCAGATCGGCGCGGACGACGCACTGGTCGCCTTCCACGCCCTGCGGGTCCTCCAGCAGCAGGCCGCAGGTCTGGCCGCGCTCCGCTGGCAGATGTCCGGCTTCAGCCGGACGCCGGGCGCCACCGACCGCCCGATGACCGCCCGCAACCTGATGGGGCAGCTGGACGGCACCAACAACCCCAAGCCCGCCGACCCCGACTTCGCCGCCAAGGTCTTCGCCGACGGCCCCGGCTGGCTGGCCGGCGGCACGTACGTGGTCTTCCGGCGGATCCGGATGCTCCTGGACAACTGGGAGAACCTGCCGACGGACCGTCAGGAACGCGTGATCGGCCGCCGGAAGGCGGACGGCGCGCCGCTCTCGGGCGGGACCGAGTCCACCCCCGTCGACCTGGCGAAGCAGAACGACGACGGGCTGCTCGCGATACCCGTGGACGCCCACATCAGGGTCGCCGCGCCCGCCTCCAACAGCGGGGCCGCCATGCTGCGCCGGGGGTTCTCCTACCAGGACGGGCTGCTGCCGGACGGTTCGCTCGACGCCGGACTGCTGTTCATCGCCTTCCAGGCCGACCCGGCACGCGGCTTCGTACCCGTGCAGCGGCGGCTCTCCCGGGGGGACAGCCTCTCCCGCTTCCTGCGGCACGAGGCGAGCGGACTGTACGCCGTCCTGCCGGGCGCCCAGGAGGGCGGCTACGTGGGGCAGGCCCTCCTGGAGGGCTGACCCCCCGGGGCTCCCCGCAGCCGCGCGGAGCGGGGAGCCCACCGGGCGGCCCCGTCCCGCAGGGCTGTTCACGGTTCGGAATCCGGCGCGGCCCTCAAGCCGGACTGGCTAAGGTGGCACGTCGAGCACGATCACGCACCACCCCTTTCGCACGGAGGCGGCATGTCGGCCACCCGCTACACCTATCTCGGGCCCGCGGGCACCTTCACGGAGGCCGCCCTGCGCACGCTGCCCGAGGCGGCCACCCGGGAACTGGTGCCGGTCGCCTCGGTGCCGGCCGCGCTGGACGCCGTCCGGGCCGGGGAGGCGGCCGGGGCCTTCGTCCCGGTGGAGAACTCGGTCGAGGGCGCGGTGACCGCGACCAGCGACGAGCTGGCCTCCGGCAAGCCCCTGATGATCTACCGCGAGGTGCTGCTCCCGATCGCGTTCGCGCTGCTGGTCCGCCCCGGCACCACGCTGGCGGACGTCAAGACCGTCACCAGCCACCCGGTGGCGCAACCCCAGGTCCGCCGCTGGCTCGCGGCCAACCTGCCGGACGCGCGCTGGGAGTCGGCGGCGTCCAACGCCGACGGCGCCCGGCTGGTCCAGGAGGGCCGCCACGACGGCGCCTTCGCGGGCGAGTTCGCCGCCCCGATCTACGGCCTGGACGTCCTGGTCAACGACATCCACGACGCCGAGAACGCGACCACCCGCTTCGTGCTGGTCGGCCGCCCGGGGCGGGTCTCCTCGCCGACCGGTGCGGACAAGACCTCGATGGTGGTCTGGCTGCCGGACGACCACCCGGGTGCGCTGCTGGAGCTGCTGCAGGAGTTCGCGGTGCGCGGGGTGAACCTGATGCGGATCGAGTCCCGGCCGACCGGCGAGGGCCTGGGCAACTACTGCTTCCTGATCGACTGTGAGGGCCACCTGAGCGAGCGGCGGGTGAGCGAGGCCCTGATGGGCCTGCGGCGGATCTGCCCGCAGGTGCGGTTCCTCGGCTCGTACCCCCGGGCGGACCACGGTGCCGCGACGCCGCAGCGACCCGGTACCCGGGACGGGGACTTCAGCGAGGCCGCCGACTGGCTCTCGCGCTGCCTCGACGGCCGGGGCGAGCTCTGACCCACCCGCTGGACCGGCCCGCACGGCGCGCCGCACCGACCAGCCGCACCGGCCTGTCCGGTTCGGCTGCCGACCCGGAGTGCCTACCAGGCGTGCCGAGCAGGCGTGCCCGGCGAGAGCCACTCGTGGTGTCCACCCGGCGGCGATCCACTCCGCGAGCATCGCAACCGCCGATCAGTTGCGATCACTTTTACGGAAAACTCGGACAAATCAGGTGCTGTTTAGTCCAATTCGGTCGTTTTTCGACACGCCGGACAGTTCACCCGTGCGGTCGCACGCGGGCGCGCGCAGTCGGTCGAGCGCTGCGGCAGCCGGTACGGCTCGGCGACCCGGTCCGGCGTCCCGACCGGTCGGCACCATCCACAGGCTTGACCGTTCATCCACAGACCCGAGGGCCGCCGAGTTATCCACAGTTATCCACAGGACCGGGGATGAATCGACAAACCGGCTTATCCATCTACAGGGCCGGTCGGATCGTCGGGTAGGCGACCAGGAGTGACTAATCGACCCAGAGTCACCCTTCTGCCATCAAATCACCTGTTCGGGTGAGCGAATTCCCTCACCCGAGAAGGCGAACCGAGGTTTGAAACCTCAATTCCTCGGTCGGTTACACCGAGAACCTTCACCGTCCAACCATCCACAGGCCCAGCGACAAGCCTGTGGACAGAGCGCCCGAAGCCGGGTCCGGGACGGCCGTCCACAGCAGTTATCCACAGGCTGGCGCAAGTTATCCCCAGGCCTGGAGCACCGGCTCCGGCGCCACCGTTCCGCGCCCCGGCACCGCCTGCCGCCGGGCCGGAGGCAGGATCCCAGACAACCGGACGGACCGCGACACGGCCGACAGCGTGCAACGGCCGGAAGCCGACGGCCACGACGCGCCAAAACCGGTTCCTGAGAGCGCTCCCCTCCCCGGTAGGCTGGCCCCGTGATTGACCTTCGCCTGCTTCGTGAGGACCCTGACCGAGTGCGCGCCTCGCAGCGCGTCCGTGGCGAGGACGTCGACCTGGTCGACGCCCTCCTCTCCGCCGACGAACGGCGCCGGTCCTCGGGCAGTCGCTTCGACGAACTGCGCAACGAGCAGAAGACGCTCGGCAAGCAGATCCCCAAGGCCCAGGGCGACGAGAAGGCCGCACTGCTGGCACGCGCCGGTGAGCTGGCCGCCGCGGTCAAGGCCGCCGACGCCGAGCAGAGCGAGGCCAAGGAAGAGGCCGACCGCCTGGTCCGCTCGCTCGCCAACCTGATCGACCCCGCTGCGCCGGTCGGCGGCGAGGAGGACTTCGTCACCCTCGAGGAGATCGGCACCCCGCGCGACTTCGCGGCCGAGGGCTTCGAGCCCAAGGACCACGTCGAGCTGGGCCAGATCCTCGGCGCGATCGACACCGAGCGCGGCGCCAAGGTCGCCGGCGCCCGCTCGTACTACCTGACCGGTGTCGGCGCGCTGCTGGAGCTCGCCCTGGTCAACATGGCGATGGCGCAGGCCACCGAGGCCGGCTTCATCCCGATGATCACCCCGGCCCTGGTCCGCCCGGCCGCCATGGACGGCACCGGCTTCCTCGGCCAGGCCGCGGAGAACGTCTACCACCTCCCCGAGGAGGACCGGTACCTGGTCGGCACCAGCGAGGTCCCGCTGGCCGCGTACCACATGGACGAGATCCTCGACGCCGAGAAGCTGCCGCTGCGCTACGCCGGCTTCTCGTCCTGCTTCCGCCGCGAGGCGGGCACCTACGGCAAGGACACCCGCGGCATCATCCGCGTCCACCAGTTCGAAAAGGTGGAGATGTTCGTCTACACCACGCCGGAGGACGCGGAGGCCGAGCACCGCCGCCTGCTCCAGTGGGAGAAGGACTTCCTCAACGCCCTCGAACTGCCCTACCGGGTGATCGACGTCGCCTCCGGCGACCTCGGTGCCTCGGCCGCGCGCAAGTTCGACATCGAGGCCTGGATCCCGACCCAGGGCAAGTACCGCGAGGTCACCTCCACCTCGAACACCACCGAGTACCAGGCCCGCCGCCTCTCCATCCGACTGCGCGAGGAGGGCAACAAGGTCCGCCCGCTGGCCACGCTGAACGGCACCCTGGTCGCCGTCCCGCGCACCATCGTGGCGATCCTGGAGAACCACCAGCAGGCCGACGGCTCGGTCGTCGTCCCCGCGGCGCTCCGCCCCTTCCTCGGCGGACGCACCGTGCTGGAGCCCGTCAAGTAGGCACCACCGTCCGGCAGTCGGAACGCACGGGCCGGACGTAAGCACGTAACCCCCTGGAGACGTACGGCAGATGAGCACCGCAAGCCACCGACCCGACGTCTCCCCCGGTGGCGACCTGCCCTACCGGCTGGTCGCCACCGACCTGGACGGCACCCTGCTGAACTCGGCCGAGACCGTCTCCGAGCGGACCCGCGCCGCGCTGGCGGCCACCGTCGCCGCCGGGGCGCTGCACATCATCGTCACCGGCCGCTCGGCCACCTGGGCCCGCCCGGTCTTCGACGCGATCGGCTACACCGGGATAGCGGTCTGCGGACAGGGCGCCCAGGTCTACCACGCGGGCGAGCACCGGCTGCTCACCTCGCTCACCCTGGACCGGAAGCTCGCCGCTCTGGCACTCGGCAAGATCGAGGCCGAGGTCGGCCCACTCGCGGTGGCCGCCAACCAGGACGGCCTGGACGGCGCGGTGCTGGCCGGTCCCGGGTACCGGCTGCAGATCGGCAGTGACCTGCCGATCGTCCGGGTGGACGCCGCCGAGCTGCTCGGTACGCCGATCAGCAAGCTCTACATCCAGCACCCGGACTTCGACGACGACGCGCTGGCGCAGATCGCCCAGCAGGTGGCGGGCGACCTGGTCGGCGTCACCGTGGCCGGGCCCGGCGTGGTGGAGCTGCTGCCGGTCGGCCTCAGCAAGGCCACCGGCCTGGCGGTCGCCGCCAACCGGCTCGGGGTGAAGTCCCGGCAGACCATCGCGTTCGGCGACATGCCCAACGACGTGCCGATGTTCGCCTGGGCCGCCCACGGAGTGGCCATGGCCAACGCCCACGAACAGCTGCTGGCGGTCGCCGACGAGGTCACCGTCAGCAATGACGAGGACGGCGTCGCCCTCGTCCTGGAGCGGCTCTTCCCGGCTGCCGGCTGACCGGCCACCAGTCACCAGTCACCGGTCGCAGGTCACCGGTCGCAGGTCGCCGCTACTCGGCCGGCTTCCGGCTGCCGACTGGACCACCTGCCGGTCGGGCGGCGATCGACCACCCGGTGAGCCGCGCGCCTGCTTCCCGAACAGACCCGGACGGTGCCCCTCCTCCGAGCCCTGCGGCCCGAAGGAGGGGCACCGTCCGTGCGTTCAGCCGCCGGTCAGCCGTACGAGACGTTGCTGCACGGGTCGTCGTCGGCCGAGCGGGCATCGCCGCTGACGCTGGTCGGCAGCGGGCCCGGGGCCACGCTCGCGCCGGCGGCGGCGGCTCCTGCGCCCGAACCGCCGTTGCCCGCCGCGTAGTCCTTGCCGAGGACCAGGCTGATGCCCGCCTTGGTGACCGGCTCCAGAGTGGCACCGGGGAAGAGCGAGGCGACCGTCTGCGCCTTGGCCTTGTCACCGGGGCCGTACTGGACCGAGGTGGTGGCGTGGTTCTGCGTGGAGGCGTTCGTCGTCACGGTGACGGTGAACCTGGAGTCCTTCAGCCTGGTCACCGCCGTGGTGGCCAGGCCCGGCGTGGTGGTGCCGTTGTAGACGCCGACCCGGATGCCGACGCCGTCGACCGATGCGGGCGCGGCCTGGTCCTGGCCGGTAGCGGCCGGGGACGTGGCGGCGTCGGCCGACGGGCTCGCGCTCGCGCTCGCGCTCGCACCGGCACTCGCGTCCTCGCCGTCCAGCGTGCGGTCGGCCTTCAGCGCGGCGAAGAGCTGGTCGATGTCCGGGTGGACCAGGGCGACCCGGGCCCCCTCGAACTTCCAGGGGGTGGTGATGAACTTGATGTTGTGCAGGTCGATGTTCTTCAGCGACAGCGCGAAGGACAGCAGCTTGTCCGCCGACCCCAGGGCCTCGTCGACGGTCAGCGACTTGGTCGCGGCGTCCGCCAGCGGGAGCAGGTTGGTCGGGCTCATGCCCTTGCCCTTGACGTCCTTGATCAGCGCGGAGAGGAACGCCTGCTGGCGCTTCATCCGGCCGATGTCCGAGCCGTCCCCGACGCCGTGCCGCAGCCGGACGTAGTCCAGCGCCTGCTGGCCCTGGACCGTCTGCTCGCCCTTGGGGAAGATCTGCTTGCCCTTGTGGCCGAGGTTGGGGTCGAGGTCGCCCTCGTAGACGGCGTTCGGCAGGCAGACCGTGACACCGCCGATGGCGCTGGTCATCGCGGCGAAGCCCTCGAAGTTGACCACCATGGTGTGGTCGACCCGCAGGTTGGTCAGCTTCTCGACGGTGTTCTGGGTGCAGGCCGGGTTGCCCTGCTCGGTGTCGCCCACGGCGAAGGCGGAGTTGAACATGACCCCGTTCTCCTCCTTGGTCCACTTGCCGTTCGGCAGCTTGCAGGCGGGCCGGGTGACCAGGGCGTCGCGCGGGAACGATATGCCCACCGCGTGCTTGTGGTCGGCATATATGTGCAGCAGGATCGTGGTGTCCGAGCGCGCGCCGGAGTCCCCGCCGCCGCCGAGGTCCTTGTTGCCGCCGCTGCGCGAGTCGGAGCCGATCAGCAGCACGTTGACCGGCCGGTTGCCGTTGGCGTCCGCGGCACCCTGATCGGGACGGTCCTTGCTGACGCCGTCCTGGCCGAAGGTGCTGATGTTGCCGTTGAGCTTCAGGTAGATCGCACCGCCACCCGCGACCACCAGAGCCAGCGAGGTGGCCGCCACCCAGGCGATCACCTTCTTCCTGCTGCGCTTCTGCTTGCCGCGCGGCGCACCGCGGCCGGTCCCCCGGCCACCGCGACCACCGCCGTCACCACGGCCGCCGCCGTTGCCGCGACCACCGTCACCGTCGCCGGTGCCGCCGCCGTTGCCACGTCGGGCCGCCGCCCGGCCGCCCGGCCTCGGGGCGTCGGGACCGGCGGACCGGCGGCGCGGCGAGGGCACACCGTACGAGGCGTCCGTACCCTGCCCCGGGCCGGAACCCCGTTCGTCGTCGCGCCACCAGTCGGCGTCGTGACCGGACGCTCCCGCCCTCTGGCCTGACATACCCACACCCTTCACCAGACGGCAGGAACAACACGGCACACGGCAGACCCGCCATATGCAGGAGCAACGCCCGGCTCCTGCCGAACGTGCCGTACCACCGTCCCGGTGGTACGCAGCTCTCGCACAGATATCCGCAGAGAGCTTCAGCGGAGCATATAAAGGCCACATGACGAAGTCACTGCCCGGGCTCCGGATTGCACGATCACTCACATAACGGGCACCTCACGAGCGACTTCCGGAGGCGGGAGCAGGAGGCGAGCGGGGCCAGGGGCGCAGCGGGCTCGCCGAGACGTGGCGGGAACGTCACACAAGCAGTTGTAGGACAACCGGGCAAGTACTTGTAGGATGACCGGGCAACAGGTTGTAGGACGACTCGTCACCGACCCGGAGGGAGCCCGGCATGACCACTGCGAACAACGACGGTCTTCAGGTTGCCGGGCGGCGCTCGCTCGTCGACGCCACGATCGAGCAGCTGCGGGAGCAGCTGAGCGCGGGCACCTGGCCGGTCGGCGGAAAGATCCCGACCGAGCACGAGCTGGCCGAGCGCCTGCAGGTCGGGCGGAACACCGTGCGCGAGGCGATCCGGGTGCTGGTGCACGCCGGGATGCTCGTGTCGCGCCAGGGCGAGGGGACGTTCGTCCGGTCCACCAGCGACCCGGCCGCCGTGCTGCGCGGCGTACAGCGCTCCGGCGTGCGGGACGTCCTGGAGGTCCGTGCCGCGCTGGAGGCCGAGGCGGCACGGCTCGCCGCACTGCGGCACACGCCGGAGGACATCGCACGGATGCGGGCCGCGCTGGCCCGCGAGGCCGAGGTGATCGCCTCCCAGCCGGAGCGGGCCGACCGGCAGGCCACGGTCGAGCACGACCTCGAGTTCCACACCGCCGTGGTGGAGGCCGCGCACAACCCCGCGCTCACCGAGGTGTACCGCTACTTCGGCGCCTCGGTGCACGAGTCGATGCGGACGGCCTTCGGCGACCACGAGATGCCCGAGGTGGTCGTCGCGACCCACGAGGCCCTGGTGGACGCGATCGAGAGCGGTGACCCCGAGCGCGCCGAGAGCGCGTGTCGCGAGCTGCTCGCGGAGCCGACGGCCGCCGTGGAGCAGCTGCTCGCCACCATCGCCGCGCGGAAGTAGCACCCGGCCGCAGCCGGGAGCAGCGGCGGCACCGCCCCGCGCCCGCAGCCGCCTTCGCCGTCACCCTTCACCCCGTTTCCGCCCTGTCCTGCCCGGAGAGAAAGTCCGCCATGTCGGTCACCAGCGCCCAGCAGCCGGTCGTCAGCCCAGTAGTCCGTACCCGTACGAAGCTCGCCCACCCGGCGCTGCTGCTGATCGGCATCGTGCTGGTCGCGCTCAACATGCGCGCCTGTCTCGCCGCGATCTCGCCGATGGTCGGTGAGATCCAGCGGACCTTCGGGCTCTCCGCGACCGCGAGCGGCCTGATCACCACCGTCCCAGTGCTGTTCCAGGGTGTCGGCGCTCCGCTCACGCCCCGGCTGACCAGGCGTTTCGGCACGGAGCGGGTGGTGCTCGGCGCGGTGCTGGTGCTGGGTGCCGGAGTGCTGCTGCGGGTGCTTCCCTCGGTGGCGGCGCTGTACGCGGGGTGTGTGGTGATCGGTGTCGCGATCGCCGTCCTGAACGTCTCGATGCCCGGTCTGGTGAAGCGCGAGTTCCCGGACAGGGCCGCGACCATGACCGGCGTCTACTCGACCACCATGCTGATCGGCGCCACCCTGGCGGCCGGTTCCTCGGTGCCGCTGGAGAAGGCGCTCGGGGGCGGCTGGGAGGGCTCGCTCGGCATCTGGTCCCTGCTCGCGCTGATCGCGGCGGTCGCCTGGCTGCCCCAGGTGCTGCGTTCCCGTCAGGAGAAGGCGGCGGTGGCCGCCGCACCGGCCGGCCGGCAGATCGAGGGGATCTGGCGTTCGCCGCTGGCCTGGCAGGTCAGCCTCTTCATGGGCATCTCCTCGCTGTTGGTCTACATCCTGGTCGCCTGGATGCCCACGATCCTGGCCGACCACGGCATGGACCGGGGCGAGGCCGGTCTGGTCTTCGCCTTCAGCAACCTGGTACAGGTCGCGGGTGCCTTCCTGGTGCCGCTGGCGGCCGGCCGGATGACCAGCCAGCGCGGGCTGGCCGTCGCGATGGCGGCGCTCAACGCACTCGGGATCACCGTCCTGCTCGTCGCACCGGCCTCCGGCGCCTGGGTCGCGGCGGCCGTGCTCGGTGTCGCCCAGGGCGGGTCGCTCGGCCTGGCGCTGGCCTTCATCGTGCTGCGGACCGGTAGCGCGGCGGGTGCGGCCCAGCTGGGCGGGATGAGCCAGGCGATCGGTTATCTGGTCGCCGCCGCAGGACCGGTCGGTGCCGGTGCCCTGCGCCAGGCGACCGGCGGCTGGGACCTGCTGCTGGTCCTGATGCTCGTCCTCGCCTCGGTCGCCGCCGTGGCGGGCTGGGGCGCGGGCCGCAACCGCACGCTCTGAGCACCGCCCACTCCGGGCCCCGGGGTGCTCACACCGGGTGCTCACACTGCACGGCCGGGGACCGCAGACGCCGGGGGCGGAACAGCGACCTCGAAAAAAATCTCCCAGGAGCGATGAGTTCTGCGCTGCCGTCCGGTCTACACCCGTGACAGGCGCACAGCACAGCCCAAGCAGTGGGAGAACGACATGACCGACACCAGCGACCTCGGCGAGCTCACCATCACCCGCACGGTCGACGCTCCGCGCGAGACGGTGTTCGCGGCGTACGTCCAGCCCGAGCAGTTCGTCCGCTTCTGGGGACCGGTCGGAACGAGTGTGCCGCTGGACAGCGTGACCATCGAGCCCTGGGCTGGCGGGCGGTTCGACAGCACGATGGTCGTCGATGCGACGGGGGACCGCTACCCGCTGAAGGGGGTCTTCCGGGAGGTGCAGGAGCCCGAGCTGTTCTCCTTCGCCGAGGAGGGCACGAGCATCGTGGGGAGCGTGCGCCTGGTCGATCTCGGCGACGGGCGCACCGAGATCGTGCTGCAGCAGACCGGCCTTCCGCCGATGTACCGCTCCCCGGAGGCGGTCGCGGGCCTCAACTCCAGCCTGGACCGCCTGGTCGAGCACCTCGCCGGACGGTAGTCCGGCGGCGGCCCGACCGATCGGGCAGGCCGAGAAACCGGCCGAAAAGCCGGCGGGCGGAGAAGCGCACGGGCAAAGAGGCACCCGGGAAGAGGGGCACACCGGCGGAGAGGGGCGCGGGAAGCCGCGCCCCTCTCCGCCGGTGCGGGCCTACTCCTCGCTCGCGAGGGTCATCCCCGCCAGCTTGACCGAGGCGAAGACGGTGGCCGCGACGGTGATCACGATCAGCAACGGGATCGCCACGCCGAGGGCCACCGGGGCGGTCAGCGAGCCGTCGGCGGCGACCGCCTTGGCCACCGAGAGGCCCCACTGCTGCACGCTGAGGGTCTTGGCCCCGCTGACGAAGTTGCCGACCAGGCTCTCCCAGACCAGCGCGTACGCCAGTCCGGCGACCACCGCGTGCCGGGTGACCACGCCGAGCAGCAGGAAGACCGCACTGTAGGCGGCGCCCGAGACCAGCGTGCCCAGGGTGAAGGCGACGGCCAGGTTGTCCCTGGTGCCGTAGATGATCAGCCCGGCCAGCAGGGTCGGGACCGCCGCGAACACCCAGGTGGTGACGATCGCGACGGCCAGCTTGGTGGTGATGATCTTCCAGCGGGGCAGCGGTTTGGCCAGCAGGTAGACGATCGAGCCGTCGTCGATCTCGGTGGCGATCACACCCGTCCCGACCACCAGGCCCAGGATCGGCACCAGGGTGCCGAGCGAGAGCGTGCCGAGGATGTTGACGGCCAGGTCGTGCTTGTCGACGCCGGAGCCCCGCGCAATCACGGAGATCACCAGCAGCAGCGCCGGGACGACCAGCAGCAGGACGCCGCGTCGGCGGCCCAGCAGGCCGCGTACGGTCAGCCTGGCTACGGTCCGGTTCATGGGTTCCAGCCCTTCCAGTGGAACGCGGGGTCAGGACGCGACGAGGTAGGAGAAGACGCTCTCCAGCGACTCGTCGGCCGGAGAGACGGTGTAGAGGCGGATGCCGGCCTCCTTGGCGACCTTGGGCAGCAGGGTGGTGAAACCCTGGAAGTTGATCGCCTGGATCCGCAGGGCACGCTCCTGCCAGTCGAGTTCGATGCCGGCCGTGGAGCCGTCGGCGATCAGCGCGGCGGCAAGCCGCCGGTCGTCGCTGGAGCGGACCAGGTAGCGGTGCGGCCGGTCGGTCATCAGCCGCCGGATCTTGCGGAAGTCGCCGGAGGCGGCGTGCCGCCCGGCCACCACCACCTCGATGTGGCGGGCCAGTTGTTCGACCTCCTCCAGGATGTGCGAGGAGAACAGCACCGTCCGGCCGTCCGCGCCGAAGCGGCGCAGCAACTCCATCAGGTGCAGGCGCTGACGCGGGTCCATGCCGTTGAACGGCTCGTCGAGCAGCAGCACCGA
Source organism: Kitasatospora sp. NPDC056138 (assembly GCF_042264695.1). NCBI lineage: Bacteria > Bacillati > Actinomycetota > Actinomycetes > Kitasatosporales > Streptomycetaceae > Kitasatospora > Kitasatospora sp. NPDC056138. The sequence continues at coordinate 248,014 of NZ_JBHJVK010000002.1, read as the reverse complement.
CGGGTCGTGCACCAGGGCAGAGGCCATCTTGACGCGCTGCTTCATGCCCTTGGAGTAGGTACCGGTACGCCGGTCCTGGGCGTACTCCATCTCGACCAGCGCGAGCGCCCGCCCGGCCGCCGCGCCCGGGTCGGCCAGGCCGTGCAGCTCGGCGTTGGCGAGCACGAACTCCCACCCGGTCAGGTAGTCGTACATCGACTCGCGCTCGGGGACCAGGCCGATCTTCCGGTACACCTGCTGGTTGCGCCAGATCGCCTCGCCGTCCAGCGTGACGACACCGGCGGACGGGGCGAGGAAGCCGCTCATCATGTGGATGAGGGTGGACTTGCCCGCGCCGTTCGGCCCGAGCAGACCGGTGATACCAGGGCCGATGCTCATGGACACGTCGTTGACCGCAACGACGTTTCCGAACCAGCGGGAGACCTTGTCGATGGTGATGACAGCCATGTCGACGCCCTCTCAGATCTTCCGGTAGCGGCTGAGCATCAGCCAGTACGAACCGACCACCAGTACGGCGATCTCGGCGGCGAAGACCACCACTCCGAACGTGCCGGGGGCGTGCGTCGTGCGCGAGTCGCCGGCCAGGCCGAAGACCTGGTTGACCAGGCCGTCCACCAGCATCGACGGGGAGAGCAGCGAGGCCCAGTGCGCGGAGTCCGGCACCTCGGCACGCATCCCGCCCGACAGGCCGAAGACGATGCCCGCGATGATCGAGCTGACCACCAGCACACCCATGATCGCGGCGACCCCGAAGCCCCGGCGCGGCGTGCTCGCGGCGATCAGCAGACCCAGCGCCGAGTACAGCACCGCATACAGCGCGGCGGCCACCAGCCCGTAGAGGAAGTGGCCGGTGTTGTGGCCGAACGGCAGCCCGCCGAGGATCGAGCCCACGTAGAGCACCACCAGCGGCACGGTCATCAGGAGCATCATCGCCGCGACCATCGCGCCGAACTTGGCCCGGACGTAGTCGCTCCGGGTGATCGGCCGCGAGAAGTACAGCGGCACCGTGTGGTGCCGCAGGTCACGGGCCATCAGCACCGGGGCCTGGGCGGCCAGGAAGATCTCGATGAAGAGCGAGAAGGCGGACAGGTACTGGGCGTAGTCCAGCGGCAGCTGCTTGCTCTGCTGCATGATCGCGAGCGCGACGATCACCAGGGCGGGCGCGCCCAGCACACCGAGCACCAGCATCGGCAGCACCTTGGACTTGCCCGAGCGGCCGAGGCCGTACGCGGCCCGCAGGCCCTGCACGAACAGCGAGCGGGTGGCGTACGAGCGGCCCAGACGCGGGCCCTGGTACGAGCGGTAGCCGATGTTGTGGATGACGCCGCTGTCGGCGGCAGCCGTCCGGTGGGCCGTGGCCTCAGGAGGCAGCGACATCGTGGGCACCTCCTGCCTCTCGTGCCTCGTCGGTTCGGGTTGCTTCGGTTCGGGTCGTGCCGGATGGGGTCGTGCCGGATGACGCGTCGCCGGTGAAGATCTCGGCGACCCGGTGCCTGCGCTGTTCCAGCCGGACCAGGCCGAGACCCAGGTCGGCGACGGTGTCGCGGACCGTGTCGTAGGTGTCCTCGTCCCTTATCTCGACCAGCAGGACCCGGGAGCCGTCCGGCACGACCGAGAGCCCGGCCTCGGTGAGCCTGGCGCGGACCGCCGCGTCGGAGTCGAAGGCGAGGTCCGTCGGATGGTCGGTGACCTCGACCGCGAGCAGCTGGGTCACCTCGGTGAAGGACGCCGTGGACGAGGAGCGCAGCAGACGCCCCCCGTCGATGACCACCAGGTGGTCGCAGGTGCGCTCCAGCTCACCCAGCAGGTGCGTGGTGACCAGGACGGAGATCCCGAAGTCGCTGTACACCCGGCGGATCAGTGCCAGCATGTCGTCCCGGCCGACCGGGTCGAGGCCGTTGGTCGGTTCGTCCAGCAGCACCAACTGCGGGTCGTGGACGAGCGCCTGAGCCAGCTTCACCCGCTGCTTCATGCCGGTCGAGTAGCCGCCCATCGGCCGGTAGCGCTCTTCGTACAGTCCGACGTGCCGCAGCGTGTCCGCGGTGCGTTCACGGGCGGCGGCGGCCGGGAGGCCGGACATCCGGGCCATGTGGACGACGAACTCGGTCGCGGAGACGTCCGGTGGCAGGCAGTCGTGCTCCGGCATGTAGCCGACCCGCTCGCGGATGGCCGGGCCCTCGGTGGCGATGTCCAGACCGAGCACCTGGCCGGTCCCGGAGGTTGCCGGGGAGAGCCCGAGCAGAATCTTGATGAGTGTGGACTTGCCCGCTCCGTTCGCCCCCACCAGGCCGACGACCCCAGGCTGCACCTCGACGGTGAGCTGGTCGAGCGCCGTGACCCGGGGGAACCTCTTGGTGAGGCCGTCCGTCTTGATGACAGTGGACACGTTCACCAACGTAGTGCGCAGCAGTCGCGCGCGATATGAGCTGGCACGACGAATCCCGGCTGCGTCTGCAGGATGACACCGCGGGCCCTTTCCCCTAGGGGATCGGACCCACGGTGTCGAACGGCGTCAGTTCAGCATGTCGGCCTGAAGGATCGTCACCTGCTGGAAGGCGGAGGCCGGAACGCCCTTCGGATTGCTCATCGCCACCGAGGCGAAGACGTCACCGTTGACCAGGCCGGCCACCCGGCCGACCGGGTCCTTGGCACCACCGGCGGCCCTTCCGGCCGACATCAGCCTGGCCCGGCTGCCCGGCCCCACGTCGATCGGGAGATGGACGTCCGTCAGGGCCGGTACGCCCTTGAGCTCCTCCGTACCGAGGTCACGGTAGAAGGCTCCCGCCTCGGCCTCGGAGCCGAAGGAGAGCAGCCAGATCTCGGTACGGGTCCCGTCCGGTGCGGTCCAGACGCGCCGGGTCGCGGCGCGGCAGGCGTTCTCGTCGAGCAGGGCGGTGGGCTTCGCGGGGGACTCGAAACGGTCCGCGTAGTCCGAGCACTTCGCCCAGGCGGCGCCTGCGGCGGTCGCGGTGCCTGCCGGGGCTGCGGCTGCTGCGGGCGACTCGCTCGCGGCGGAGGCCGAACTCCCGGACGGCGAGGCGCTCGCGGACGGGGCGGCACCTGCGGGCGGGGGCGTGCTCCCCGACGGAGTCGGGCTCGCGGACGCAACCGTACCCGCGGAGGCCGGGGCACCGGATGCGCCCGAGGCACCCTCGGGAGCGGGCAACAGCAGCAGGCGCAGGTCCGCGTAGTGGCGCCGGTTGGCAGGGTCCGCACCCGGCGCGGGCCTACCGGAGGGCAGCGGAGGCAGCGTCAGCGCCGGGAACACGTAGCGTCCGTCGCTCGCGGTCCGCAGTCCGGGAATGTCGGTCCGGGGCCGCGCCATGACCGCGACCGCCGTCGTCGTTCCCGAGAGCAACAGCAGAAGCGCGGCCGCGCCCCAGCGCAACGCGGACGGACGGCGCGGGTTTCGGACGTCCTCGGTGGCGAGCGCCCCGGCGACCGGATCCGTGACCGGAGCGGTGGTCGACTCGGCGGCCCGCCCGGCGGCAGACGCTGAGGCCGACCCGGCGGACGGCACTGTCGACGGCGCTACCGGTGTGTCCCGGCGGGTGTTCTCGGTCATGCGGGTACTCCTGGCAGGGCGAGCCGGTCGAGTTGCCGGCGGAGGAGGGTCACGACCTTGTCCTTGGGCAGCGGCGCGACGCCCTCCACCTGCGCCTCGACCCTGAGGTCTCCCACGACGGCCGAGCAGATCAGCTCGTCGAGCTTATCCCCCGGCGGAGCAGCCGGCAGGTAGCAGTGCGCCTCCTGGTGCCCAGGGATCTGCGGTCCTTCGCGGAACAGCCCGGAGTCCGAAGCCATCGCGCCCACAAAGGCGTTGTCCGCCTTCACCGCGTCCTGTCGGTACTGGAGCAGCCAGATGGTGACCACCAGATCACCGGTGGGCGAGGTGGCGTAACTGCGGACCCCGCCACCCTTCAGCGGCACGTCCTGCCACACCTTGCGCACGCCGTCCCGCAGCTTCTCCGGCATGGTCCTGACCATGTCCTCGGCCCAGGAACCGCGCTGGTCCTCCGTCAGCTCGGTGTCGTTGCCGTACGCCCCGGCGTCCGGTCCGGGCTGGTACCCGGCGGGCATCGGCAGCAGCAGGTCGCGCATCGGACCGACGTGCGTGCCGTCGGGCTCCGCACCGGAGGAGGGCCGCGCCGAGGCGTTCGGCGAGGCGGTGGCCGCAGGCGCCGGGGCGGCAGCGGCGGAAGCCGGGCCGTCGTACCGGACCTTCAGGATGCCGACACCGATCCCGACCCCCAGCAGCGCCGCCGCGACCACCGCCGCGCCCGCACGCAGTGCCAGGCCCGGGTTCGCCCTGGGACCTCGGGGCCGCTCCGCAGCCGGAGCCGGCTCCCGGGGGACGGGGGACGTCGGCTCGGGCCGCTGCGCCCTGGGTTCCCGGCCTGCGGTCCCGGCTGCAGCGGTCTCAGCCGTGTCGGTGGTTCCGGCCGTGGCAGCGGTCCCGGCTGTGTCGGTGGTCCCGGTTGTGGCAGCGGTCTCGCTCATACCAGTCGCTCCCACTGCTGCTCGGCGATGCTCTTGAGCTCATCGGCGGGGACCTGGCTCTGGGAGTAGATGCCGACCACCATCACCACGTTGCCGCGTCGGGCCGTGGCGCTCCCGAAGTAGTAGGTGCTGGTGCTGTCGGCGAAGTGGTTCTTCTCGGTCCGCACCAGGTAGGTGCCGTGCACCGTGCCGTCCAGCTTGAGGCCGGCGGCGTCGCGTTCGGTCCAGTCGATCGCGGAGTAGGCGTGGTCCGCGTCGAACTGGATCAGCTCGACGCGGTAGTTGTTGCCGCCCTTGGTCCAGGCGACCATCGCGTCCCGGCGGAAGCCGTCGCGGACCAGCTGCGTGAACTCCTTGTCCGCACCCCCGTACGAGCCCGCCTTCGCCCCGACGGTGAGCCAGCCCGAGCCGTCGCCGTGACCGTAGTTGTCCCAGTCGTCCGCGCCGTCGGGCTTGCTGATCAGCAGCTTGCGCAGGTCGCCGTCGATGGCGAGCGGCTTCGGTGCCGCCTCGGCTGCGGCCTCTGCGTCCAGAGCGGTGGTGGGGTAGCTCGGCGCGGCGACGTGCAGCGACGGCAGCGGTGTCTCCGGACGGTCGGCCTGGACCGTGTAGCCGAGCCCGGCGCCCAGCAGCGGGCCCAGCAGCAGGGCACCCACCAGGACCGTCGCGGTGCGCGGGCTGCGCCTGGACCTCGGCTCCGCCTTCAGCCCGGCGGCGGCCTCGGAGTCGGCTTCGAGTCCGGGTTCGGGTTCGGGTTCGGCTTCGAGTCCGGGCTCGGGTCCGGCTTCGGGTCCGGGCTCGGGTTCGGGCTCGGCTTCGGCTTCGGCTTCGTCGAGCGGCACGGCGTCGTCGTCGGAGCCGACCGTCGGCCTCGGGTCCCGGCTCGGGCTCGGGCTCGGGCTCTCACCCAGGCCCTGGCTCGGATCAGGGCTCGGATCGGGCTCGGAAGGCTCTGCGGTCTCGTTGGTGCTCACTGGCTTCTCCGGTACGGCGGGTTGGGCCGCTGTCATGGAAGGGGGGCGGGAATCCGGTGCCTCGGACCTCGGCGAAAGCTCAGCCACCGTCGGACAGCCGCTCGCGTTGGCGCTTCATCACGTCCATCAGCTGGGACTTGTCCGGAGTGCCCTTCGCGAAGACGGTGACCTCGTACTGGACGTCACCGACGTAACCGACCCCGACCAGCCGTCCGGTCCACGCCTCCTGGTCCGGCTTCATCAGGTACCCGTGGGCCTCGCCGTCACCGTCGATGCCGAAGTTCTGACCGCTCCTGAACGTCTCCGACTTCGCGAACTCCTTCGCCATGGAACGCGACTTGAAGCGCAGCAGCCGGGCCTCGACCTCCTGCTTGCCGTCCGCCGTGCGGTACCGGCGCACGGCACCGTCGTCCTGGTAGCCGTACGAGTCCAGCACTGCGGGGATCTCGCCGGAGTTGCTGTACCGGGCCGCGATGTCCTTGACGCTCAACTCGGTTCCGTCGGGCGAGCCGTAGGGCTCGGCGCCGTCCGGCATCGGGAGCAGGAAGTAGCGAATGTCACCGCCGTGCGTATCGCCGTTCACGGTGCCGTGCAGGGTGCTGCCCGGCGTGGGCTCAACCGACCCGCTCGGGCTCGGGGCCGAGCTCGGGCCGGCACTCGGAATCGCGCTCCGGGCCGGTGACGGTGCCGAGGTCGCGGCGGCGGCGGCGGTGGGCGTGGGCGTGGGCGCTGCCCCGGCAGCGGTGGTGGCCGTGGCTCGGACCGTGGAGTGGGCTGCCGGCTTGCCCACGGCGACGGTGACAGCTGCGCTGGTCGCGGTGACCGCGAGCAGACCGACCGCCGCCAGCGCGACGCCCGCGGCACGCGGCAGCCTGCGCGCGAACGCGAGCACAGGCGACCCGGGCCCGGGCGGCTCGGACGCGGGTGACTCGGGCTCGGTCGCAGGCGGCTCGGGCGCAGGCGCGCCGGGCAGCTCGTCGGTGGACGACGCTCCGTCCGACAACGCTCGGTCGGACGGCGCTCGGTCGGGCGCGGACAAGGGATTCCCCCCAGCAGGAATGGATGGCGCCGCGCGCGGTCCTCGGCCCAGGCCACCCCCGTCGGCTCCGCAGAGACCGACCGCACCACGTTCAGCAGGAACTGTGAGAGTCCGTCAAGCACTCCACCGACACGATAGTCCCTGACAGTCGGGCCACCGGCCGACCGATCGGACACCTCGCGACCGAACCGCGACGGGCTCCCCCGCACAGCAGGGCGCCGGGGTGCCCGTCGGGACACCCCGGCGCCCTTCCTCCGGCAGGTCTCAGCCCAGCTGCGCCAGGCCCTCGGTGGCGATCTCCTCGAAGACCGCGAGGTCGTTCTCGAAGATCGAGTCCGGCACCGGCCAGTGGATGACCAGCTCGGTGATGCCGATCTCCTGGTACGTCCCCGCCCAGTCGACGAACGCCCCCACCGACTGCAGCGGCTTCTCCGCGGTCGACCCCTGCAGCAGCACCTTCTCCAGGGTGGCCGCGTCCCGGCCCTGCGCCTCGCAGGCCGCCGTCAGCTTGGCGAGCTGTGCCGCGATGACCGCGGGCGCCTGCTCCACCGGTACGTCCGCCGGGCCGCGCGGGTCGCCGTACGTCACCCAGCCCTGCCCGTACTCCGCCGCGAGCCGCAGACCGCGCGGACCGGTCGCCGCCACGTAGAACGGCACCCTGGGCCGCTGCACGCAGCCCGGGATGTTCCGTGCCTCCACCGCCGAGTAGAAGCGGCCCTCGTCCGTCGTGGCGTCCTGCGTCAGCAGCTTGTCCAGCAGTGGCAGGAACTCCCCGAACCGGTCCGCCCGCTCCTTCGGCGACCAGGGCTCCTGTCCCATCGCCGTCGCGTCGAACCCGACCCCGCCGGCCCCGATCCCCACCGTCAGCCGCCCGCCGGAGATGTCGTCGACCGAGACCAGTTCCTTCGCCAACGTGACCGGGTGCCGGAAGTTCGGCGACGTCACCAGCGTCCCCAACCGGATCCGCTCGGTCGCCGCAGCAGCCGCCGTCAGCGTCGGGACCGCCCCGAACCACGGCTCGTCCCGGAACGACCGCCACGACAGGTGGTCGTACGTGTACGCGGCATGGAACCCGAGGTCCTCGGCGCGCTGCCAGATCTTCTGTCCTTCGGCCCACCGGTGGATGGGGAGAATCACGGTGCTCAGACGCATACTGCCGACCCTACGCTTTCGCTCCGGAGGATGATGAGGTCCGGGCAACCCGCCGCGACGTCACCTGCGTGACCGCTACCGTGGCGCCATGGGTGTTCTGGGCAAAGCCGAGCTTGAGGCCATGATCGATGAGGCAACCGTCGACGCCTACGGCGAGGACGAGCAGCTGACCGGCTTGTTCACCATGGTCGAGGAGAACCTCGCGGTGCCGTTCATCACGGCGGTCCTCGGAGTCGAGGTGACCGTGCGCGGCGTCGACCTCGGTCAGGACGGCCGGATCGTCGCGCTGTGCTCTCGCGGCCCCGATCGACAGAGGATCGGGATCCTGGACCTGCCGATGCCGACCCCTGCCCCGGGCGGCGCCGAGTGGATCGAGGCCTACCGGTACTGGGTCGGCTGAGCAGCTCGCGCATCTCTTCGGAACCGGATTGCGAGGGAAGGTACGACGTGGCGGAGGCCGTACGGGACGCGAATCACGGCATCGATGAGCGCTCGCTCATCGATCTCATCGAGCGCAGCGCCGAGTTGAAGGGGGATCTGGTCAGCTTCGGGCAGAGCGCGCGCTTCGACCGGTGGCTAACTCCGCTCCTGCTGGAGGCCGCGGGCCCGGAGCGGCTGCTGGACGAGGGTGAAGCGGTCCAGATCATCGACCACTTCATCCTGCGGTACCGCCTGCCGGACGGTGCGACCGTGGTGGACCGATTCGTCGCGTCACGGCGGGACTTGAGTGAGGTCGATCGGGAGATGCTGCTCGGCTGGCGTGACCCGGTCGAGGGAATCTTCGAGGTCCAGCGCAAGGACGGGGATGCGGTCGTCCTGCTGAACCTGGTCGACGACTTGGAGTACCGCGTGTACTCGAACGTCGGGTCGAGGGCCTTCCGCGGAGTGTCCAAGGGAGGCTTCCTCCTCACCTGCCTGGTGCCTGTCCACTCGGCCGACGGCGTGTGGCTGATCTCCGGGATGATGTCGTCCTACCCGAAGTCCAGCGCCACCGAGGTCGCCCAGGCCGCAGTCCAACTGGCGACCAGCCAACCCGAACTGGTCTTCCGCAACCCCGAGAAGATCGAGCAGGGGTGGGAGTGGATGCGGGAGGACCGGGCCGCGTTCGTCGAGTTCTCCGGCGCCGACGAACTGGTCCTTCCCCCAGCCGAAGCCGCGAAGCACCTCAACGCCTACTACCGGCACCGGCAGGAGACCGCCATCGCCGAGCACCCTGATCGCGCGCGAGGCAGGCAGCTCCCGGGCCTCGACTTCCCGGCCTTCGAACTGCCGCAGGACCTCGCGGACTCGGACACCGTCGGTGTCATCTACGACGAGGTCGACGGACTCAACTTCTACGCGGACTACGGGCTCCTGCGGGACCTCTTCGCCGACCCGGCCCTCGCGGGCCGCAGGCAGTACCAGGACCGCCTGCGCACGTACCTGCGCGAAGAGTCGATCGCGCCGCTACCGATCCGCCGACTGGTCGCCGCCTACCCGGAAACCACCGACGTGGTGTTCCGGAAGCTGCTGAGGAAACCCGAATTCACCTGGATCGAGCACGGCGAGGAACTGCTGCGCCGACGCAAGCCCTGGTACTACGCCCAGGAGCCCCGCCCCGGAGTTTCCGTGATCGGCGAGCGCCTCAGCGAGCTCGCCGCCAGCGGCCGACGGCGGAAGCTCAGCAGGGCGCGGCGCGTACCGCGTCAGCCCGATCACCCGTAGGAGCGGATATCGGCCTTGACATTCCCCCGCAGCGACGAAGCACGCAGCGCAAGGCCCGGTACTGCGGCCAGGGGCCCCGCCCAGGTGTCTCCACAGTCGGCTCCCACCTCGGCGAGCTCACCTCCGGCGAGCCGACAATGCAACTCCCCCATCTTCACACACGGCGTAATACACTTCTGCCATGGATGCACCCCGCCGTGGCAAGACCCGTGTCACCAGCGTCTCCCTGCGCGCCGAGACGCTGGAGGCTATTCGCGCCCGCGCCGGGAAGCAGGGCGTCTCCTCCTACATCGAGGAGGCCGTGCAGCGGCAGCTCCAGCGCGAAGCCATCGATGAGTACATCGCCGCCGCCGAGGCAGAGCACGGCCCAGTCGATCCAGCCGAGGTGGCGGCCAGGGCCGAGCGCATCCGCGCTCACCACGCAGCCCACCGTGGCAGCTCCGCTCCAGCGGATGCCGCGTGAGCGGCACTCTCGTTCTCGACAGCGAGGCGCTCTCCAAACTCTCCCGCCGGCACCGCGACATGACCGTGTGGCTGGACGTTGCACGCAACCTCGATCTGCTGATCGTGACGAGCGCGGCGACACTGGTGGAAGCCCGCGACCCGAAAGTGCCGCAGGCCGCGTTCGACCATGCCGTCTCCCTGGCCAAGGTACGCCCCATCACGGAGGAGATCGCACGCACCGCAAGCAAGTTGCTCGCAGCCGAAGGGCTGCACGGCCACACGTACGCCATCGATGCGATGCTCGCGGCCACGGCCCACTTCGAGCGCGGCGACGTCACCATCGTCACGAGCGACACGGACAACCTGCGCCGGCTGTGCCACCCGCGCATCGCAGTCGAGCCGATCTGAACGCCTACGCCGACCCGCTTGCCGCGTCTTCGCAGGTCAGCATGCGATGGGTGAACGAGGCCTGACCGACGTCACCAGCATCCCCAACCGGATCCGCTCGGTCGCCGCAGCAGCCGCCGTCAGCGTCGGGACCGCCCCGAACCACGGCTCGTCCCGGAACGACCGCCACGACAGGTGGTCGTACGTGTACGCGGCATGGAACCCGAGGTCCTCGGCTCGCCGCCAGATCTTCTGCCCCTCGGCCCACCGGTGGATGGGGAGGATCACTGTGCTCAGACGTCCGATGACACGGATCGTGCGGCTGCTCCTGAAGCACCACGCCGTCGAGCACGTGGCCGAACCCAGCGGCTGGGCGGGAACCAGGGACGTCGACCTCTGTGCGCGTGCGGCAGCGGACACCTTTCAGATCGTTGTCACGAACGACACGAAGCAGCTGAGCCGCCCACTCGAGGTGGTCGCCATGGCCGAGTCGAACTGCACCGCATCGAGTACCGTCAGAATCACGAGCACGGCGGGCTGGTGGGTCTCGGTGCGGCTATCGCCACTGTGTGTGCCGGCCTGCCCCATGCCTTGGCTGAACTCGACCAGGCGGACAGCCGGCGCCTGATCTCGCTGAATGCGGTCGACCCGTCCCGGCAGAGCCGCTTGCGGAGCCGGCTCGGGTCCTGATGCAACATCAGGGTCGGTTCGGGGTCCGGTCAGGGCGATCACCGGTACCCCGGGACGAGACGGCGGGACAGGCTGTGACCGGGGCGCCGCACTCGGCGGTGTCGACGGACGCAGGAGTCAACAGTGGGCAAGTTCGTACGACGTGTCTCGGCCCTCGGCCTCGCCTGTGCGGCAGCGGTCGGGACCACGGCCGTGGCCGGTGGGCAGGCCTCGGCGAGTGAGCGGGTGTCGGCGCAGGCCGGACCGCAGACCCTGGACACGGCGGCACTGCAGGCGGCCATCGAGCCGCAGCCGGGGGACGGGGCGGCGGGGGCCATCGCGCGGGTGGTCAAGGGCGGCCAGGTGTGGCAGGGCTCGTCCGGGGACACGGTGACCGGGCGGCACACACCGGTCAACGCGCACTTCCACATCGGCAGCATCTCCAAGACCTTCGAGAGCGTCGTGGCCCTGCAGTTGGCGGCGGAGGGTCGGATCGACCTGGACCAGACCGTCCAGCACTACCTGCCGGGCCTGCTGCCGGACACCTTCGCACCGATCACCGTGCGGGAACTGCTCAACATGACCAGCGGCCTGCCGGACGTCGACCAGGGCGCACCGGAGCACACGGCGGACTACTGGATCGCGCACCGGTCCGACTACCGCACCTTCGATCAGGTCATCCAGGACACCCTGCGCCCCGTCGGCCCCCGCCCGGCTCCCGGCCCTGCCTTCGCTCCCGGTACGGCTCAGCAGTACAACTCCCTGGGCTTCCGGATCGCCGGGAAGCTGATCGAGCAGATCACCGGGAACTCCTTCGGGGACGAGGTCACCAAGCGAATCATCAAGCCGCTGCACCTTTCGCAGACCTCCGTGCCCGGGGACGACACCCGGATGCCCCGCCCGTACCTGCACGGGTACATGACCAGCAGCGAGGGCGAGCCGGTCGACGTCAGCGAGCAGGGCGGCAACCCGTCCAACATGATCTCCACCCCGGCCGACCTGGACCACTTCATCACCGCGCTGTTCCAGGGCCGGCTGCTGCCCGCCGCCCAGCTGGACGAGATGTTCCGGCTGCCCAAGGGCGACGACGGCAAGGTGATCAAGTACTTCGACGCCTCCAACTGCACCGACAGCAAGGGGAATCCGGGCCCGGCCTGCTTCGGCGCCGGGCTGATGGGCAACCCGCTTCCGGACGGTACCGTGCTCTGGGGCAAGACGGGCCACGACCTCGGCTACGCCAACGGCGTGTTCGCCACCCGCGACCTGTCCATGAAGGGCGTCTTCTCGGTCTCCACCACCGACCTGAACAACGGCCGCCCGACCGCGCTCTCCGGCCGCCTGCTGATGGCCGTCCTCAAGCCCGCGGCACACTGACGCCGTCCTCGACCGTCACCGGAGAGGTCACCCTCCTCCCGCTCCCCGCACGGCCCCTGCCCGAGGCCGCCACGCGGGCCGGGGCCGGAACGGGCGAGCAGCGGCGGGCCGGGAGCAAGAGCGGGCACAGGAACGGGAACAGGCGGGGACGAGGTCGGTGCGCGGGCCGAGTGGGCGGCTGTCCGGGTGGGTGGATAGCCTGTCTGGCCGTCAGTACGACTCGGCCACGCATGACCTTGGGGGAACCGCCGCGATGTCCTCGCGCAGACTGCTCACCGCCGTAGTACTCACCGCCGCCGCCTTCGGACTGGCCGGGTGCGGGCCCGACAACGCCGCGGGCGGCAGCTCGGCCGGGTCGTCGGCCGGCACCGCCGCAGCGGCCCCGCAGGCGTCCACTCCGGCGGCGGCCGCGCCGGGCGCCGGCACGTCGAAGGCAGCCACCTCCGGCGGAGCGGCCCCGGACGCCCCCGGCGCGGGTGCGGAGCCCGGTGCGGACTGCACACCGAGCAAGCCCGCAGCGGGCCACCGGATCGTGCAGCCGGTGAAGAAGCCCACCCAGGACACCATGTACGCCAAGGCGACCAAGTTCGTCTGCGACCCCAACGACGGCCACTGGGAGGCGACCGGCGGCGAGACGGCGTACCACTTCGCGCCGACGGTCAAGGCTCAACTGGTCACCGACGCGGTCACGTACCGAACGGTCCCGGTCGGTGAGCTCTGGACGCACATCGGCGACTGCCTGGCCGGCGGCCAGGCAGTGAAGCCCCCGCTGACCTGCTCCGCGTTCCCGGTCTACGACATCGTGCAGGACTCCGCCGGGAAGATCACCGAGATCAAGGAGATCTGGCACTCCTGACCCGACCGGAACGCCCGGCGGCGGTACAGCGGCCGCGAGACGGCGAGCGGCACGGCGCGGCGCGGCGCGGCAGCGACCGTACGCCGGGCGCGCGCCGGGCGGACCGGGACTGCCGGGCGGACCGGACGGACACCGGCCGGGCAGGTACCGGCCGAGTGGGAACCCGGGACGGGGACGACGTCCGACAGTTGAGCGAAGATGGAGCGGTGACCACCAACGCCGTGCGCCCCCGCCTGATCGCCACCGACCTCGACGGCACCCTGCTCTGCCCGAGCGGGACCGTCTCCGAACGGACGGCCGCCGCCCTGACGGCGGCCGAGGAGGCCGGCGTGCAGGTGGTGTTCGTCACCGGTCGGCCGCCGCGCTGGATGCAGCAGCTCGGCCCGCACATCGGCGGCCACGGCGTGGCGATCTGCTCCAACGGCGGGGCGATCGTCGATGTGCGCCGGGGCGAGACGCTGGAGGTCTTCCCGCTGAGCCCGGTGGACGCACTGGCCGCGGTCGCGGCGCTGCGCGCCGCGCTGCCGGGCACCGCGTTCGCCTTCGAGCACCTGGACGGCTTCGCCCGCGAGCCCGAGTACCAGCTCCGGATGTGGGGCGAGAGCGACGACCGTCACCAGCCGGCCGCTCCGGCCGAGGAGCTGCTGGCGCCGGGCGGCCCGGTGCGCGGGCTGTACAAGCTGCTCGCCAAGCATCCCGACCTCGACCCGGACTCCTTCCTCGTGGAGGCCCGCCGGGTCGCCGGGCACCTCGCCGAGATCACCCGCTCGGCACCGGTCGCCCTGCTGGAGATAAGTTCACTCGGCGTCACCAAGGCCAGTACGCTGGCGAGTTGGTGTCGCGAGCAGGGGATCGACCGTTCCGAGGTGGTGGCCTTCGGCGACATGCCGAACGACCTGGAGATGCTGGCCTGGGCCGGGACTTCGTACGCCGTCGCCAACGCCCATCCCGAGGTGCTGGCGGCGGTCGCCCAGCACACCGTCAGCAACGAGCACGACGGCGTGGCGGTGGCGGTGGAGGAACTGCTGAAGCGCCACGCCGGCTGAAGCGGCAAACCGACCGAAGTGACGGGCCGCCCGAAGCGGCAGGCCGGTTGAAGCAGCAGGCCGGCTGGCGCGACCGCTGACTGACCTGACGTCAGAGCAGTGCCGACCAGCGGACGCAGGTGCCCTTGCCGTGCAGGCCCGGCTCGTGCCAGGCGTCGCCGCCGAGGTTCTCGGCACGCCGGGCGAGGTTCTTCAGGCCGCTGCGGCGGCCGCCTTGCGGGATGCCCACGCCGTCGTCGGTGACGGTGAGCAGCACCCCGGGCCGGCCGGCCCGTTCCAGCGACTCGGGGGCGCCCGAGACCGGGTGGCCCTCGGCGTCGAGGTGAACGGTGGCGTCGATCTCCACACCGACCCGGGAGGCGCGGGCGTGCCGGGCCGTGTTGGAGAGCATCTCCCGCAGCGCGGCGAGGAGTTGGCGCCCGGTTCGGTCGCCGACCAGGCTCTCCACCGGTCCGGTGAAGGTCATCGAGGGCTTGAAGCCGAGTGCGGCGGCCGCCTGGCTGCCCTCCCGCAGAACACGCGAGCGGAGGTTGTCGGGCGCGTCGCCGTGGTCGTCGTGCTGGAGCGCGTAGATGGTGGTGCGGACCTCCTGGATGGTGGCGTCGAGCTCGTCTACCGCCTTGCCGATGCCGGCCTGGACCTCGGGGACGATCGCGCGCCGCGCCGCGCCCTCCAGCATCATGCCGGTGGCGAACAGCCGTTGGATCACCAGGTCGTGCAGGTCGCGGGCGATCCGGTCACGGTCCTGGAAGACGGCCAGGCGCTGCTGGTCGCGCTGGCCCTCGGCCAGCCGCAGGGCGAGCGCGGACTGCGAGGCGAAGGTCTGGGCGAGCTGCTTCTCGGTCTCGGTGAACGGCGGTGCGCCGTGGCGGCGCCAGACGCAGAGCCCGCCGAGGACCCGTCCGGCGGCGACCATCGGAACGGCCATCGAGGCACCGAAGTTGCGGGCGAGCCGGATCTCCACCTCGGGGTCGGTGGACATGTCGTCGAGGTAGACGCTCTCGCCGGCCAGCAGCCGGGACGCGAAGCTGCCCTCCGGCAGCAGCTCGCCCCGGACGAACTCGGCCGCCTCACCGGAGGCGTGGGCCACCCGCATCTGGCCGTCGCCGGTGGGCAGCAGGATCATCCCCAGCGCGCCGTCGGCCAGTTCGCGGACCTGCTCGGCGGCCACGGTGAGGGCGACCTCGGCCTCGTCGGTGGAGAGCAGCGCGGTGCTGACGGCGGCGGCCCCGGCGATCCAGCGCTCGCGGCGGCGGCCCTCCTCGTAGAGCCGGGCGTTCTCGATGGCGACCCCGGCCGCGGCGGCCAGGGCGTGCAGCACCTGGGCGTCCTCGGGGGTGAAGGCGCCGCTGCCGCTCTGCTTCTCGGTCAGGTAGAGGTTGCCGAACGCCTCGTCGCGGATCCGGATCGGCTCGCCGATGAAGGACGTCATCGGCGGGTGGTGCAGCGGGAAGCCCGACGAGCGCGGGTCGGTGCTGAGGTCGGCCAGCCGCAGCGGTTCGTGCCGCTCGATCAGGGCACCCAGGATGCCGCGCCCGGTGGGGAGTTGGCCGATCTCGTCGGCGGTCTCGTCGTCGATGCCGATGTGGATGAAGTCGGAGAGCCCGTCGCCCTGCGGGGAGATCACGCCGAGGGCCGCGTACTTGGCGTCGACCAGTTCGGCGGCGGCGGCGGCGATCCGGTGCAGCGTCGCGTGCAGGTCGAGCCCGGCACCGACCGAGACCACCGCCTCCAGCAGCCGCTGCATCCGGTCGGTGACGGCGGCGGCGGACTGGAGGCGCTCGGCGACCTCGGTGACCAGGGTGTCCAGACCGAGCGAGGCGATCTCCGGCACCCGGCGCGGGGTCTGGTCGGCGGCGGCCGGCCTGGCGAGCTCCGGGGCGGCTCCCGCTTGGCCGGCTCCCGTTCGACCAGACCTCGGCTGGCCCGACTTCGCCTGGCCGGGACGACGCCCCGGTTGGGGACGACCCGACCGGGAACGGCCTGCCCGGGGAGGGTCCGGCTGGGGAGGGTCCGGTCTGATCTCCATGCTGTGAGCCTAGTTTGTCCAGGTTTGCCGGGGCTGCTCAGACGGCGGCGAGCAGCGTGTCGGCTCGCTGTTCGCGCCGGTACAGCTCGCCGAGGCGGCTGTCCGGGCGGGCGGTGAGCTCGGACCAGCGGCCACGCTCCACGATCCGGCCGCGGTCGAGGACGATCACCTCGTCCACCGTGCTGTCGTCCAGCCCGGCCAGCCGGTGGGTGATCAGCAGGGTGGTGCGGCCGGCGGTGGCGGCGAGCAGGTCGGCGGTGAGGGCGTCGGCGGTGGGCAGGTCCAGGTGCTCGGCGGGCTCGTCCAGGATCAGCACGGGGAAGTCGGCGAGCAGCGCCCGGGCCAGCGCCAGACGCTGGCGCTGGCCGCCGGAGAGCCGTGCACCGTGCTCGCCCACCATGGTGTCCAGCCCGTCGGGCAGGCTCTCCACCCAGTCGAGCAGCCGGGCGGCGGCGAGGGCGGCCCGCAGCCGCTCGTCGGTGGCGTCCCCGCCGCTCCCCCCGGCCGGAGGCTGGGATACCGAAGGCTGGGTGGGGGCACCCCCGGCCGGAGGCTGGGATGCCGAAGACTGGGTGGGGGCACCCCCGGCCGGAGGCTGGGGGAGGGCCAGCCGCAGATTCTCGCGCAGCGAGCTGTCGAAGACGTACGCGTCCTGGGCGCAGAGGCCGATGGTGCGGCGAACGTCGTCCGAGTCGAGCGCGCGGGTGTCCACAGGCTGTGGACGACTGCCGAAGGTGACCGTCCCCGCGCTCTGGTCCAGGAAGCGGAGCAGCACCTGGGCGAGGGTGGTCTTGCCGGAGCCGGACGGGCCCACCACGGCGATCCGGCGGCCCGGGGTGAGGTCGAGGTCGATGTCGCGCAACGCGTCCTCGGCCCGGCCGGGCCAGCGGGCGGAGAGACCGCGTACCGCGATGGGGAAGGGGTCGGCGGGCGGGGTGGCCGGTGCCGCGGGTTCGGCGACCGGCGGCTCGGCCGCCAGCACCTCGGTGAGGCGCGCCTGGGCGGCCCGGCTGCGCTCGCGGAACTGCACGGCGGTGGACATGCCGGCGACGGCCTCGAAGGCGGCCATCGGGGTGAGCACCACCACGGCCAGGCAGACACCCGGGAGCGTGCCGTTGCCGACACCGCGGACGCCGGCGGCCGCACTCGCGGCCACAGTCAGCCCGGTGACCAGGGCGGTCAGCCCGGCCGAGACGGCGGCGGTGGCGGCGGAGCGAGCGGCCAGGGCGGTCAGCCGACGGTCGGCGGTGCGGGTGGCGGCGAGACGGGCGGGCAGGGCACCCGCGACGGTCAGTTCGGCGGTGCCGGTGAGAGTGTCGACCACCGATGCCGCCAATTCGCCCCTGGCGGGCGCCTGTTGGCGCTCGGTGCGGCCGGAGAGGCGGACCGCGAGGGCGGGGACGGCGGCCCCTGCGAGCAGCAGGCCGAGGGCCAGCAGCGCACCCGCGAGCGGAAGGAAGGCGGCCAGCGCGGCGGCGGAGCCGAGCGAGACCAGCAGTGCGACGGCGGCGGGCAGGCGCCAGCGCAGGTGGTGGTCCTGGACGGCGTCCACGTCGGCGACCAGGCGGGAGAGGAGGTCACCGCGGCGGAAGGCGGGCAGGGCGGCCGGGGCGAGCTGTTCGAGTCTGCGGTAGACGGCGGTGCGCACGCCGCCGAGGGCTCGCAGGACGGCGTCGTGCGAGACCAGCCGCTCGGCGTAGCGGAAGAAGCTGCGGCCGATGCCGAAGGCACGGACGGAGGTGACGGCCATCATCAGGTACAGCACCGGGGGCATCTCGGAGGCGTACGAGATCAGCCAGCCGGAGGTGGCCATCAGGGCGACGGCGCAGCCGAGCGCGAGGGAGCCGAGCAGGACGGCCGGTGCCAGCCGGGGCTTGGCCGGCGCCGTGGGCGGTGCCCCGGGGGCGCGGTGGTCCGTACGGGTCGGGAGGTCGTGGTGCCGCACCGGCTCGGGGAGAACGGCCCGCACCGCCTCGACGGGATCGCGGGGCGCCCCTTGCTCTCCGGAGCCCGGCCGAAGCGGGTGGCCTTCCGAGTCGCGCGGCTCCCCGCACCCCCGGGGGAAGGCCCCCCCGGATTCGGTGCGGGCCGACTCGGGCGGTTCCGCGTGCCCCCGGGCGGGGGCGGTCAGGTGGTGGCGGTGGGTCGCGGTGGCGAGGAGGGCGGGGCGGTGGGCGACCAGGAGGACGGTGCGGCCGGCCAGGTTGCGGACGGCTTCGACGACGGCGGCCTCGCTGGCGCCGTCCAGGTTGGCGGTGGGCTCGTCCAGCAGGACCAGGGGGCGGTCCGTCAGCAGGGCCCGGGCGAGTGCGAGGCGCTGGCGCTGGCCGGCGGAGAGGCCGGTGCCGCCCTCGCCGAGCCTGGTGTCCGGGTCGGCGAAGTCGGTGGCGTGGGCGGCGGCGAGGGCGGCCCTGACCTGGTCGTCGGTGGCGTCGGGACGGGCCAGGCGGACGTTCTCGGCGATCGTCCCGGCGAACAGGTGGGGGTGCTGCGGCACCCAGGCGATCTGGCTGCGCCAGCTCACCGGGTCGAGGTCGGCGAGGTCGTGCCCGTCGACCAGGACCCGGCCCGAGTCGGGTCGGGTGAAGCCGAGCAGGACGGAGAGCAGGGTGCTCTTGCCCGCGCCGCTCGGCCCGGTGAGCGCGGTCGTGCAGCCCGGTCCGAGGGTCAGCGAGAGACCGGCCAGGGCGGGCGCGGTCCGGCCCGGGTGGGTGACGCCCACTGCGTCGATCGTGATGACCGCCCCGGCCAGCGCGGGGGCGGGGGTGGTGCCGCCTGCGGGCAGCGGGGTCTGCAGGACCTCGAAGATCTGGTCGGCGGCGCTGAGCCCCTCGGCGCTGGAGTGGTAGAGCGCTCCGACCTGCCGGATCGGGAAGTACGCCTCGGGCGCCAGGATCAGGACCAGCAGTCCGGTCTCCAGGTCGAGGCTGCCGTCGACCAGCCGGAACCCGATCGAGACGGCGACCAGGGCGACCGAGAGGGTGGAGAGCAGTTCCAGGGCGAAGGAGGAGACGAAGGCGATCCGCAGGGTCTTCAGGGTCGCCCGGCGGTACTCGTCGGTGATCCTGGAGATGGTCCGGGCCTGGGCCTTGGCGCGGTTGAAGACCTTGAGCGTGGGCAGCCCGGCGACCACGTCCAGGAAGTGGTGCGAGAGCCGGGAGAGCGAGGCCCACTGCCGGTCCATCCGGGCCTGGGTGGCCCACCCGATCAGCACCATGAAGAGCGGGATCAGCGGCAGCGTGCCGGCGATGATCGCTGCGGAGCTCCAGTCGGCGCCGAGGATCCGGGCCAGCACCACCACCGGGACGACCACGGCCAGCGCCAGCTGCGGCAGGTAGCGGGCGAAGTAGTCGTCCAGGGCGTCGACGCCCCGGGTCGCGAGCGCGGTGAGCTCACCGGTGCGGCGGCCGGAGAGGTACGCCGGGCCGAGCGCCGTGGCGTGGTCGAGCAGCCGCTGCCGCAGGGTGGACTTCACCGTGGCGACCGAGCGGTGCGCGGTCAGCTCGGTCAGCCAGGCGACCGCCGCCCGGCCGGTCGCGGTGGCGACCAGCCAGAGCAGCGGGGTGGTGAGGTCGTACGCGTGCCGCTGGAAGGCCCGGACGACGATCTCGGCGATCAGCGACGCCTGGACCACCACCAAGGCCGCGCCGAAGGCGCCGAGGACCACCGATCCGGCGAGGAAGGCGCGGGTGGTGCGGGCGTACCGCAGGAGCCGGGGGTCTACGGGCTTCATGCGCGGTCTCCTGGCTGCTCGGGTACGCGGCGGTTCAGTGGTCGGCGCTCTGGGCGGCCGGGATGTGCTGGACGCCGATCCGCTTGCGGAACACCCAGTACGTCCAGCCCTGGTAGAGCAGCACCAGCGGGGTGAAGACCGCCGCGATGACGGTCATCAGCTTGAGCGTGTAGGGCGAGGAGGCGGCGTTCTCCACGGTCAGCGACCAGCTGCCGTCGAGCGTCGAGGGCATCACGTCCGGGAAGAGCGACAGGAAGAGCACGGCGACCGCGGCCACCACGGTCAGCCCGGAGAAGGTGAACGCCCAGCCCTCGCGGCCCGCCTGGTTGGCCGCCAGCGCGGCGGCCAGCGCCGCCACCGCGACGACCACCGCGGCCAGGCTCCGGCCGTTGCCCTGGTGGAGCTGGGTCCAGACCAGGAAGCCCGGCGCCAGCACGGCCGTGGCCAGGCCGAGCCACAGGGCCGTCGCGCGGGCCCGCTCCCGGATCTCACCGACCGTCTTGAGCGAGGCGAACACCGCGCCGTGGAAGGTGAACAGCACCAGGGTGACCAGACCGCCGAGCAGCGCGTACGGGTTGAGCAGGTCGAGGAGGCCGCCGACGTAGTTCTTGTGCCGGTCGATCGCCACACCGTGCACGATGTTGGCGAAGGCCACGCCCCACAGGAAGGCGGGCAGCAGGGACGTCCAGAAGATGGCGTGCTCCCAGTTGCGCTGCCAGCGCTCGTCGGTGCGCTTGGCCCGGTACTCGAAGGCCACCCCGCGGACGATCAGGCAGACCAGGATCACCAGCAGCGGAACGTAGAAGCCGCTGAACAGGGTGGCGTACCAGTCGGGGAAGGCGGCGAAGGTGGCACCGCCGGCGGTGAGCAGCCAGACCTCGTTGCCGTCCCAGACCGGGCCGATGGTGTTGATCAGGACCCGGCGTTCGGCGGTGTTCCTGGCGAGCAGCTTGGTGAGCACGCCGATGCCGAAGTCGAAGCCCTCGAGGAAGAAGTACCCGATCCACAGGACCGCGATCAGGATGAACCAGACGTCGTGGAGTTGCATCTCGATGTCCTCGGTTGACGGGGTCTCAGTACGCGAACGCGAGGGGCTTGTCGGCGTCCTCGTCCGAGGAGGGGCCGCGGAGCGTCGGGTCCTCGGCGGGCGGCTGCTCCGAGGTGGCGGGGCCGGCCGAGGCGTACTTGGCGAGCAGCCTGACCTCGATCACCGCGAGGACGGCGTAGAGCAGCGTGAAGGTGGCCAGCGCGCCGACCTGGGTGGCGACGCCGACGTTGGGCGAGACGGCGTCGGCGGTGGTCATCAGGCCGAAGACGGCCCACGGCTGGCGGCCCATCTCGGTGAAGACCCAGCCGAAGCTGTTGGCGATCAGCGGGAACCCCATGGTCCAGATGCCGATCCGCCAGCTCCACTTGGTGAGGAACGGGCCCAGCTCACGGCTCCTGGTGAGCATCAGCCTGGGTGCCTCGTCCTCGCCGGTGCGGAACTCGGGGTCGAGGAGGAATCTTCTTCTGGTGGTCCAGAGCCCGACCAGGCCGGCCGCGAACGAGGTCATCCCGAAGCCGATCATGAGGCGGAAGCCCCAGTACGTCACGAAGACGTTCGGGATGTAGTCGGTGGGCTTGCCGCCGAACCTGGCCGCCTCGGCGGCGGCGGTGTCGTTGATGCCGGGGACGGCCGAGCTGAAGTCGCTCTTGGCCAGGAAGGAGAGCGCCGCGGGGACCTCCAGCTCGACCGAGTTGTGGCCCTTGGTGACGTCGCCGACCGCGAAGACCGAGAACGGGGCGGGCGACCGGGTGTCCCAGAGCGCCTCGGCGGCGGCCATCTTCATCGGCTGCTGCTCGAACATCACCTTGGCCAGCGTGTCACCGCTGATCGCGGTGCCGAGACCGGCCACCACGGCCATGACCAGGCCGACCCGCAGCGACGTCCGCATGGTGGCGACCTTCTTGCGGTCGGTCTGCGGGCCGCCCGCCGCCGCGGCGCGCTTGGCCCGCCAGAGGTGCAGCGAGGAGATGCCGACCATGAAGGCCGCACCGGTCAGGAAGGCGGCGGTGAGGGTGTGGAAGACCACGACCAGGGTGGTGTCCTGGAACAGCACCTTGGTGATGTCGGTGAGCTGCGCCTTGCCGGTGGCCTTGTCGACCGAGTAGCCGACCGGGTGCTGCATCCAGGAGTTGGCGGCCAGGATGAAGTAGGCGGACAGCACGGTGCCGATCGACACCATCCAGATGCAGGCGCAGTGGATCTTCTTCGGCAGTTTGTCCCAGCCGAATATCCACAGCCCGATGAAGGTGGACTCGAAGAAGAAGGCGATCAGCGCCTCCATCGCGAGCGGGGCGCCGAAGACGTCCCCGACGAAGCGCGAGTAGTCCGACCAGTTCATCCCGAACTGGAACTCCTGCACGATCCCGGTCACCACGCCCATGGCGATGTTGATCAGGAAGAGCTTGCCCCAGAACTTGGTGGCGTGGAAGTACTTCTCCTTGCCCGTCCGCACCCAGGCGGTCTCCAGGCCAGCCACGGTGGCGGCGAGGCTGATCGTCAGCGGGACGAACAGGAAGTGGTAGACGGTGGTGACACCGAACTGCCATCGCGCGATGGTCTCGTGAGCGACTGCTAGTTCCACGGCGCCCTCTCTCTGGTCGTCCCGCTGCTCGTGCCGGGATGTTCTCCGGCATTCCAGACAATCGACGCCTCTCCGACGAGAGCGTGATCAATCTGCACAAGCTTGTCCGCTTGTGAACGTGAACACGTTCACAAGGGCAGTATCCAACATGCTTACGACAGCTCGGACAGTGGGGGGTGGGGTTGGCGTTCACCGGATGATCCGACGGAGCCGGGACCCGCGGCAAGAAGCAGACGGCAGGTCCCACCGGCCCGTCTTCGCCATTCGGGAGCTTGACAAGCACACTTGCCGGGGCGCGGAGCACCGCGCGCACGATGCGGGGGCTCGACAAGCACCCTGCCGGGGGCGCGGGGCACCGCGCCCCCGGGATCAGTGGCTCTGCCGGGGGATCTGCACGCGGAAGGCGGCGCCCCGGCCCGGGGCGGTGTCCAGGGTGAGCGTGCCGCCGTGGGCGTGGACCAGGGCGGTGGCGATGGCGAGGCCGAGGCCGGCGCCGCCGCCCTCGTGGCGGCTGCGCGAGGCGTCGACGCGGTAGAACCGCTCGAAGACCTGGACCGCCTGCTCCTCGGTCAGGCCGGGCCCCGAGTCGGCGACCTCCAGCAGGCAGCGGCCGTCGGCGGTGGTTCCGACCCCGATCCGCACCGCGGTGCCCGAGGGGGTGTGCTTGGCCGCGTTGCCGACCAGGTTGGTCACCACCTGGCGCAGCCGGGCCTCGTCGCCGAGCACGGGAGCGGGCTGCGGGGCGCCCCTGCCGTCGGGTCCGGTGAGCGCCACCGGGCGTCCGGGGTCGAGGGCGGTCAGGTCGTGCAGGGCGTCGGCGGCCAGCGTGCGCAGGTCCATCGGGGCCAGGTCGAGCGGGCGCTCCTCGTCCAGGCGGGCGAGCGTGAGGAGGTCCTCGACCAGGCCGCTCATCCGTACGGCCTCGCTCTCGATCCGGTCCATCGCCCGGTCCACGTCGGGCAGCGCGCCCATCCGGTACAGCTCCGCGAAGCCCCGGATGCCGGCCAGCGGGGTGCGCAGCTCGTGCGAGGCGTCGGCGACGAAGCGGCGCATCCGGGACTCGGACTCGGCGCGGGCGGCGAACGCGGCCTCGATCTGGGTGAGCATCTCGTTCAGGGTCGCGGAGAGCCGTCCGACCTCGGTGCCGGGCGGGAGGTCGGGCATCCGGTGCGAGAAGCGTCCGGCGGCGATCAGCTCGGCGTCCTGCCCGATCCGGGCGAGCGGTCGCAGCCCGGCCCGGACGGCGACCGCGCCGAGTGCGGCGATCAGCACCAGGACGGCACCGCCGATCGCCAGGAAGGAGGCGTGCAGCTTGGCCACCGTGGCGTCCACGTCGTCCAGCGAGACGGCGGCCAGCAGGTAGGAGGGGGCGGCGAACTGGTTGCCGCCGGAGTGGGCCAGCGGGAGGACGACCACCCGCCAGCGGCCCCGGCCGTTCTGGTCGGGAAGGTCGAACCCGGCCAGGTCGCCGGAGTGCTGGGTGAGTTGACGGCCGGACAGCTCGTCGAGGTCGGGGGCCGGATCGGAGTCGGAGATCGGCTGCCGCATGGTCTGCTGGACCGTGCCGTCGGCGGCCAGGTACTGCACCACGTACTGGCTGGGCAGGAACTGGCCGGCCCGGCGCAGGTTCGGACTCGGGCCCGAGTTCTGCCGGTTGCCGCCGGGGCCGCGGTGCGAGAGCGGTTCGGCGAAGCGGAGCAGCTGCTGGTCCGCACGGTCGGCCAGCTGGACACGGACGGTTCCGAGGACGATGGTGTCGCTCACCACCAGCCCGGTGGCCACCAGCAGCACCGCGAGCACCAGCAGCCGCACCCGCAGCGACAGCCGGGAGACCCGGAGCAACCGCGAGGAGCGCAGCAGCCGGGCGGGACGGACGAGCCGTGGGGAGCGGAAGAACCGGGAGGCGGGGAACGGCTTCGGGAGCCTGCCCGGACGTCGGACGCGTCTCACGGGCTCAGTGCTGGGGCGGGCGGCGCAGGGCGTAGCCGATGCCGCGCACGGTGTGGATCAGCTTGGGGCCGTGCGCGGGTCCGGAGTCGAGCTTGCGGCGCAGGTAGGAGATGTACGACTCGACGATGGAGAGGTCGCCGCCGAAGTCGTACGCCCAGACGTGGTCCAGGATCTGGGCCTTGGAGACCACCCGGCCGACGTTGGCCATCAGGTAGTGCAGCAGCTTGAACTCGGTCGGCGAGAGCGAGACCGCCCTCTCGCCCCGGCTGACCTCGTGGGCGAGCGGGTCGAGGGTGAGGTCGCCGACCACCAGCCGTCCGTCCTCGGCGGGGCCGCCGGCCCGGCGCAGGATGGCGCGGATCCGGGCGATCAGCTCCTCCAGGCTGAACGGCTTGGTGACGTAGTCGTCCGCCCCGGCGGCCAGGCCCTGCACCTTGTCGCCGGTGCCGTCCTTGGCCGTGAGGAAGAGCACCGGTACGTGCTCGCCCGGCTGCGGCCACTGGGCCTGCTCGCGCAGCCGCTCGACCACGGTGAAGCCGTCAAGGTCGGGCAGCATCACGTCGAGCACCACCAGGTCGGGCCGCTCGGCCGCGACGGCCTCCAGCGCCTCCTCGCCGCTCGCCGCCGAGGCCACCCGGAAACCGGAGAAGCGCAGGCTCGCGGAGAGGAGTTCGCGGATGTTCGGTTCGTCGTCCACCACCAGCAGGAACGGCTCGCCGCCCGAGGCAGCCTGGCGTGCGGGAGTGCCCGCTGTGGCGGTCCCGCTGGCTGTCGACACTGTCCCTTGCACGGCTGTTCCGCCTCCCGGTCGGACGATGCATCCTCGTTGGACGATAGCCCGGGGAGGCTACGCGCGGTTGATGAGGACCTGATTAAACCTTCCCGATCAACCGCGGCGCACCCGGTCGATCAGCCGGCGACGGCCGCCGTGGCGGCTTCCTGGGCCGCTGCCCCGCGGGCCCGGGCCCGCTTGGCGTAGGTGATCGTCCAGCCGATCAGCACGGCCGTGACGCCGTAGGAGAGCACGGAGTTGAGGGTGACCATCCCGCCGGTGCTCAGGGCGTACGAGAGGCCGACCCGCAGCGCCGCCTCGGCCAGGTAGGCCACGCCCCAGACCAGGGTCAGGTTGCGCTGGACCGTGCGGAAGCTCTCATGGACCCACAGGCCGTTCCAGCGCTCCAGGGCCTCGGCGGAGCCGTCGGTGGCGAACTTGCGGCCGAAGTAGAACATCAGCGGGCGCGGTGCGGCCAGCGTGATCAGGCAGAGCACCCCGAACAGGCCGGTGACCAGCGAGTCCTTGACCAGCAGCAGGCGGGCGGAGTGCGGGCCGACCAGGGTGACCGCCATGGTGAGCGCCACGAAGATCAGGCTGATCACGGCGAACTCGTCCAGCCTGCGCTTCCAGGCGATGTTGATCAGCAGGTCCAGCACCGGCCAGCCGGCCGAGACCAGCAGTGCGGTGAAGTCGTTGCAGCCGTGGCCGGTGAGCTGGTTGTAGGTAAGGATCGGCGCGACGATGTTGCAGACGATGGTGAGCACCCAGCCGAGCGCGGACACGCCGCTTCGACGGGCCGGAGTCTGGTCCGACACGGTTGTTTCCCCCGGTGATCTTCGAATTTGCCGGACCGGACAGTAGCGGATCGGCGGGCGGCCCGGCTACGGGTGAGCGGAGCGGGGCCCGGTCGACGGGGGATCGACCGGGCCCTGATTCGTCCGACGCCTGCGGGGTGTCAGCCGTTGGACGAGCTGCGGGCCCCGGGGAAGCCGCCGCCACCGCCGAAGCCACCGCCGAAGCCACCGGCGCCCTCGGTGAGCTGGGTGGCCGCGTAGCCGCCGGAGGAGTCGGGGGTGCCGACCACGGTCACGGTCTGGCCGGGCTGGAGGTCGGAGACCTTGCCCTCCTTGTTGAGCTGGACCTTGGTGCTGTCACCCGTGGTGACCTTGACGGTGTTGCCGTTGGCGTCCGTGAGGTAGACGGTGCTGCCGTCCACGGTCTTGACCGTGCCCCGCGTGAAGCCTGCGCCGCCCTGGCCGCCCTGGCCACCGCCGCGGCGGCCACCCTGGCCGCCCTGGCCGCCGCCCTGTCCGCCCTGGCCGAATCCCTGGCCGCGCTGGCCGGCGGCGCGCTGGGTGGTGCCGCTCTTGGCGTTGCCCTGCTCGTACCAGACGCCGCCCGCGAAGGAGAGCACGGCGATCGCTCCGCCGGCCAGGGCGAGGGTGAGCCAGGGCAGCTTGCGGCGCGGCGGTGCGGCCAGTTCGGCGGCGATGTCGCGGGCGTCCGGCGGGGTGGACAGCAGCTCGACCTGTGCTGCGGGGTCGAGCGACTGGATGGGCTGCGTCGGCGGCTCGTGCTCGGAGGTCATGGTGAAGGGTCCTACTCGTGTCGGAGGGCGTCGATCGGGCGCAGCGAGGCGGCCCGGTTTGCGGGGTAGCTGCCGAAGAACAGGCCGATGGCCACCGCGATGGCGAAGGCGCCGAGCACGGACTCCGGGATGACCACCGGCTTGATGCCGACGATGCTGAACTGCGAACCGACGATCCCGGCCAGCACCCCGAGCCCGGCGCCGAGCACCGAGAGCAGGGTGGATTCGGTGAGGAACTGGCCCAGGATGACGGCCTTGGGTGCGCCGAGCGCCTTGCGGATGCCGATCTCCCGGGTCCGCTCGGTGACGGTGACCAGCATGATGTTGGTGATCCCGATCCCGCCGACCAGCAGCGAGATCGCGGCCACCGCGCCGAGCAGCACGGTGAAGGTCTTGGTGGTGCTCTCCCGGGCGGTCAGCAGCGAGGTCTGGTTGCTGATCCGGAAGTCCACCTTGCTGGGATCGGTGATGCCGTGGGTGCCCATCAGGATCCGGGTGACGTCGCTCTGCGCGGTGGTGGTGGCCTCCGCCGAGCTGGCCTGCACCAGGATCTGGTTGACCGCGCCGAAGCCGGTGAAGGCGTTCTGCACGGTGGGCAGCGGCGCGATCACCACGTCGTCCGGGTCGTTGAACCCGGTGCTGCCCTTGGTGGCGAGCACGCCGACGACGGTGAACGGGGTGCCGCCGACGACGATCTTCTTGCCGACCGGGTCCTCGGTGGCGAACAGCTGCGCGGCGGTGGTGGAGCCGATCACCGCGACCTTGCGGGAGTTCAGCACGTCGTCGTTGCTGAAGTAGTCGCCCTGCGCGATCTTCTGGTTGGCGGTCTCGAAGTACGCCGGGTAGGTGCCGACGATCGAGCCCGGCGTGTACGAGATGTTCCCGTACAGCGCGGTGCCCGTGGTGGTGACCACCGGGGCGACGGACTTGATCGAGGGCGAGTCGGTGGCCGCGGCGAGCGCCTTGGCGTCGTCCACGGTGAGCTTCTTGGCCGCGGAGCCGCTGCCCCGGGCGTTGGCCGAGGAGACCGTGAGCGAGTTGGTGCCGAGCGAGGTGATCGAGTTCTTGACGGCCTGGGAGGAGCCGTTGCCGACTGCCAGCAGCAGGATCACCGAGGCCACACCGATCAGCACGCCGAGCATGGTGAGCGCGGACCTGACCTTGTTGGCGGCCAGTCCGCCGAGAGCGAAGCGGAGCATCTGCCAGACGATCACGGGCGGGCTCCCGTGAGTTCGCGCAGCGCGGGCGGCGGTCCGTCCACCGGAGCCTGCCGGACGTCGGAGACGATCTGCCCGTCGACCAGCCGCAGCACCCGCTTGGCGTGCTCGGCGACCTCGTCCTCGTGGGTGATCAGTACGACGGTGCGGCCGGTGGCATTGAGCCCGTCGATGATGGCCAGCACCTCCTTGGTGGAGCGGCTGTCCAGGTTTCCGGTGGGCTCGTCGGCGAGCAGCATCGCGGGTGCGGTGACCAGCGCGCGGGCGACCGCCACGCGCTGCTGCTGGCCGCCGGAGAGCTCGTTGGGCTTGTGCCCGGCGCGCTCCAGCAGCCCGACCAGCGAGAGTGCTGCGAGCGCCCGGCGCTTGCGCTCGGCGGCACGCACTCCGGCGTACGCGAGCGGAAGTTCCACCTGGGCGAGCGCCGTGGTGCGGGGCACCAGGTTGAAGGACTGGAAGATGAAGCCGATCTTGCGGTTGCGGACCAGTGAGAGCTGCTGCTCGTCCAGGTTGCCGACGTCGGTGCCGTCCAGCAGGTAGCGGCCCGAGGTCGGGACGTCCAGGCAGCCCAGGATGTTCATCAGGGTGGACTTGCCGGAGCCCGAACTGCCCATCACCGCGACGTAGTCGCCCTGCTCGATGTCGAGGCTGACGCCCTGCGGCTCACCCGTGTCGGGCGCGAGCGGGCCGCGCAGGGCGTGGACGGTCGCGTCGCCGTGACCGTACGCCTTGAGGAGGTGGCGGATCTGGATGACCGGCGGCTGCTGGGCGGCCCGGTGACGGGCCGCCCACTGCTCCGCCGTCTGGCGGTACCTCATCCGCGACCGCCTCCGCCGCCGCCGTTGCCGCCGCCGTTGCCGCCGCCGTTGCCGCCACGGCCACCGCCGCCACCGCCGAAGCCACCGCCACCGAAGCCGCCGCCGCCTGCGCCACCGCCCAGGCCGGGGAAGGAGCCACCGGGGAAGCCGTTGCCGGTGCCCGCGGTGGTCGCGGTGAGCTGGAGGCGCTCGCCCTCGGTCAGTCCGGAGACCACCTGCACCGTGGAGTCGCCCTCGACACCGACCGTGACGTCGACCCGCTCGGTGCTGCCGTCGTCGTGCACCACGGTCGCGGTCCGGCTGGTGCCGGTGCCCGAGAGCGCGGCGGTCGGGACGGAGAGCGCGTTGTCGGCCTCGCCGGTGACCACCGAGATGGTCGCGCTGAGACCGGTCCGCAGCGAGCTGGTGTCGCCGTCGATCTGCAGCACCGCGCCGTACTGGACCGCGCTGGAGGAGCCGCTGCCGCCGCTGCCCGAGCTGGTCGGCAGCGAACTCACCGACAGCACGGTCGCCTTGAGCTGGGTGTCGGACTGCGCGTTCAGGGTGACGGTGGCCGCCTGGCCCTTCTTGAGCTTCAGCGAGTCGAGCTCGGAGAACGCGGCGCTGACCTGCATCCCGGTCGGGTTGGTCAGCACGATGAAGCCGCTCAGCGCGCTCCCCGTGCTCGAACCGGACGAGGACCCACCGGACTTGCTGCTGCCGGAGCCGGAGCCCGACGCACCACTGGAGCCGCTGGAGGATCCCCCACTGCCCGACACGGTGTCGCCGACCTTGCCGCCGACGGAGGCGACCGTGCCGTCCACCGAGGCGATCAGGCTGGTACCGGCGAGCGCCGCCTTGGCGTTGGTGACCCCGGCCTCGGCCGTGGTCAGCTGCTGCTGGGCCTGGGCGACCTGGGCGGGGTCCACCTTGGTGGTGGTGACAGTGGTGGTCTTGGGTGCGGCGCTCGCCCCGCCACGACCACCGCTGCTGCCACCGCTGCTGCCACCGCTGCTGCTGGACGGGACCTGGGAGGTGGTGGTCTCGCCCGCCTGCGCCTTGGTGAGGTTCGCCTGGGCGGCGGTCAGGGCGGACTCGGCCGCGGTGACCTGCTGGAGGGACTGCGTGGTGTCGACGGTGGCGAGCAGCTGGCCCTTCTTCACCGTGTCACCGACCGCCACCTTGACCGCGGTCACCTTGCCGCCGGTGACGAAGTCCTGCCCGGCGTCGGTGGGCGAGGAGAGCGTGCCGGAACCGGACACCGTGGCCAGCACGGTGCCCTTGGCCACCGTTGCGGTCCGGGTCTGCGCCCGGCCTGCGGCCGAGCTGGTGCCGCTGTCCAGGGTGGCGTACGCCAGTGCGGCGCCGCCCAGCAGGACCACGGCGAGCGCGGAGTTGACGAGGACGGCACCACGCCGTCGCGGGAGGACCTTCATGGGCTCAGGGTGGCGTGGCGCTCTTGCCAAGTCCTGGGCCCGGGCTGGGAGCGAGCTGATGCCAGCAATCCGGACAATCCACCACACACCGGTTTCCCGGCGGCCGAAGCGCTACCTCCCGCTGGACAGCTGTTGATCGAGCTCCCAGGGTTTTCCCAGCGTTTCCGATCCCCTTTCTGATCCGTTCTCTGATCCAACTCTCCGGTCCGCCCGGCCGCGGCGGCACCGATGCCGGGGACGGGACTGGGGCCGGGACTGGGGACTGCGCCGACTCCGGGACGGGGGCCGGGGCGGGTACGGGACTGGACCGGGGCCGGGAAGCCGCGCGGTGGCACGCCCGCCCAAAGCGCCGCAGGGGCACGGCGCGCGGTACGCGCCGTGCCCCTGGGCCGTCGACCGCCTGGGGGTCAGAGCTCCTTGCGGAAGGCGGCGGCGGTCGCGAGGAAGATGCTGTTGGCCTCGGTCTCGCCGATGGTGACCCGGACGCCGTCGCCCTGGAACGGGCGGACCACGATGCCAGCCTCGGCGCAGGCGGCGGCGAAGTCGAGGCTGCGGTCACCCAGCCGCAGCCAGACGAAGTTGGCCTGCGAGGCCTCGATCGTCCAGCCCTGCTCGGCCAGGCCCGCGGCGACCCGGTCCCGCTCCTGGACCAGCGCCTCGACCCGGGCCAGCAGTTCGTCCTCGGCGCGCAGCGAGGCGACGGCCGCGTCCTGGGCGATCTGGCTGACGCCGAACGGCACGGCGGTCTTGCGCAGCGCGGTGGCCACCGGCTCGTGCGCGATGGCGAAGCCGACCCGCAGGCCCGCCAGGCCGTAGGCCTTGGAGAAGGTGCGCAGCACGCACACGTTGGGGCGGTCGCGGTAGAGGTCGATGCCGTTGGGCACCTCCTCGTCGCGGATGAACTCGATGTACGCCTCGTCCAGCACGACCAGGACGTCGCCGGGGACGGCGTCCAGGAAGCGCTCCAGCTCGGCCCGGTGGATCGCCACGCCGGTGGGGTTGTTGGGGTTGCAGACGAAGATCAGCCGGGTCCGGTCGGTGATCGCGGCGAGCATCGCGTCCAGGTCGTGCGCCTCGTCGGCGGTGAGCGGGACGGCGACCGGGGTGGCACCGGCGACCTGGGTGATGATCGGGTACGCCTCGAAGGAGCGCCAGGCGAACATGACCTCGTCGCCGGGCCCGGCGGTGGAGAGCACCAGGGACTGCGCGACGCTGACCGAGCCGGTGCCGGTGGCGACGTGCTCGGCGGGCACGCCGAAGCGGGCGGCCAGCTCGTTGGTGAGCTCGGTGACGGCCATGTCGGGGTAGCGGTTGAGGGTGCCCGCCGCGGCGACGGCGGCCTGCAGGACGCCCGGCAGCGGCTCGTAGGGGTTCTCGTTGGAGGACAGCTTGTACGAGTCGGCGCCGGCGGGCTTACCGGGCTTGTAGGTCGGAATGGCGTCCAGGGTCGGCCTCAGCCGGGGCCCCTGCGCTGCCGTCTCGCTCACGGTGCTCTCCTTCTGCTCATGCTGCTCATGCGGTCGGTGCGCGCTGCTCGTGCCGCCGTCCTGCCGCGGCACCCGGCACCGCGGGGTCGCCGCAGGGCGCCGGGCCTTCGTACGCACCCGTTCCGCCCCGGTCGGGTGCCTTGAACGATACCGATCGCGCTCACCCGTAGGGGTGAGATGCCGGCCCGGGTGATGGACGCGGATCAGCCATTCTGCAGGGTTCCGATGGCACATGTCAGAGGTAAGAGGCCCGAATTGAGGCCGGTATCCAAGGGAACCACCGGGGAGGATTCATGGAGAAACGGTACTTCTCGGCCAAGGGACGCCCCGGTCACAGAGACCCGCGATGCGCCATACGATCGGTCCGCCATGACAGCAGCAGCCAATCAGAGCGGTCGGCGACCCACCACCTCGCGGCGTCTGGAGCGGGCCGGCATCCGGGACGTGGCAGCAGCCGCCGGAGTGTCGATCACCACTGTCTCGGACGCCCTCAACGGTAAGGGACGCCTGCCCGACGAGACCAGAAGCCGAGTGCGCGAGGTCGCCGAGCGCCTCGGCTACCGCCCGTCCGCAGCCGCCAGGACCCTGCGCACCGGCCGGTCAGGCCTGATCGGGCTGACCGTCACCACCTACGGCGAGGAACCCTTCACCTTCACCGAGTTCGCCTACTTCGCCGAGATGGCGCGGGCGGCCACCAGCGCGGCGCTCGGCCGCGGTTACGCCCTGGTGGTGCTGCCCGCCTCCTCCCGGCACGACGTCTGGAGCAACATCGCCCTGGACGGCACCGTGGTGATCGACCCGCCCGACCAGGACCCGCTGGTCAGCGAGCTCTACCGGTCCGGCGTGCCGGTGGTCAGCGACGGCAAGCCCGGCAACTGCCCGGTCACCGCCTGGGTCGACAACGACCACGAGGCCGCCGTGCTGGACATCCTCGACCACCTCTCCGAGGCCGGCGCCCGCCGGATCGGCCTGCTCACCGGGACCAGCACCGACACCTACACCCGGCTCTCCACCGAGGCGTACCTCGGCTGGTGCCGGCAGGTCGGCCAGGAGCCGGTCTACGAGACCTACCCCGCCCACGACCCTGCCGCCGGCGCCGTCGCCGCCGACCGGCTGCTCGCCCGCCCCGACCGCCCCGACGCGGTGTACGGCCTCTTCGACCCCAACGGGACCGACCTGCTCGCCGCCGCCCGCCGGTACGGCCTGCGGGTGCCCGACGACCTGCTGCTGGTGTGCTGCAGCGAGAGCGACGTGTACGCGGGCACCGAACCGCCCATCACCACCCTCTCGCTCAAGCCGCGCCGGATCGGCACCACCGTGGTCAACCTGCTGATCGACGCCATCGAGGGAGTCGACTCCGGCACCGGCGTGGACATCGCCCGGCTCTTCCCGCCGCGCTTCCGCACCGCCGGGACCGGTCCGCCGCCGGGCACCCTGATGCCCACCGAACTGATCGTGCGGGCCTCTTCGCAGCGCCGCAACCCCCGGACCACCATCAACGCACCCCGCCCACCGGGCGAGGTCTAGACCACCACAGGATGGGACAAACCGGGGCGGATGCCGCCCCGGCCGGGTCGCCGCAGGGGCCGTTCGGGCCCGCTCGGGGCCACCCGGGGAGACTCTCCGGACGATTGGATACCGACCAGGTGAGGACGCCGGGAGAGTGGTCTTCCTATGATGGGCGAATGACACCCGAGGACCGCTTCCCCGGGCCTGAACTGCCCGACTCAGGCCCCCCCCACCCCCAGGACCTCGACGTGCTCCCGTACGGCTCCTACTACGAGCCTCCCGAGCCGCCGCCCGGGTACGGCTACGACTCCACCTACAGCGGCTACGGCGGCGCCCGCTTCCTCGAACAGCACTGGCCGACGCTCAGTCACCCGGACGACCGGACAGTCCAGATGGTGCACCGCGAGCAGCCGCCCGCAGCCGTCCACCACGAGGACCCGCCGACCATCGAGCTGGGCCCGCCGCTCACCCCGCCGCTGCCCGAAGAGGTCAACTTCCCGTACCCGCAGCCCACGCCCGGCGAGGCCCCCGGCCCGCTCTACGTGGTCGGCGACGTGCACGGCTACCTCGACGAACTCCGCGCCGCACTGCACCAGCAGGGCCTGATCGACGCGGACGGCCACTGGTCCGCCGGCCGCTCCCGGCTCTGGTTCCTCGGCGACTTCACCGACCGCGGCCCCGACGGCATCGGCGTCATCGACCTGGTCATGCAGCTCGCCGCCGAGGCCGCCGCCGCCGGCGGCTACTGCCGGGCCCTGATGGGCAATCACGAACTGCTCTTCCTGGGCGCCGCCAGATACGGCGACGAGCCCGTCCAGTCCACCGCGGGCACCGCCTCCTTCCTCGCCGCCTGGCGGCTCAACGGCGGCCAGCAGCAGGACCTGGAACGCCTGGAGACCCACCACATCAGCTGGCTCTCCCGGCTCCCCGCCATCGCCCTGGAGGACGGCCACCTGCTGCTGCACTCCGACACCACCGCCTACCTGGAGTACGGCGAGTCGATCGCCGAGGTCAACGACGCGGTGCACCACCTGCTCGCCGACGAGGGCGCCGACGAGTGGTGGGACTGCTTCCGCCGCTTCACCAAGCGGTTCGCCTTCCGGGGCCAGGCCGGGCCGACCGCCGCGCACGAGCTGCTCGGCGCGTACGGCGGCCAGCGCGTGGTGCACGGGCACAGCCCGATCCCGTACCTCACCGGCTCCACGCACGCCGAGGAGGGCGTACCGCCGCACGT
This sequence comes from Kitasatospora sp. NPDC056138, assembly GCF_042264695.1. NCBI lineage: Bacteria > Bacillati > Actinomycetota > Actinomycetes > Kitasatosporales > Streptomycetaceae > Kitasatospora > Kitasatospora sp. NPDC056138. The sequence continues at coordinate 213,484 of NZ_JBHJVK010000002.1, read as the reverse complement.
CCCCGGCCCGTACATCTACGCGGACGAGCTGGCCATCGCGATGGACGGCGGCGTCACCATGGAGGGGCGCCTGCTGGTCGCCCGGCTGCCGCTGAACTGACGGCACATCAAGCTCCGGTGCCCGGCCCGACGCAGGCGGCCGGGCACCCGCGCGGCCCGCAGTACCCGGACTGAACAGCTGTCCGATACCACAAGGGCGCTGGTGCCACTGAAAATCCGGAAACCGACTGTCAGTCGCTCGGTGCTCACCCCTACCATCGATGCACCACGCCGGGCCGGGCCCGATGCCCGACGGTGCACCGGCCTGGACCAGTCCACCTCCGTGATCCAGCGGAACGGGGTACCCATGACCACCACCCCACATCTGCTCGCCGAGGACCGCCCGGACTTCGAGCGCATCCTCGACGAAGCACTGCGCGACGGCTCGATACTCGCCGCCCTCGCCGAGCCCGGCCCGCACCTCACCACGGCCCAGCTCCGCACCAAGGCCCTGCTCGCCGCCGACACCGTCGCCTCGACCACGGCGGTGGAGTACCAGCACTACACCGAGCTGCGCACCGCCCTGCTGCTCCGGTCCGCGCCGCCCGCCGATGCCGGCGGGGCCGCTGCCACCGCCACCGCAGACCCTCCGCGCCCGGCCCGCCAGGGGCCCCGCTCCGGACCGGGAGCGGCCGACCAGGGCGTCGGGCTGCTGCCCGCGCTCACCGTGCTGGCCCCCATCCTGGCCTGGTCGGCGGCGGCCGTCCTGCTGCTGCTCGGCTACACCCTGCGTGCCACCAGCCCCGAACTCGCGCTCGGGCGGGCCGTGGTGACCGCCGGGTGGGCGGCCCTGGCGGTCGGGGTCGCCACCCTGGTGGTCGGTGCCGTCGGGCTGCTGCTCACCGCGCTGCGCGACAGTGCCGCGCCACCGCCGGAGGCCCGCGCGACCCCGGCCCCCGGGCCGGGCGGCGCCGGACTGACGGGCGGCGCCGGCGGGGCGGACCCGGAGCGTCCTGTCCTGCCGGCCCCGGACGCTCCCGGCCCGGGGAACGGGCACGGCCCGGTGGACGATCCCGGGCTGCTGGACGACCTCGCCGAGGCCCGCCTCGCCTGGCACACCGCGCTGCGCGAGCGCGCGCTGCTCCCCTACCTGCACACCAACCTGCGCTCCGAACCCGCGCTCCCGCCGCAGCCGACCGGCCGGCCCAACCCACCGGAGCTGCTCAGCCCCGGCTACACCAGCGCGGCCTTCAGCAGTCCCGGCTTCACCAGCCCCGGCGGCGAGAACCTGACCGACCCCGAAGGCCGTACCCCGCGTACCGCCGAGTTCAGCAGCCCCGGCTACAGCCCGCCGGGCTTCACCGGCCCGGACGAGGTCTGATCCCGCTCCGCCACAGCGGAACTGACGCCGCGTCCGCCTCCTATCCTGGCCCCATGGACATCGTGATCCCGCTCTTCGACCGGTTCGAACCCCTCGACGCCATGGGTCCGTACGAGATCCTCGCCCATGTGCCGGGCGCCACCGTACGGTTCGTCGCGCCCGAGCCCGGACGGGTCACCGACACCCTCGGCGCCCTGACCGTGGACGTCGGCACCGGGTACGCCGAGGTCGAGCAGTGCGACGTGCTGCTGGTGCCCGGCGGCCGCGGCACCCGGGAGCTGGTCAAGGACCGGGACTTCGTCGCCTGGGTACGCCGGATCCACGACCGGACCGCCTTCACCACCTCGGTCTGCACCGGCTCCCTGCTGCTCGGCGCGGCCGGACTGCTCGACGGCCTCACGGCCACCACCCACTGGGCCGCGACCGCCGAACTGGAGGCGTACGGCGCCCGGTACACCCCCGAGCGGGTCGTCCGGCACGACCGGATCATCACCTCCGCCGGGGTCTCCTCCGGCATCGACATGGCCCTCGGCCTCGCCGCGCTGCTCACCGACGACGTCACCGCGCAGGCGATCCAGCTCTACACCGAGTACGACCCGACGCCGCCGTTCGACTCCGGCTCGGTCGCCAAGTCCTCGCCCGAGATCCGGGAGCGGGCCCGCACGCTCGGCTGACCGGGCCGGGGCCAAGGGCAGGACCGGGCCCAAGGGCGGAGCTGGACCCAAGGGCAGGACCGGGACCGGCCCGGACCGGCCCGCTGCCGGACGCCGTCCCCGGAGTCGAGGGCTCTTCGGGGACGGCGCTCCGGCGGCACCGGTCGGGCACGGCGGGCCGGGCCGACGGCGGCTACGGCTCCTGCAGCACCCACCGGGCCTACCGGGCCTACAGCGCCGCGAGGCTGGTGGCCAGGTCGTCGAGGCCGCAGGAGCCCTGTGAGAGGGCCTTCATGTGCCAGGCCTTGAGGTCGAAGGCGGCGCCCTGGCGGCGCTTCGCGGCCTCCCGGCCCTGCAGCCAGGCGCGTTCGCCGAGCTTGTAGCTGATGGCCTGACCGGGCCAGCCGAGGTAGCGGTCGATCTCGCCGGTCCGGCGTTCGACCGAGCTGCCGTGGTGGAGGGCCATGAACTCGTTCGCCAGCGCCGGGGTCCACCGCTCGCCCGGATGGAACCCCGAGTCGGCGGGGATGGCGAGTTCGAGGTGCATGCCGATGTCGATGATCACGCGGATGATCCGCAGCATCTGCTTGTCGAGGTACCCCAGCCGGCGGGCCGGATCGGTCAGGAAGCCGAGCTCGTCCATCAGGCGCTCGGCGTACAGGGCCCAGCCCTCGGTGTTGGCGCTGACGCTGCCGAGGGTGACCTGGTAGCGGCTGAGCCGGTCGGCGACCGCGACCCACCGGGCGAGCTGGAGGTGGTGCCCGGGAACGCCCTCGTGGTACCAGGTGCTGACGATCTCCCAGGTCGGGAAGGTGTCCTTGCCCAGGGTCGGCAGGTAGGTCCGCCCGGGACGGCTGAAGTCGAGGCTGGGCCGCGAGTAGTACGGCGCGACGGAGCTGCCGGCGGGCGCGATCCGCGACTCGACCCGGCGCAGCGGCCCCGAGATGTCGAAGTGGACCCCGTCCAGGGCGGCTATCGCCTCGTCCATGATCTGCTGGAGCCAGCGGCGGATCTCCTCCTCGCCCTTGATCGAGTGGCCGTGCTCGTCCAGGTGGTGCATGGTCTCCCGGACGGTCGCACCGGGCAGGATGCGGCCGGCCACGGTCTGCATCTCGGCGACGTTCCGGTGGAACTCCTCCCAGGCCCAGGCGTACGCCTCGGCCACGTCGACGTCGGCACCGGTGGAGAACCGGGCGGACCGCAGGTAGCGCTCGCGGCCGACCGCGTCCGGGACGTCGGCGACGGCGGGCAGGTAGGTGCCGTGCAGCCAGTCGCGGAACTCGCCCACGGCGGCGGTCGCCCCGGCGGCGGCCGCGTCCAGCTCCGGGCGCAGCCGTTCGGCGGCGGTCGAGACGAAGCCGGCGAACCAGCCCGCGCCGCCGGTGTCCCGGCCGGTCCAGGCGTCGAGCTGGCGGAGCACCGCCTCGGTCTGTCGCGGGGCGGAGAGCAACCCGCGCGCGATCCCCTCGGTGAGGGTGGTCCGGTAGCCGTCGATCGCGCCCGGGAGGTTGCGCAGCCGGCCGGCCACCGCCGCCCAGTCCTCGTCGGTGTCGGTCGGCATCAGGGTGAAGATGGACCGCAGCCGCTGGACCGGTGCGTTGATGTTGCGCAGCGAGCGGAAGTGGTCGCCGGCGTCGTGCACGGCGAGTTCGGCGGTGAGCCGCTCGCGCAGCAGCCGGGCGCAGGCCTGCTCGGCGGGGTCGGTCGCGGCGGGTGCGGCGTCCAGGGTGACGAGGGTGCGGCGGGCGAGCCCGGCGAGGGCCTCGAATCCCTCCGGCGACAGGTCGGGCTGCCGCTGGTCGCCCGGGTTCAGCCCGAACGCCGTCGAGGTCATCGGGTCCTGCGCGGCTACCTGCTCCACGTGGTCGTCGGCGATACGGCGTGGTGTGATCAGGTCATCTGACATGTCATCATCCTGTCGCACGGGCACTCGGCCCGTCAGTACCCGACGGCACCCCGTCAGTACCCCGACGGTTTCCCCGGATCACGCGGGTGCCCGTCCGCCGCGCCGCTCGGCCCGTGCCCTGCAGTCCGCGCGCCGTGCATTTCGCGCGCCGTGCATTTCGCGCGCCACGCGGTCCGCACCGCCGATGCATCCGCCGCCCCGGCGTCTCGGCGTCTCGTCCGCAGGAGCGGCGCTAGAGCCCCCACAGGCCCTTGCCCAGTGTGGTCAGCCCGCCGGCGAGGGCGAGCAGCAGCACGGTGCGCCGGGCCCGCCGCTCCGGCACCCGGTCCGCGAGTGCCTTTCCGACGACCGCGCCCGCGGTGATGCCCGCCGCGACCAGCAGCCAGGCCGGTCCGGTGAGCCGCGGAACTCCCTTGGCGGCGATGGAGAAGGCGTTCACCAGCACCCCGTAGAACTGCGCGTTGGGTACGAACTCCCGGGTGGTCCAGCCGGCGTTCACCGCGTACAGGGACACCGCCGGACCGCCGACCCCGGCGGAGGAGTTCATGAACCCGCTCACGGCACCTGCCGCGAACGCCCCTCGGACGCCTCGCAGGGCGGGCACCCGGGCACCGCTCATCACCAGCAGCACGGCGCCGCTCACCAGCGCCCCCAGGCCGGCCAGCAGTGTCGGCTCGGGCAGCCGGGTGGCCACCCAGGAGCCGGCCGGGACGGTGCAGGCGGCGGCCCCGACCAGCGGGAGCATCGCGGTCAGCCGCACCTGCCGCCAGCTGCCTGCGAGCCCGACCGCGCTGATCGCCCCCGCCGCACAGTTGGACAGCACCACCCCCTGTGCCGGGCCGAGCAGCAGCACCAGGACCGGCGCCGCGACCAGGGCGAACCCGATCCCCGCCAGCCGTTGCACCGACGCGCCCAGCAGGACGGTGCAGCCCAGCAGCAGGTCGGCTGCCCAACCACTCGTCACAGACGGCTCCTCACGGGTACTCCCGGTCGACGGCGGCCCCCTCGTCCGCCGCCGCACGCCGCACGCCGCACGCCGAACGCCGCATGCCGCACGGGCGGCGCCGCCGCTCCGGGAAGCCCCATCCTCCTCCCGGTGCGGCGCAACCGACAGGCTGACGTCAGTCGACCGGCAGGAGGCGGACCCGCTCGCCCTGGGCCTCGGACTCCTCCGGCCCGGCGGCCGACCAGGTCTGACGAGCGGGCCTACGTGTCCCTCGGCACCGGCACCGCTGCCGCACCGGTCGGCCGGCTCCGCCCGCCATCGACACCGGCAGGGACCGGCGAGGACAGCCGGAAGGCGACATACAGCAGCACCGCGGTGAGCGTGCCCAGCGGTACCCGGACCAGGAGTCCTGCCGCCTGGACCAGGAAGAAGTACGGCGGCTGCGGGGACGTGCTCAGAACGACGGCCTGCCAGTGCTCCAAGACCTCGATCACGAGGGCGCCCAGCAGCACCACCGGCAGCACACGCAGGACGGTGCGCCGGCCACCGTGGGAGAGTCCCCAGGCCCGGCGGAGGCCCTGCCCTTGAAGGAGGATCACCATCGGCAGCAGCGCGGCGGCGAAGGCCAGGTACAGGGAACCCAGGTAGACCACCGCCATCGCGGGCGAGAAGACGACCGCGGTGTACGTCTCGATGTCGATGTGGATCAGCAACCTCAGCAGGCCGAGGACATCGAGTGCCACCAGCCAGGCCGCCAGCCGCCCGATCCGCCGCGGGTCGGGCCGCAGTGCTGACAGGATCCCGTGGCCGCCGTCCAGGATCCGCAGCTTCGCGGACCAGCCCCAGGCGGCGATGAGGCCGCTGACGGCAAGTCGCAGCGTGTCGCTCGCCGCCCACAGCCCCGAGCCGCCGAGCGTCGTGCAGAACGTCAGCACGGCCAGGTCGGCCGCCCCGAACAGCACCTCCACCGCGAGCAGCCGCCACCAACAGGCCGCCGGGGTAAGCCGTATGAGCCCCCACCAGGTACTGCGGGGCCGCTCAGCCAATTCGATCACCGGGCGACCGTAGCCCATCGGCGGTGCCTGTGCATCGCCATATCCGGCTGCGCGCTTCCGGTCCGTTGCGAAGGCCGGAACGGGGATCTGCGACTCGTCGCCCAGGACGTTCCTCGGCAGTGGCCGGACGCGCCGAAGCGCCGCGCTGGGAAGCCCCCTCCTGCCTCCCAGTGCAGCGCCTGCGCAGACGGTCGGTCAGTCGGCCAGCGGGAGGTAGACCCGGTTGCCCTGGGCCGCGAACTCCTCCGACTTGGCGGCCATCCCGGCCAGTGCCTCGGCGTCGTAGCCGGACGGGACGGCGGTGGAGCCGTCGCCGTGCTCGTTGCGGATCTGCTGGGAGATCTTCATCGAGCAGAACTTCGGGCCGCACATGGAGCAGAAGTGCGCCGTCTTGGCGGGTTCGGCGGGGAGGGTCTCGTCGTGGAACTCGCGGGCGGTCTCCGGGTCGAGGGCCAGGTTGAACTGGTCCTCCCAGCGGAACTCGAAGCGGGCGTCGGAGAGCGCGTCGTCCCAGGCTTGCGCGCCGGGGTGGCCCTTGGCCAGGTCGGCGGCGTGGGCGGCGATCTTGTAGGTGATGACGCCGGTCTTCACGTCGTCCCGGTTGGGGAGGCCCAGGTGCTCCTTGGGCGTGACGTAGCAGAGCATGGCGGTGCCCCACCAGGCGATCATCGCGGCGCCGATGCCCGAGGTGATGTGGTCGTAGCCGGGGGCGACGTCCGTGGTCAGCGGGCCGAGGGTGTAGAACGGCGCCTCGTCGCAGATCTCCTTCTGGAGATCCATGTTCTCCTTGATCTTGTTCATCGGGACGTGGCCCGGTCCCTCGATCATCACCTGGACGTCCTTGGCGCGGGCGATCCGCCCGAGCTCGCCCAGCGTCTGCAGCTCGGCGAACTGCGCCTCGTCGTTGGCGTCCGCGATCGAGCCCGGACGCAGGCCGTCACCGAGCGAGAAGGTGACGTCGTAGGAGCGCAGGATGTCGCAGAGCTCCTCGAAGTTGGTGTAGAGGAAGTTCTCCTGGTGGTGCGCCAGGCACCAGGCCGCCATGATCGAGCCGCCGCGCGAGACGATGCCGGTCTTGCGCCGGGCCGTCAGCGGGACGTAGCGCAGCAGCACGCCCGCGTGGACGGTCATGTAGTCGACGCCCTGCTCGCACTGCTCGATGATGGTGTCGCGGTAGACCTCCCAGCTCAGGTCCTCGGCCCTGCCGTCGACCTTCTCCAGCGCCTGGTAGAGCGGCACGGTGCCGATCGGCACGGGGGAGTTGCGCAGGATCCACTCGCGGGTGGTGTGGATGTTCCGGCCGGTGGAGAGGTCCATCACCGTGTCGGCGCCCCAGCGGGTCGCCCAGGTCATCTTCTCCACCTCCTCCTCGATGGAGGAGGTCACCGCGCTGTTGCCGATGTTGGCGTTGATCTTGACGAGGAAGTTGGTGCCGATGATGGCCGGCTCGACCTCGGGGTGGTTCACGTTCAGCGGGATGACGGCCCGTCCGGCCGCGACCTCGGCCCGGACGAACTCCGCCTCCAGGCCCTCGCGCAGCGCGATGAACTCCATCTCCGGGGTGACGATGCCCCGCTTGGCGTAGCCGAGTTGGGTCACCGCGGCCCCGTCGCGACCGCGCAGCGGGCGGCGCGGTCGGCCCGGGAAGACCGCGTCCAGGTTGCGCAGGTTGCCGCCGCGCGGCGAGGTGTGCTTGATCCCGTCGTCCTCCGGGCGCGCCTCGCGGCCGTCGTACTCCTCGACGTCGCCGCGCTGGCGGATCCACGGGTCGCGCAGCGCGGGCAGGCCGCGGCGGACGTCGGGCTCGTACGCGGGGTCGGTGTACGGGCCGGAGGTGTCGTACAGCGGAACGGACCTGCCGTTGGTGAGCCGGACCTCGCGGAACGGGACCCGCAGGTCGGGCCGGGAGCCCTCGCGGTACGCCTTGCGCCATGCCGGGGTCGGGTAGCCGGTGCCCGCGCTGGTGACGGCCTCGGACGTGCTGCGGGCAGGCTGCTGTGCATCAAAAGTGGTCATGTCGGACCCTCTACTCCCTACGCCGGCATTACCCGGTCCAGGTTCCTGCGGTCGGCGCAGCGTTCGGTACGCAGGTACCGGTCAGCGCCCTCTCAGCCCGGTGCTCCGAGCTCCCGTGTCGGCAGGCGGTGTTGCCTGCGTCAGACGTCCAACACCGTAGCGGGCGGATCGCAGCTGGTCCAGATGGGTTCCGGTCGTCCGGGGCGGCGGGCAGACTGGGGCTCATGGTGGGCTACACGGGCCGGGTCACCGGCAGGGTCGGTGCCGGACTGGTGGGCGAGGTGCTGCTGCACGTGCCCGAGCGGCAGGGGACGGAGGCGTTCCTGGCGTACCCGTCGGTGGCGGACGAGACGCTGACGGTCGGCACGCCGGTGGTCGTGGTGGAGTACCAGCCTCCGCGCACGGTCTACGTGGTCCGTGCGCTGGCCTGAGACCGGTCGGCCCGGGACCGGTCGGCCGATGGACGGTCAGCCTGCGCCCGGTCGGCCCGGGAGCACTGCGAGACGTGAAGCCTGACGCGAACTCCGTCAGGTTCCGCGCGGACGTGGTGGAGGCGGCATCCGACTCGTCCGCATTGTCGCCACGTTGACGCAATCTTGACGGGTTCGATGCAGAACACGGACCGCCCGAGCTTCCCAATGGATCTCGCGGGGCGCAGAATTTCCTGCTGCCACCGGTTCCGCGCCATTCCTGCACAACAGAGCGCAGCCACGGAACCGGTGCCCTGAAGGGGGAGAAAGCCGATGTTGATCGGCGCCGTGGGAGCCGTCGTTGCTCTCGTTGTCATCGTGACCGTCTTCAAGCTCATGTGGCGTGTGGCCGAGCCGAACGAAGCACTGGTCATCTCCGGATCCAGGCACCGCGCCGAGGGGGTCGGCGAGAGCATGGGATTCCGGATCGTCACCGGGCGGGGAACGCTCGTGACGCCCGGCGTGCAGGTGGTCCGCCGACTGTCGCTCGACCTCAACGAGGCCGACCTGGATGTCGAGTGCGTGACCTCGCAGGGAATTCCCGTGCACGTCAAGGGAGTTGTCATCTTCAAGGTCGGCGACGACGCGGTTTCGATCGCCAACGCCGCCCGCCGCTTCCTGGACCAGCAGAAGCTGATGGGCCAGCGGGTGCACAACGTCTTCGCCGGTCACCTCCGGTCCATCGTCGGTGGGCTGACCGTGGAGGACATGATCCGCGACCGCGAGCGGCTGACCGGGGAGACCCGGGCCGCGTCCGGCTCGGAGATGGAGAAGCTCGGTCTGATCATCGACTCGCTGCAGATCCAGGAGATCCTCGACCCGACCGGCTACATCACCAACCTGGCCGCGCCGCACGCCGCCGCCGTCCAGCGGGACGCCCGCATCGCGGCCGCCGCGGCCGACCGGGCGGCCACCGAGGCCGAGCAGGAGGCCTTCGCCCGCAAGGCCGAGGCGACCCGCAACTCCGGTATCCAGCAGGCCGGTTACCAGGCCGAGATGGACACCGCCGCCGCCCGCGCGCTGCAGGCGGGCCCGCTGGCACAGGCCGCCGCCCGGCAGGAGGTCGTGGTCCAGGAGACCAAGGTGGCCGAGCTGGAGGCGCACCGCAAGGAGCAGCAGCTCCAGGCGGACGTCCGCAAGCCGGCCGACGCCCGTGCCTACGAGACCCGTACCAAGGCCGAGGCCGACCGTGACGCCCGTATCTCGGCGGCCCAGGCACTGGCCAAGGAGACCGAGCTGAAGGCCGCCGCCGAGGCGAACCGGGTGAAGATCGCCGCCGGCGCCGAGGCCGAGGCCACCCGGGCCCGGGGTCTGGCCGCCGCCGAGGCGACCAAGGCGACCGGTCAGGCGGAGGCCGCGGCCGCGGAGGCCAAGGGTCTCGCCCAGGCCGAGGCGGCCCGGGCGCTGGGTCTGGCCGAGGCCGAGGCGATCAAGGCCCGCGCGGCCGCGCTCGCCGAGAACCAGGAGGCCGTGGTCGCCCAGCAGCTCGCCGAGAACTGGCCCGAGATCGTCCGTGCGGGCGCCGAGGCCTTCGGCAACGTGGACCACATGGTGCTGCTGAACGGTGCCGACGGCATGGGCGAGATGTTCGCCAAGGCGCTGACCATGGGCGGCACCGGCCTCGGCCTGGCCCGCCAGCTGCTCTCCGCGATGAACGCCGGCGGCGAGGGCGGTGCCGCGGTGGCCGCTCCGGGCGTGACGGCCACCGGCGCCGCCGCGAAGCCGGTCAGCCAGGCGATTCCGGTGCAGGAGCAGCAGGGCTGATCCGCTGACCGGCACAGCACACCGGGCCCGGTCGCCTTCGTCGGCGACCGGGCCCGGTGCGGTGTTCAGGGAAGTCTCGGAGCCGGGGGTCAGGCGTGCTCGGTCTCGGCGACGACCAGGCCGTACAGCCGGCCGGCGAAGGCGTTCCCGACCACGATGCCGAGGACGATCGCGCAGACCATGAAGACCGAGCCCAGCCAGGCCATGGTGGCCACCGGCAGGGTGTACGCGCCGATCACCTTGGCCACGCACTCGGCCACCAGCACGGTGCCCCAGACCAGCGAGAAGGCCCGCTCGTGGCGCCGGAAGGACACCGTGGCACCCGCCGAGGCCGCCGTGCCGGACGCCAGCCGGTCCCAGGCCGCCGACTTGGCGGCGTCGCCCTTGACGATGAAGGGCCGCATCCCGGCGGTCATCATCGGACGTCCGGCGAGGACCGAGCCCAGCACGGCGAGGCCGATCACGCTGCTGATCGCACCGTCCTTGGCGATCATCAGCCGGGCGTCCCCGGTGACCAGCGAGAGACCGATGCCCACCAGGTTGACCACCAGCACCAGGGCGGCGAACGCGTTGAGCGAGCGCTCGCGCACCAGCTGGGCCCCGGTGCGGACGGCGGGCACCACGCTGGAGATGGTCAGCGAGGCGACCAGGCCCAGGCCGAACACAGAGTGCGCCGCGTAGTAGGCCAGCAGCGGCAGTGCGACGTCGATGAGCAGCGGCCGGAGCGGGGAGCCTTCGCCGTGCTCCGCCGTGGTCTCGGCGGGGCGCTCCATCGTGCTGCCGGTGGTGAGTGCCATGATCCGTGCCTCCGTGTCGGTCCGTGCCGCGTGCTTCCCTGTGCCTCAAGAATCCCGTCCGGGGCCCGGTGCCCGGCAGTGCCTGCCGTCCGGGAAGCGCCATGACGGATGTCATGGTTGAGCTGATCGCCCGTCACGGCTGAGTACCCGTACTCAGGCCGCCGGGCGGCGCCGGGCAGAAGCATGGAGGACATGAACCTCCAGACACCGGGCGTCGGCATCACCGCCGTGGGCTCCTTCCTGCCCGAGCAGGTGCTGACCTCGCGGGAACTCCAGGACCAGGTCGCCTCCGGCAGCGGACTGCGGCTGCCTGAGCGGATGTTCGAGAAGGCCACCGGCATCGTCACCCGGCGGTTCGCGGCGGACGGCGAGTACGCCTCGACGCTCGCGCTGGGTGCCGGGCGCCGCGCGCTGGCGGCCGGCGGCTACGACCCGCTCGACATCGACCTGCTGCTGTACGCCTCCGCCACCCGGGACGTCATCGAACCGGCCACCGCCCACCTGGTGCAGGCCGAACTCGGCTCGCGCGCCCACGCGTTCGACGTCTCCAACGCGTGCAACAGCTTCATCAACGGCATCGACGTGGCCCGCGCGATGATCCTGGCCGGCCGGGCCGGGCGCGCCCTGGTGGTCACCGGCGAGACGCCCAGCCGGGCGATGCGCCGCGACCCGGGCGGACTCGCCGAGCTCCGTGCGGGTTTCGCCGGCTACACCTTGGGCGACGCGGGTGCGGCCGTGGTGGTGGAGGCGGTGCCGCACGGCGGGATCCTCGACGTCGAGACCGAGACCGCCTCCGAGCACTGGACGGTCGGCGGCATCCCCGGCGGCGGGTCGCGGCACCCGCGCGGCGACGAGTACAGCTACTTCCACGGCGGGGGAAAGGAGTTGCGCGGCGTCTTCGAGAAGATCGGCGGCGACATCCTCACCCGGGTGGCCGCCCGCACCGGCCTGGGCTGGGACGCGTACGCCCGGGTGCTGGTGCACCAGGTGACCGTCCCGTACCTGGAGCGCTTCGTCGAGCTGACCGGGGTCCCGGCCGATCGGCTGGTACTGACCGTGCCCGAGCTCGGCAACATCGCCAGCGCCACGCTCGGCGTCCAACTCGACCGAATACGGGGAGAGTTGCAGCGGGGAGACCGGGTTCTGCTGGTGGGCCTCGGTGGCGGTGTCAGCCTGATGACGATGGTCTGGGAGGTCTCGTGAGCGAGCTGTGGGTGGTCGTCCCCGCGTACCAGGAGGAGGCCCGGATCCGGGGCACGCTGGACGCCCTGCTGCGCCAGCGGGACCGCGACTTCCGGCTGCTGGTGGTCGACAACGGCTCCAGCGACCGGACCGCCGAGCTGGTAAGGGAGTTCGGCGGGCGGGCACCCTTCCCGGTCGAGGTGCTGGTGGAGACCGAGAAGGGCGTCGGCTGTGCGGTCGACACCGGGTTCCGGCACGCCATCGCCGCCGGCGCCACCGTGCTGGCCCGCACCGACGCCGACTGTCTGCCGCAGCCCGGCTGGACGGCGGCGGCGCGGGCGGCCGTGCTCCGCTCGCAGGGCCTGGTCTGCGGCCACATCGAGGCCCGCCACGACGAACACGGGCCGGTCGGCCGCGCGGTGTTCCGCACCCTGGTCGGGCTCGGCGCCGCGTTCGGCCGGGTCCGGCCCGCGCACCACCGCCGACACGGCTACCTGGTCCCCTACCGGATGCACGCGGGCAACAACATGGCCATCGCCGCCGAGCTGTACCTCGCGGTCGGCGGCATGCCCCGCCGCCCGTCCCCGACCGACCGCACCTTCATCAACCGGGTCCGCCGGCACACCACCGCGATCGTCCACAGCCGGGACATGGTGGTGCACAACTCCACCCGCCGGATCCGCGCCTACGGCGTCCTCGGCACCGCCCGCTGGTACCTCGAACGCGGCAGCGGCGGCCGGGGTGTGGACCCCCGCTGAGGAAACCCCGGCCGGTCCACCGCCCCCGGGGGCGCACCGCGCGCTCCGAAGGTCCGCCCCGCACCGTTCCCGACCCGTTCACGCACCCGACCGGAGCCACCCGATGCTGGAACACCTCGCGCGCACCCTCCGCCAGGGCGCCGACCGGCCCGCCGTGCTCGGCACCTCCCGCACCGGCGCCACCCGCGTCCTGGCCCGCTGCGGCGAACTCGCCGACCTCGCCGACGGCTACGCGGGCGCCCTGCACCAGCGGTACGGCCTGCGCCCCGGAGACACCCTCGGGGTGGCCGTCCGCCCGGGACCGCGCGCCCTCGCCGTCCTGCTGGCCGCCCACCGGCTCGGGCTGTGCACCGCCGTCCTCGACCCCTCCGCCGGCCCGGACGTCCTGCTCTCCCGGCTCTCCCTCGCCAAGCCCGCCCTGGTGCTCGCCGACGCCGCCGCCCAGGCGGTCGCGGGCTGGGCACAGCCGCTGGCCGGTCGGGCCGGCCTGGCCCTGCCGCCGCTCGCCGCCCTCGGCCCGGTCGCCACGGTCGGCCCGCGCGCACCGGGCTGCGCCCCCGCCCTGCGGCCGGCCCCGATCGCAGCGCCCGGGTGGCACGACGGCGACGGCGACGCGGTGGTCGTCTTCACCTCGGGGACGACGTCCAGCCCCCGCGCCGTGGTCCACAGCCGCAGCGGCCTGGCCGCCGGGATGCGCACCGTCACCGACCTGGTCCGGCCGCAGCCCGGGGAGACCGTGCTCGGCGGCACGTTCTTCGTCCTCGTCCCCTCACTGGCGGCCGGTGCGACGGTCGCCCTGCCCGCCCGCTCGACCCGCCTGCTCCAGCGCCAGATCCACCGGCTGCGGCCCGCCGAGACCTACCTCACCCCACCCCGGCTGCGCGGCCTGGACACGTTCACCGGCCGCGTCTGGACCGGCTCCGCCCCGGCGAGTGCCGAACTGCTCGGCCGGGTCAAGCGGGCCGGCGCCCGGGAGGCGTGGGGCGTGTACGCGCTGACCGAGCTGTTCCCGGCCGCCGCCGTGGAGGAGTCCGAGAAGGCCGCCCACGGCGGCGACGGCGACCTGCTCGGCCACCCGCTGCCCGGCGTCGGGGCCAGGCTCTCTCCCGAGGGCGAACTGCTGCTCACCGGACCCGCCGCCCGCACCCGCTACCTCGGGGAACAACCCGACCCCTGGGTCCGTACCGGCGACCGCGCCCGCCTCACCACGGACGGACGGATCGTGCTCGGCGGGCGCTGCAAGGACATGGTGCTGCGCCGCGCGGAGAACATCTACCCCGGACTGTACGAACCCGCGCTGCACCTGCCCGGTGTCGAACTCGCCGTACTGGTGGGCGTACCGGCCGCCGAGGAGGGCGACGAACGGCTGGTCGCCCTGGTCCAGCCGCAGGCCGGGGCCGACCGGCGACGGCTGCGCGCCGCGCTGGAGACCCCACTGGCCCGGATGGGCAGCGCCCGCCCGGACGCGCTGCTCTTCGCCGACGTCCCGCTCGCCGGGCGCTCCCGCAAACCCGACCGGGCCGCGGCCGCCCGGCTGTGCGCCCGGACGCTCGCCGCCCGCCGCCGGGCATGAGCGGGCAGCCCTCCCGGAGCGCGGAGAGGTGCGGTACCCCGGGGCACGGCAGGGTGGGCGAGCGGCTCGGCACCGCGTCGGACGCGGCACGCTCGACCAGCCGTGCGCCCCGGGCACCCGCACCGGGCGCTGCCGAGGCCCCGGGTGTCCGTGCGGCTCCCCGTGCCCCGGCCGGAGCGCCGTGTCCGCCCACCGGCAGGTTCCCGGCCCCCGGACCACCGGCCTCCGGATCACCGGATCACCGGATCACCGAACCCTCAAGGAGCCGTCCCCGTGAGCCCCGAAGCCCGGCGCCGTGACCGCCAGGTCTACCTCCGCAGCCACCCCGCGCTGTTCGCGCTGCTGGCCGCGACCCGACGCCGTCCGGTGGTGCGGCTCGGCCGCACGGTGCTGGTGCACGGCCCGGAGGCGTACCGCGAGGTGCTCACCCGGGTGCCGCTGGACCGCACGGCCGCCGGGACGACCGGCGGCGCCGCCGCACAACTCACCGACGGGGGGCTGCTGTTCGACCAGGAGGGCACCGAGCACCGGAGCGCCCGCCGCGCACTGGCCGAACAGCTCGGCACCCGGGGTGTGGCGCGGCTGCGTCCGGTCTGGCAGCACGTCCTGGACCGGCGGCTCGCCGAACTGCCCCACGGTACCGACCTCGTGCCGATCGTCCGCGAACTCGCCGGTGCGACCGCGGCCGCCCTGACCGGCAGCACCGCCGCACCGCTCGACCTGGCCGGGGCCGCGGCCGACGCCGCCTCGGCCACCGCCCGCGAGCATCTGCCGAGCCTGCTGCCGAGGCGCCGGACACCCGATGCGGCAGCCGAGTTGACCGGCATGCTGCCCGACCCGCTGGACGCGATGCTCGCCGTGGCCGCCGTGAACACCACCGTGGCCGCCCTTCCGCGCGCCGCGGCCTGGTGCGCGGACGCCGGCCTCTGGGACCGGATCCCGGCCGTCCCCGGACCGGAACTCGTCGACGAGCTGCTGCGGTTGACCGCGCCGTCACCGATCCTGCCCCGCGTCGCGGCCGCCACCGCCCCCGGCACCACCGTCGCGGGCTGCCCGATCCGGCCGGGCGACCGGCTGGTCCTGGTGGCCCGGCACGCCGCGGAGTCCCACCGCGACACCCCGGCCAACCCCGCCGCCGCCGCTCAGGCGGTCTTCGGCGCAGGACCGCACGCCTGCCCGGGAGCCCGCCTCGCCCGCGCCCAACTCGCCGACTTCCTGGCCGCCTTGGCCAAGCACCGCCCCACCGTCGTACGCGCCACGGTCGACCGCCGGGCCGCCCTCCCCGGCTACTCCGCCCTCATCGTCCGGCCGGCGGGCCCGCGCCCGCACGCGCACTCCGACCACCCCGGCACCCGTCCCTCCCGCCCGGAAGGCCCGTTCCCATGCGCATAGCCGTCACCGGCGCCAGCGGCTTCTGCGGTTCGCACGTCGCCCGCGCCGCCGCCGCCACCGGGGCCGAAGTGCTCTGCCTCGGCCGCCGCCCCGGACCGACCGGGCGGCACGTGTACTGGGACGCCGCCGCCCCGGTGTCCGCGGGCGTGCGCACCGCACTGCGCGGGGCCGACCTGCTCGTCCACTGCGCGGCGGCGGTCGGCGATCCGACCCCGGGCTCACCCGCCGAGGCGGAGCAGTACGCGGTCAACGTGGCGGGCACCGAGCGGCTGTTGACGGCCGCCGCCGGCCGGCCGGTGGTCTGGGTGAGCAGCGCCAGCGTGTACGACCCGAGGCTCGGCCGTCGGCTGGTCCGCGAGGACCACCCCACCGCCGGCGGACACCTCAACGCCTACGGCCGGACGAAAGCCGCGGGTGAGCGGCTCGCGCTCGCCACCGGCGCGGTCGTGCTGCGCCCGCGCGCGGTGTACGGGCCGGGTGATCCGCATCTCGTACCGCGGCTGCTGGCACGAGTCCGGCACGGCGTCCTGCTGCTGCCGGGCGGGGACGTCGACCTGAGCCTGACCGCGGTGCAGAACCTGGCCGACGCCTGCCTCGCGGCCGCCGGCTGGGCACCCGGCGCGTACAACATCGCCGACCGGCTGCCGTACCGCCGCGACGAGGCCGTCCGGCAGGTGCTCCGCGCACACGGGGTCGCCGACCCCCGGGTGGTCCATCTCCCGCTCCGGGCGGCCCGCTTCGCCACCGTAATCGCCCGGGCCGCCCGAACCGTCGGACTCGACCGGGCCGCCGGGCTCACGCCGTACGCCGTGGACCAGCTCGCGCACAGCGTGGTGCTGGACACCGCCCGTGCCCGCGGCCAGGGCTGGACACCCCGCTGGGACCTGGGCACGGCGTTCGCCGGCGGAACGCCGACGGGCCCCGCCGCTCCCCCTGCGGGGAGGACGGGGCCCGTCCGGGCTCCGAGCTGAACCGGCCGCCCGGGTCAGCTCTTCGCGGCCTTCTTCACCAGGATCACCACCGCGGCGGCGAGACCCACCACCACCAGGCCCTTGATCAGCAGCCCGATCAGCGAGCTCACCACGCCCACCACGAACCAGAGCAGGTTCCACGCCAGGACCAGGACCAGGATCGGGACAACGATGTTGCGCACCCAGGAGGGCAGCGACTTCCAGAGCTCAGCCATGTCGGTTCCTTCTCTCCCCTCGGGCCGGCGCCGGCTCTTCCGTCGCGTCCCGTCCGCTTTCGATACGTCGATCGTACGGGCGTCCCAGCACGTAAACGAGCCTCCCAGCCCCCCATAGAACCCCGAGATCCCCCCGAGTCCGGGCCCAGGGATACCCCCAACCCGACCGTCGCTGGAACCGGCACCGCCCGCCTCCCCGGGGAGCCCGCCGGGGGCCGTCCGACCGGTCCGCGGTGATCGGAGCGACCGTCAGACCGGCCAGCTCTCGGCGTGCCAGGCGGCGTCCCAGAACATCCACTCGTAGCGCGACGTCGTGGTGAAGTGCTCGACCATCCGGCGCCGTTCGGCGGGCGAGATCTCCTCACCGAGCCGGTCGGTCAGCGCCAGCACCCGCCGGACCACCGACTGGAACGCCTCGTCGCCGTACGTGGAGATCCACTTGGCGTACAGCGGGTCGGGCGAGGACTGTGCCAGCAGCTGCTCGCCGACCCGGGCGTAGATCCAGTAGCAGGGCAGCACCGCGCCCACCGCCTCGGCGAACGAGCCGCCGTAGACGGTGGCCAGCAGGTAGCTGGTGTAGGCCCGGGTGGTCGGCAGCACCGGTTCGGCGGCGGCCTCGGCGGCCGTCTCGCCGAAGACGTCCAGGAACTCGGCGTGCATCCCCTGCTCGGCGGCCAGCGCCCCGATCGCGTCGTCGGCGAACGCCCGGACGTCCTGCTCGCCCGGGGCCTTGGCGGCGCAGACGGCCAGCGCACGGGCGTAGTCGCGGAGGTAGTGCGAGTCCTGGATGACGAAGTGCCGGAAGGCCTCGCGCGGCAGGCTGCCGTCGGTGAGCCCGGCGATGAACGGGTGGTCGAGGATCTCCGCGTAGATCGGTGCGATGGCCGCCCAGAGCTCGGCGGTGAGCGAGCCGGGCTGCTCGGCGGTGTGCGAAGAGGACACGGTGTGGACTCCCTCCCTGTCCCGGGCAGGAGCGTCCCCGTGCCACGGCCAGGTTCTGGCGGTCGGCGCAGCAAGACCCTCGTCACAGAAGGACCGTTCAGCGCCCTCTCAGCCCGCTGCTACGGGCTCCCGCGGTTCGGTTGCGTACCCGGCCGACCCTACCGTCCGAACGCCCCGCCGCCCACGGCCGGTTCAGTCCTCGGGCGGGGAGAAGATCACCAGCACCCGCAGTTCCTCGGTGATGTGGTGGAACCGGTGCGGCACCCCGGCCGGGACGAAGACCACGCTCCCCCGCCCGACCGTGGTCGTCTCCGAACCGACGGTCAACTCGGCCCGGCCGCTGATGATCTGGTAGATCTCGTCCTGCGCGTGCGGCGACTGGGTGTCGGTGTCGCCGGGCGAGAGCGCGTACAGCCCGGCGGACATGCTGCGTTCCTTGAGGAAGCGGAGGTACGCGCCCTGGTTGGCGGCCCGTTCCGCGTCCAGCTGGTCCAACCGGAAGACCTTCATCGGGATCGCTCGCCTCCTCGCCCGGCCGCCCCGGACCGGAACACCCACCGCCTGCACGCCGGATGCATTCAACCGCATCCGGTGCGGGCCGCCGCACCGCGGAGCCGCCGGCCCGGTTTGGCTTTCGGCCCGAGTGCGGTACGCCTAGGGACGACACACACTCATCGCAGATTGGATGCGGGCCGACCCGTGAAGCACTTCGTCATCAAAACGCTCATCAACGCGGCCGCCATCTGGGTGGCCGCCTGGATCGTCAACGGGATAGACCTGACGGCGGACGGCTGGCAGCACAAGACCGTCACCGTGCTCGCGGTGGCACTGGTCTTCGGCGTGGTGAACTGGCTGATCAAGCCAGTGGTGAAGCTGTTCTCGCTGCCGCTGTTCATCCTCACCCTCGGGCTGATCACTTTTGTGATCAACGCCCTCATGCTGATGCTGACCTCCTGGGCCTCCGGCAAGCTCAGCCTGGACTTCCACGTCGACAGCTTCTGGGCGGCGCTGTTCGGCTCGCTGATCATCAGCCTGGTGTCCTGGGGCCTCCACCTGGCCTTCGGGGACGACGAGGACTGACACAGGCCGCGATCTCGTCCCGCGGGCCCGCCGTTCACCGCGGCGGGCCCCGCACGGGGCCTGGTCCGGGCCGGGAGTCGGTGCCGACTTCGGCACGCGGGCCTCGGCGGGGCGCAGGCGTCAGCGGGGTGCAGGCGTCGGCGCAGCGCGCGCATCAGCGGGGCGCGGGTCTCAGCGGGACCCGGGGCTGAGGATCAGGGCCAACTGCGCGTCCAGGTCTCGGCCGGTGCGCTCCTCGCCCATCGGCACGAGCCGGTCGGTGCCGGCCAGGAAGGCGATCAGCGGCGGCGACGGGGCGCGCAGCACGGCGTCGCCCTCGGGCGAGCGCAGCATGACGCCCACCTCGGAGAGCTCCTCCCCGACGGGGTGGATGTGCACATCGCCCTCGCCGGTCGGGCTGCTGATCCCGTCCAGCAGCAGCTCCCGCGCGAACACCCAGGTCACCGGAGCGTCACCGGGCAGGTGGAAGGTCAACCGGATCGCGTACGGGTCGGCGGGGTCGTACGCGAGATCGACCACGATGCGGAAGGAGAGCTCGTTCGAGACCACGAGGTTCATCACCACGTGCCCCTGGACCGTGCTGTGCATGCGCGCGTACCTCTCGTTCTGCCCGGCCTGCCCCGGCTGTGCGTCTGTCATGGCCCCCGCGTCCGCCTTCAAACCCACCGTTCACGTCTGGGGATGAACCGGATAAGAAGTGCTTTTTCACGCGGCAACCCCCGTCTCGCCCCGGACGCCCCACTCCCGGACCGGCCCTTGCGCACAGCGCGAACGACGGCGACATCGCCCCCCGGCGGAAAGCGCAGCCGCTCCGCCGCGGCGGCCGACCGGGCGGGCCGCACCGCCGTCAACCACCGCAGCGGCAGGGCTCGTTCGGTGACCGTCGAGGACGTGAGGAGCTCCCACCCGTGGTGGTCCCGCGACCTGTTCCATAGCCGTTCCAGTCCCCGACGCGGAGGTGGCTGCTCCGCCTGCCCGATTCGCGCTCATTGCAGCACAGGGCGAGCATGCCTGCAATCATTCCCAGCAGCACAATGCCCGAAAAACCTTCGCATCAATCGAATTAGTGTCTACTTGTCCATAAAATCGAAGGCAAAGACAGAGCCAAGGCTTGCCATCGAAGATCCACAGTGGCTACACCCCCACTCGCCGGACCACACCCCCGGGCACACCGAATCATCCGTTCGGCGGAACCGGGCACTCCCGTTCGTGCAACGGCACGGGTTTCGGGCAGGCCCCTGCGCGGGAGACTTCCGCACAACGCTCGCGCCCCGGAGGTGGCCATGCCAGGCCCCGTCCGCCCGGTCGTCAAACGCACGGCTCGGGCCATCCTGCTGGAGCTGGACCCGGACGACCCGCACG
>NZ_JBHJVK010000002.1:110708-192943 GCF_042264695.1 Kitasatospora sp. NPDC056138 | reverse complement strand
GCGCCCCGGAGGTGGCCATGCCAGGCCCCGTCCGCCCGGTCGTCAAACGCACGGCTCGGGCCATCCTGCTGGAGCTGGACCCGGACGACCCGCACGCCCCGGCCTCGATCGTGCTGATCAAGCGCACCAGGCCCGGCAGCAATCCGTACTGGATCACGCCCGGCGGCGGCGTCGAGAGCACCGACCGCACCGTGGTGGACGCCCTGCACCGCGAGGTCGACGAGGAGCTCGGCGGCAAGGTCGTGGACGTGGTGCCCGCCTTCGTCGACACCGTCTCCCACGCGCACCACGACGACGGCACCCTCGCCCATCCGCACGGCGTCAAGGTCCAGCACTTCTTCGCCTGCCGGCTGGCCGGGATGGACCCGGCCCGACGGCACGGCCCCGAGGTGGACGAGCCGCACGGCGAGTACGAGATCGTCCGGCTGCCCTTCACCCGGGAGGGCGTGACCTCGGTGAACGTCGTACCGCCCAGCCTGCGCGCCTACCTGGCCGCCAACATCGAGGGCGTCCGGGCGCTGCTCGCCCACGACCTGGGCTGAACCCTCCCGCCGAGCCCCGACGCGTGCCCCCGGAGGCGCGCGGAGCGGCCGGACGGTGCCGCCTCTGTGCGGCGGCCGGACAGTACCGCCTCACCGGACCGTCGGCTCCCCCTCCAGGTCGTGGTGGACGCTCGCCTGCGGCACGCCGCAGCGCAGCAGCGCCGCCGCGGTCCGCCGCACCATGGTCGGCGGCCCGCTGACGAACGCCGCGCGGCCCGTCCAGGGCCCCCGGCGGACGACCGCCTCGGGGAGCTCCCCGCACTCGGCGCCGTCCACGCCGCCCGCCTCCGGCGGGAGGACCGGGTGGACGGTGAGCCAGGGGTTCCCCTGCGCCAGCCGCCGCAGCGCGTCCAGCCCGTACAGCCCGGTGTGCTGCCGGGCGCCGTAGAAGACGTCGACCGAACGGCCCCGGGAGCCGTACGCGGCCACCTCCTCGACCAGTGCGGTGATCGGCGCGATGCCGGTGCCGCCGCCCACGCAGAGCAGGTCGGCGCCGTCCGCGCGGTCCAGCACCATGCCGCCCGCCGCCGGTCCGAGCCGCAGCACGTCCCCGGGCGCGGCCCGGTGCACCAGTGCGTTGCTCACCCAGCCCGCCTGGACGGCCTTGACGTGGAAGGTCAGCAGCCCGTCGGAACGGGGTGCGGTGGCGAACGAGAAGTGCCGCCACACCCGGGGCCACCAGGGCGTCTCCAGGGTCGTGTACTGCCCGGCGCGGTAGGGGTACGCCTGGTCGGGACGCACCGTCAGCACCGCGACGTCCGGAGTGCCGAGCCGGTGCGCGACCACCTCCGCCTGCCACCAGGGCGGCGAGGTCTTCGCCGCCTGCTCGGCGGCGTCGATCATGACCTTCGCGACCAGCCCGTACGCCCGGCGCCAGGCCAGTTCGGCGTCGGCGTCCCAGCGGCTGCCGCAGTACCGCGCCAGTGCCGCGACCAGGCACTCGCCCACCGCGCCGTAATGGCCGGTCAGCGTCCCGTACTTGCGGTGTCCCCGGCCGAGCCCGGTCAGGTACTCGGTCAGCCCGGCGGGGTGGTCGGCGTTGCGGGCGGCCATCAGCAGGGACCGGAACAGCCGGTCGCGCTGCACGTCCATGGCGGCCGGGAAGAGCGCCCGGATCTCGGGGTGGTGGAGGAAGAGCAGGGCGTAGAAGTGTGCGGTGGCCCGGTCGGCGACCGGTTCCACGACCGCCAGGCAGGACCTGATCAGCTCGATGTCCCGTGCCGTGGGCAGCTGTTCGACCGCCTGCCCGGCCGGGGCGGCGGCCACCGGCTGCGGCAGCGCGGGGGAGCCCGGGAGGGCCGGGAGGGCGGCGAGGGCCGGAAGAGCGGGGAACGCCGAACCGCCGGGCAGCTCCGGCCGGGCCGGCGCGGCCGGGAGCGCCGACGGGCCCGGATCCCGGGGCGCGTCCACCGCCCATGCCCTGGTCCAACGATCGCCAGGTCCGGCCCAGTTGAGCCCTGGCGCCCGGGTGAACATCGGCTCGATCGGCGGCGCGAGCGGCAGTACGGGCAGTGCCGCGGCCGAGTTGGTCGCCGCCGCGCCGGGGGGCTCCGCCACGGGGGCCGGCAGCCCGGCCCACATCGGGACGGCGGGAACCGCGACTGCGGGCGCCGGGACGGCAGGGGCCGCGACGACGGGCAGTGGGAGTACGGGACTTGGGACCGCGGAGGCCAAGACCGCGGAGGCCGGGACCGCGGGCGCCGGGACCGCGGGCGCCGGGACCGCGGGCGCCGGGACCGCGGGCGCCGGGACCGCGGGCGGGCGGGTCGGCCGGGGCGGGATCACCAACCCGCTGCCGACCACCCGCCCGTACGGTTCCGCCGCCCCAGGATCCCGGACCGGAATCGGGTCCGGAGCCGCCTCCGGGACCCCGGGAGCGGTGTCCACCGCAGCCGATCCATGGCCCGCTCTCACGAGTAACGACGTCGAATCCACCGCAACTTGACGAGTGCCCAAGAGAATCGTTCCACTCCGGTCGTCCCTGCAACCACACCTGGCTCTGCTCCGCTGAAGCCTTCGGTAGCCTGGCACGCCTGGACAGCTCATCCGACAAATCAGGTAAAGCCTGGACACCCGGGCCGGACACCCGTTACCCTCACCGGCCCGACCCGGGACGGCCCGCTACAGCTGCCGCAGCAGCGTCCCCGGCTGCTCGACGCAGTCGGCCACGAAGCGCAGGAACCCGCCCGCGGTCCCGCCGTCGCAGACCCGGTGGTCGAACGTGAACGACAGCTGGGTGACCTGCCGGACGGCCAACTCGCCCTCGTGGACCCAGGGTTTGGGCACGATCCGGCCGACTCCGAGCATCGCCGCCTCGGGGTGGTTGAGGATCGGCGTGGAACCGTCCACCCCGAAGACGCCGTAGTTGTTGAGCGTGAACGTGCCGCCGGTGAGCTCGGCGGGGGTGAGCGACCCCGCGCGCGCCGACTCCGTCAACCTGGCCAGCTCGGCGCCGAGTTGCTCGGTGTTCAGCAGGTGTGCGTCCCGGACCACCGGGACCACCAGCCCCCGTTCGCTCTGCGCCGCGAAGCCCAGATGCACGGCGGCGTGCCGACGGATTCCCGAACCATCGCTCTCCACACTGGAGTTGAGCTCGGGGAAGCGGGCCAGCCCGGCCGTGCAGATCCGTGCCAGCAGGGCCAGCACGCTCACCTTGGGACCGGTCGCCCGGTTCAACTGGGCTCGCATCGCCATGAGTTCGGTGGCGTCGGCGTCCACCCAGCAGGTCGCGGCGGGGATCTCCCGATGGCTGCGGGTGAGCTTCTCGGCGATCGTCCGCCGCAGCCCGCGCAGCGGGACGACGTCCGCGGCCGGTTCGGCCGGCACCTCGGCCCGGGAGGCCTCCGACACCGCTCGCTGCACATCGGCCCGCATGATCAGCCCGTCCGGGCCGCTCCCGGTGACCCGGGCCAGGTCGAGACCGTGGTCCCGGGCCATCCGCCGCACCAGGGGCGAGATCACCGCGACCACGGCGGACGCCACGACCGGCGGTGCGGCGGCAACCGGGCCGACAGGTACCGCGTCGGCAACCGGGCCGGCGGGCACGGCGGCCGCAACAGGGCGTTCGGGTACGGACGTTGCGGACACCGCCCGCACCCGGGCCCGGCGTCCGCCCTTGTCACTCGCCATGACCCCGTAGCCGACCAGCGGACGCTCGTCGGCCACCGGCGCCGCAGGCATCTCGTCCGCACCGGACCCCGACGGCGCCACCGCGACCGTCACCAGCGGCGAGCCGACCGGGATCTCCTCGCCGACCTCGCCGAACCGTGCGGTGACCACCCCGCCGTAGGGGCAGGGGACCTCGACCACCGCCTTGGCCGTCTCGACCTCCACCACCGGCTGGTCGACCGCGATCACGTCGCCGACCTCGACCATCCAGCGGACCACCTCGGCACCGGTGAGTCCCTCACCGAGGTCCGGCAGGGGGAACTCTCGCACCACGGGCATCATCGTCACTCCTCCCACTGCAGCCGGGCGACCGCGTCCAGGATCCGGTCCACCCCGGGGAGGTGGTGGTGCTCCAACATCGGCGGCGGGTAGGGGATGTCGAAGCCGGTGACCCGCAGCACGGGCGCGGCCAGGTGGTGGAAGCAGCGTTCGGTCACCCGGGCGGCGATCTCCGCGCCGACCCCGCCGAAGCCGGTCGACTCGTGGACCACCACGGCCCGGCCGACCGAACGGACCACCTCGGCCACGGTCCGGTCGTCGAAGGGCACCAGGCTGCGCAGGTCCAGCACCGCCAGGTCCCAGCCCTCGGCCCGCGCCGCCTCGGCCGCCTCCAGGCAGACCGGCAGCGAGGGACCGTAGGTGATCAGCACCGCCGAGCGGCCGGTCCGCCGCAGCACGGCCCGGCCGATCGGCTCGACCGGTGCGGACGGGTCCCACTCCTGCTTGCCCCAGTAGAGCCGCTTGGGCTCCAGGAAGACCACCGGGTCGTCCGAGGCGATCGAGGCCCGCAGCAGGCCGTACGCGTCGGCGACGGTGGCGGGGGTGACCACGTGCAGGCCGGGGGTGGCGGTGTAGTACGCCTCGGACGCGTCGCTGTGGTGCTCGACGCCGCCGATGCCGCCGCCGTACGGGATGCGGACGGTGATCGGCAGCGGGAGCTTCCCGGCCGTGCGGTTGCGCATCTTGGCGACGTGCGAGAAGAGCTGTTCCAGCGCGGGGTACGCGAAGGCGTCGAACTGCATCTCCACCACGGGCCGCAGGCCGTACATCGCCATGCCGATGGCGGTGCCCAGGATGCCGGCCTCGGCGAGCGGGGTGTCCAGGCAGCGGTCGGGACCGAACTCGGCGGTGAGACCGTCGGTGATCCGGAAGACGCCGCCGAGGGTGCCGACGTCCTCGCCCATCACGTGGACGGTCGGATCGGCCTGCATGGCGTCCCGCAGCGCGGAGTTGAGCGCCTGGGCCATGCTGCCGGTCCGCACCGAGGCGGCAGTCTGCGGCACGGCGCCGCGACCGGGGACGGGCGTGGGGGTGGGCGACGGCTGGACCGTACTCATCGGGTGTGCACCTCGGCCTCCGCAGCCAGTTCGGCTGCCAACTGGGCCGACTGCTCGCGCAGTTGCGGCGTGGGTTCGGCGTAGACGTGGTCGAAGAGGGACATCGGGTCGAGCTCGGCGTCGGCGTGGAACTCGGCGCGCATCCGGGCCGCGAGTTCCTCGGCCTCGTCGGCGGCCTCCTGCACCAGGGTGTCCTCCAGCAGGCCCGCGGCCCGCAGGTGGAGCTCCATCCGCAGGATCGGGTCGTGCTCGCGCCAGGCGGCGACCTCCTCCTCCTGCCGGTAGCGGGTGGCGTCGTCGGCGTTGGTGTGCGCCTCGATCCGGTAGGTGAGCGCCTCGACCAGGGTCGGTCCGCCACCCGCACGGGCCCGCTCCATCGCCTCGGTGAGGACGGCGTGCACGGCGGGGGCGTCGTTGCCGTCCACCAGGCGGCCGGGTATGCCGTACCCGACCGCCTTGTGGGCCAGGGTCGGCGCGGCCGACTGCTGGGTGAGCGGGACGGAGATGGCGTACCCGTTGTTCTGCACCAGGAAGACCACCGGGGCGTGCAGCACGGCGGCGAAGTTCAGCGCCTCGTGGAAGTCGCCCTCACTGGTGCCGCCGTCGCCGAGCATGGCCAGCGCGACCACCGGCTCACCGCGCAGCCGGGCCGCGTGGGCCAGCCCGACGGCGTGCGGCGCCTGGGTGGCCAGCGGGGTGCAGAGCGGCGCGGTGCGGGTGGCGCGCGGGTCGTAGCCGGTGTGGGCGGAACCGCGCAGCAGGGTGAGCGCCTCCAGCGGGTCCACCCCCCGGGCGACCACGGCGAGGGTGTCGCGGTAGCTGGGGAAGAGCCAGTCCTGCTCGTGCAGCGCGAGCGCGGCGGCGACCTGGCACGCCTCCTGGCCGGTGGAGGCCGGGTAGACGGCGAGCCGCCCCTGCTTGGTCAGGGTGGTGGCCTGCTGGTTGTAGCGGCGGCCGACCACCAGCCGGCGGTACAGCTCGCGCAGCAGCGCCGGGTCGGTCTTCTCCAGCAGCGGAGTGCCGAGCACCCGGACCGGGGACGGGTCGGGCAGCAGCGGGGCGGGATCGCTGCGGGGGCCGGTCGCGCCCGGCAGCCACCCCGGGACGGAGGCTGCGGCTGGGTGGGGGTCCCCCCGGAGGAAGTCGGGGGAAGGGTCGAGAACGGTCATCTCGGGCACCTCCGAAGGGTGGGGAGGGGGTGCGACAGGGGCAGTGGTGATGCCGTGGTGAGCGAGTGGCGGCGGAGCGGCCGCCGGGCCTCTTTCTCCCTACCGATTGTTCGGTTGTCTGTTCATTCTGGCCACAGCTGCGCCAAGGTGGTGGACAATCGGCCCGACCAGCGGTCTGCTGGTGGCAGCATGTCCATTCCGGGAGGGCGGGGGACTGTGTCCGCTGAACAGATGTCCAGGCTCGATCGAGTCGATCGTTCGATCCTCCGCCTGCTCCAGCAGGACGGACGGGCCTCGATACGTTCGGTCGCCGAACGGGTGCACGTGTCCCGGGCCAACGCCTACGCCCGGATATCCAGGATGGTCGAGGACGGGGTGATCCGCGGCTTCACCGCCCGGGTGGACCACGAGAAGGCCGGGCAGGGGGCCTCGGCCTACATCACGCTGAAGATCGTGCAGAACTCCTGGCGGACCGTCCGCGAGCAGCTGCTGGAACTGCCGGGGGTGGCGCACATCGCGCTGGTCGGCGGCGAGTTCGACGTCCTGCTGCTGGTGCACACCGCCGACAACCGCGCCCTGCGCGAGCTGGTGCTGACCAGGATCCAGGGCATCCCCCAGGTCCTCGCCACCCAGACCCTGCTGGTCTTCGAGGAGACCGACCAGGTCCCCCCGGACTAGGGCCCGTCCGAGGGCCCGCCTTCGGACTCCCGCCTGCCGGGCCGGGCGGGTCGAATCGGGGCGAACCGACCGGGCCGGGTCGGGGCGGGCCGGGTCCGGGCGAGCGGGTCAGGCCGGGGACGGCCCGGTTCACGCCGTCGGTGCGCGCAGCCCGTCGAAGGCCAGGTGCACGATCGCCTCGGCGACGCCGTCGGCGCTCCTGGTACCGGGGCGGTACCACTCCACAATCGAGTTGATCATGCCGAAGAGCAGTCGGGTGGCCAGTCGCGGCTCCACGTCCGACCGGAGCTCACCCTCGGCGACGGCCGCCCGGAGCAGCTCCGCCACCCGGTGGTCGAACTCCCGACGCCGCTCCAGCGCCCACTGCTCGGTGGGCGTGTTGCCGCGCACCCGCAGCAGCAGCGTCACGTACGGCAGCTCGTCGAGCAGCACCTCGGCCGTGCGGCGGACGACGTGTTCGAGCCGGTCGACCGAGCGGCCGGCCTGGGCGGCGGGCTCGTCGAGGATCGCGAAGAGGCCGTCCAGGGCCCGGCCGACGGCGAGTCTGAGCAGCTCCTCCTTGCCCCGCACATGGTGGTAGATCGAGGACTTGGAGATCCCGGCCGCCTTCGAGAGGTCCTCCATGGAGGTCCCGTCGTACCCGCGCTCGTTGAAGACCTCGACGGTCACGGCCAGCAGTGACTCGACGGTGTACGTGGTGCGGGTGGTGTTCTCGGCCATGGGATCGAGTATCCTCGCCGCCCCGACCGCGCGTCAGCCTGGGGTCGGAAACCGCCGCCGCCCGCAGACCGTCCGCCGCCGAATTCCGCCCCTTTCCCGCCGAATACGGGATTCCGGTGCCTGAACTCGGCCAAAACTCCGCGAAAGCGAATTCCGCCGTCGCCCCCCACCCGGGCCGCGAGCCCCGGGGGTTTCCAAGGGGGCCGGATAGACTCCCCGTCCACCGCTGGATGTCCCGGCGGAGTGGTGACGGCGACCGGTGGAGGGGCCCCACAGTGAGCGCGATACAGGAGACGGTGGCATCGGACCGCCGTCCGCTCCCCGGCGAGTCCCCGGCGCCACCGTCCGCGCCACCGTCCTTCCCCGAGTCCGACGCGTTCCGCCACCGCCTCCGCCGGCGGGCCGCCGAGTTCGGCCCCGCCCTGGCACTGTTCGGGGCGGTGAAGCTGATCGGCTTCTCGGTCTTCATGCTGCTGCTGGATTCCTCCGGCCGCTTCCACGACCTGGATCCGCGATTCGGCGGCGGTGCCCACCCGTGGGATGTCCTGGGCAGCTGGGACGGCTGGTGGTACCAGCAGGTCGCGCAATTCGGCTACCACCCCCAGCTGATAGCCGACCACGGCGGATTCTTCACCGTCCAGCAGAATTCCTCGGCGTTCTTCCCGCTCTATCCGGGCCTGATACGCCTGGTCTCGGACTGCACCGGCATCGGCCTCTACGGCGCCGGAATGCTGGTCTCGGTCACCGCCTCGTTCGCCGCCGCCGCCGGGATCTACGCGGTCACCGCGCAGCTGGCCGGCGCGCGGGCGGGCGTGATCGCGGCAGCGGTCTGGGGCGCCTTCCCGGGTGCGGGCGTCGAGTGGGCGGTCTACACCGAGTCGCTGTTCGTCGCGCTGACCGTCTGGTCCTGCTACTTCGTGATCACCCGGCAGTGGGTGAACGCGGCGCTGATCACCTTCATCGCCGGCCTGAGCCGCCCCACCTCGATGACCCTGATCGCGGGCGTCGCGCTCTCCGCCGCCGTCGCCCTGTTCCGCCGCAGGGACGGCGTGCTCGGCCCGCTGTCCGCGATCCTGCTGCCGCCGCTGAGCTTCTTCGGCTACATCGGCTGGGTCGGCTACCGGATGGGCCACTGGGACGGCTACCTCACCCTCCAGCGCGGCGCCTGGCTGCACTTCTTCGACTTCGGGAAGTACACCTCCGACGCCGTCGCGCACATCCTCACCGGCGACAACAACTACCTCTTCGCGTACCCGACCGAGGACCTGGTCGCCGTCCTGGTGCTGTTCGCACTGCCCTGCCTGCTGGTCCCGCTGCTAAGGCTGCGTCCGCCGCTGGTGATCACCGTCTACACCCTGGGCACCCTGGTGCTGGCCCTCGGCAGCCAGCAGATGTTCGGCACGCTGTCCCGCTTCGTGCTGCCGGTCTTCCCGCTCACCATCCCGGTCGCCATCGCGCTGCGCCGCCTCTCGCTGCCCTCGCTGGCCACCGTCCTGGGCATGGGCGCCATCGCCTCCGGCTGGTTCGCCGGCTACGTCGTCTTCGAGCTCGGCATCCCGTAACGAGCGCGCGCGGCAACGGACACCGGCGCCGCACCGGCCTCCGCCGGCGGGGTGCACCTCCCGATCCCCATCGGGCGGTGCACCCCGCCGATCGCGGGTCGGTGCGGCGCCGCCGTCTTCCGTCCGGAGCGGTCGTGCACACCCCCCGGCGGGCGACCGGTTCGGTACCCGCCCGGCGATTGCCCTCCTGCACCCTCTTGCCCCGACCGATCGTTCGGTTACTCTGAGGGGTGTCCCGTCCGCCCCTTTGGAGGAGCGCACCATGGCCGCTGCGACCCCTGCCCCCTCGGTCGCCGAACTGATCGAACGCCACCAGGACACGCTCGACCGCGCGATCGCGGCGATCCGTAGCCGCGACTACTGGTCGCCCTACCCCGAGTTCCCGAAGGCGTACGGCGAGAACGGGGCGGAGGCCGGCAAGGCGGCCTTCGACGCGCTACTCGGCGGCGTCTTCGCGCTCGACGGCCAGCCGACCGACGGCGAGCTGGTCGGCGGCGAGACCTCGCCGTACGGCATCGAACTGGGCGTCAGCTACCCGCACGCCACGCCCGACGCGCTGATCGGCGCGCTGCAGGCGGCCCGCCCGGCCTGGGCGGCGGCGAGCCCGGCCGCCCGTGCGGCGGTCTGCCTGGAGATCCTGGCCCGGATCAACGCCCGCTCGCACGAGTTCGGGCACGCGGTGATGCACACCACCGGCCAGGCGTACGGGATGGCCTTCCAGGCCGGCGGCCCGCACGCCCAGGACCGCGGGCTGGAGGCGGTGGCGTACGCCTTCGCCGAGCAGACCCGGCTGCCCGAGCGCGCTGACTGGACCAAGCCGCAGGGCAAGCGCGACCCGCTGACCATGGTCAAGGAGTTCACCGTGGTGCCGCGCGGGCTCGCGCTGCTGATCGGCTGCAACACCTTCCCGACCTGGAACGGCTACCCGGGGCTGTTCGCCTCGCTGGCCACCGGCAACCCGGTCCTGGTCAAGCCGCACCCGCGCGCCACCCTGCCGCTCGCGCTCACCGTCCGGGTGGCCCGCGAGGTGCTCACCGAGGCCGGGTTCGACCCCAACGTGGTCTGTCTGGCCGCCGAGCACGAGGGCTCCACCATCGCCCAGGTGCTGGCCGTCCGGCCCGAGGTGAAGGTCATCGACTACACCGGCTCGACCGCCTTCGGCGAGTGGCTGGAGGCCAACGCCCGGCAGGCCCAGGTCTACACCGAGAAGGCCGGCGTCAACACGGCGGTGGTCGAGTCCACCGACAACTACCGCGGCATGCTGGCCAACCTCGCCTTCGCGCTCTCGCTCTACAGCGGCCAGATGTGCACCACCCCGCAGAACATCCTGATCCCGCGCGCCGGCATCACCACCGACGAGGGCGGCAAGTCCTACGACGAGGTGGTCACCGACCTGGCCGACGCGATCACCGGCCTGCTGCGCGACGACGCCCGCGCCGCCGCGATCCTCGGCGCCGTGGTCAACCCGGGCGTGCTCCAGCGCACGGTGCAGGCGGCCGGCGGCGAGTTCGGCGAACTCGCGCTCACCCCGCGGGTGGTGACCTCGGACGAGTTCCCGGGCGCGACCATCAGGACGCCCGCACTGGTCAAGGTGGACGCCGACAAGCCGGACGACCGGGCCACCTTCCTCGGCGAGTGCTTCGGCCCGGTCTCCTTCGCGGTGGCCGTGGAGTCCGCCGAGGCGGCGGTCGAGATGCTCCGCCGCACCACCGTCGAGCAGGGTGCGATGACCGCCACCGGCTGGACGGTCGACGACCAGGTCGAGGCCGCCCTGGTCGAGGCCGCCCTGGACTCCGGCGTCTCGCTCTCCCTCAACCTCACCGGCGGCGTGTACCCGAACCAGACCGCCGCCTTCTCCGACCTGCACGGCACCGGCGCCAACCCGGCCGCCAACTCCGCCTACTGCGACGCCGCCTTCGTCGCCAACCGGTTCCGCGTCGTCGAGGTCCGCCGCCACAGCTGACCCCGCCGCGGTCGGTACGCCCTCAGGGGCGCGGGGACCGCCCGGGACGGAAGGCACCGGAGCTCGTCGGCCTCCCGTCCCGCGCGGTTCCCCGCGCCCCTGTACCGCTCTCCGCCGCTCCTCGACGACCCGGCGTCAGCGGGTCCGCCTCGGGCTGAACACCCACACCCGCATCAGCAGGAACCGCACCACCGTCGCCAGCGCGTTGGCGCCCACCAGCACCGCCAGCTCCCCGCCGTGCCTGGCGGTCGGCCACACCAGCCCCAGCAACCCGATCGCCGCGCTGCTCAGCACCAGGCCGATCACGAACGCGATCCCGCCCTCCGCCTGGGCCCGGAACGCACCCCGCCGCCCCGTCACCCCGAAGGTGAACCGCCGGTTGGCCGCCGTGTTGAACACCGCCGTGACCACCTGCGCCACCGCGTTGGCCAGCAGCGCGGGCGCCACCTGCCGCAGCAGCAGGTACAGCAGCACGTACGCGGCCGTACTGACCGTCCCGACCACCGCGAAGCTCGCCAACTGCCAGGACAGGCCCGGCGGCAGCTGCGCCTCGCGGACCCGGGTCGGCAGGTGGTCGAGCCGCCCGGCACCGGTCAGCGAGCGCCGGGTGACCCGGGCCATGCCCTTGAGGTCGTCGATCACCGTGCGGACGATGTCCACCCGGCTGTCCGGATCGTCCACCCAGTCCACCGGCACCTCGTGGATCCGCAGTCCGGACCGCTCGGCCAGCAGCAGCAACTCGGTGTCGAAGAACCAGGCGTTGTCCTCGACCTCCGCCAGCAGCTGCTTGACCACCTCGGTCCGCGCCGCCTTGAACCCGCACTGCGCGTCCGAGAACTTGGCCGCCATGGTGGCCCGCAGCAGCACGTTGTAGGTGCGCGAGATGAACTCCCGCTTGGGACCGCGCACCACCGCCGAACCCCGGTGCAGCCGGCTGCCGATCGCCAGGTCGCTGTGGCCCGAGAGCAGCGGCGCGACCAGCGGCAGGAAGGCCTCCAGCCCGGTGGAGAGGTCCACGTCCATGTAGGCGACCACGTCGGCCTCGCTGGCGCCCCAGACCTGCCGCAGCGCCCGGCCGCGCCCCTTGAGGTCCAGGTGCACCGCCTCGACCTGCGCAATCTCCTCCGCCAGCGCGGTCGCCAGCTGCCAGGTGCCGTCGGTGCTGGCGTTGTCCGCGATGGTGATCCGATACGGGTAGGGGAAGGTCTCACCGAGGTAGGCGTGCAGTCGGCGGACGCATCGCTCGACCGTGTGCTCCTCGTTGTAGACCGGGACGACCACCTCGACCAGACGGGTACGGGTCCGCATGCTCGCACCGCCGGCGGGCAGCGGATCGACGGTGGTGGTTCCGCGGCGCACGGGCTCTGTCATGTCTGCGAGATTCACAGCCCCGGATGGGGCCGCGATGATGGAAGGCTGAGAGCGAGCTGAGAACCGGCTCGCCGGCAACGCCGGTCCGACCACCAGGAGATGGCAGATGTCCGACAAGCAGCAGACCTCGGATGTCGTGATCGTCGGCGCGGGGCCCACCGGGCTCCTGCTCGCCGGGGATCTGGCGACCGCGGGACTGCGGGTGACCGTGCTGGAGAAGCGCGAGGCGGAGTCCAACCTCACCCGCGCCTTCGCCGTGCACGCCCGCACCCTGGAGCAGTTCGACGACCGCGGGCTGGCCGACGAACTGATCTCCACCGGCCGGGTGATCAGTTCGCTGCGTCTGTTCGGCAACCTCGCGGTGGACCTGCGCCGGCTGCCGACCCGCTTCCCGTTCGTCCTGATCACCCCGCAGTCCAACACCGAACGCCTGCTCAGGGAACGGGCGTTGAAGGCGGGAGCGACCGTCGTCCGGGGCGCCGAACTGCTCGCCCTGCACCAGGACGGCCGCGGCGTCGGCCTGGACGTCCGCGTCGGAGGCGAGAGCGCCACCCACACCGCGACGTACGCGGTCGGCGCGGACGGCGTCCGCAGCACCGTCCGCGACCTGCTCGGCATCCCGTTCCCGGGGGAGTCGGTGATCAGCTCGGTGCTGCTGGCCGACGTCCGGCTGAAGCGGGAGCCCGAAGAGGTGATCACGGTGGGCGCGAACGCCCAGGGCTTCGCCTTCATGGTCCCGTTCGGCGACGGCTGGTACCGGGTGATCGCCTGGGACCGCAGCCGCCAGTGCCCGGAGAGCGAACCGGTCTCGCTCGCGGAGATCGTGGACGTCACCCGCACCGTCCTCGGCGTGGACCACGGCCTGCACGACCCGCGCTGGATGTCCCGCTTCCACAGCGACGAGCGCCAGGTGCCCAACTACCGCTCCGGACGGTTCTTCCTGGCCGGTGACGCGGCGCACTGTCACACCCCGGCCGGCGGCCAGGGCATGAACACCGGCCTGCAGGACGCCGCCAACCTGAGCTGGAAGCTGGTCGCGGCCGTCCGGGGCTGGTCGCCCGACGCCCTGTTGGACACCTACCAGACCGAGCGCCATCCGGTCGGCCGCACGGTGCTGCGCAGCTCCGGAGCGCTGATCCGGCTCGCGCTGGCGCACTCCGCCCCGACCCGGGTCCTGCGCTCCGCCCTGGCCGCGGCCGCCGGGCACCTCGGCCCGCTGGCCGAGCGCGGCGCACGGCAGGTCTCCGGGATCGGGTTCAGCTACCCGGCGCCCACGGGCTCCCACCACCTGGTGGGCCGCCGGATCCCCGACCTGCGCCTCGCGGTGGAGCGGCCGGACGGCCCGTCCCGGCTCCACGAGGCGCTGCGCGCCGGCCGGGCCGTACTGATCAGCAACGACGAGCTGTCGGTGGCCGATCCGTGGGCGGACCGGGTGGTGACGGCCGCACCGGCCGATCCGCACGGCAAGCTGCGGGACACCGTCCTGCTGGTCCGCCCGGACGGCTACGCGGCCTGGGCCGGTGTCGACCCGAGCCGGGGCGAGCTGCGCGCGGTGCTCACCCGGTGGCTCGGCACCCCGGCCGACTGACCTCGGGTCCCGGGTCGCGGGCGCTCGGCCAACACGCCCGCAGTCAGCCGCCGTTGACCTTCACGTAGTGCCGGGCCGCCTTGGCCCGGTTCCCGCAGACGGCCATCGAACACCAGCGGCGGCGGCCGTTCTGCGAGACGTCGTGGAAGTGCAGCACGCAGGACGGATGGGCGCAGCGCTTGATGCGCTGCGCCCCTTGGTTCAGCAGGGCGAGATAGTCGTCGGCGGCCAGCCAGCCGGCCAGCCACTCGGGACCGTCCACCTCGACGGTCTCCTCGGGGCCGGCCTGGGTGAGCCGGCGGATCAGCCTGCCGTGCCCCAACACCTCGTTGAGCGGCGCGAGTTCGGCCTCGCGCTGCTCCTCGGCGGCCAGCACGGCCTCGGCCAGGGCGGAGCGGGCGGCCAGGGTCGCCCCGAGCCCGGCCGCGTCGGCGGTGCAGCGATCGGCGAGGCCGACGGAGGAGAGCCAGATCCGGTACCCGGCCAGGGTGTCGAGCAGGTCCTCGGCGACGGGGCTGCGCCAGCGGGTGTTGAGCAGATCGAGCGAGAGCGGTTCACCGGTCAGCGGGCGCGGGTCGCGGGGGTCTGCCATGGCCCGAGTCTAACTCCGGGCTTCTCCGCGGCTATTCACTGTATGGAGATTTCGTTGTTCTGTTGATGAGGGGATGTTCCACACTTGACTGTTTTTTAGCTACCAATTGCCAGTCCATGGGTCCAATGCTGAGAGTTTTCTGGGAAGTTCTGACCAGCGTTTTCGAACCGGAACGCCCCCCACCTTCCGGAGGAGCCCGTGCGACCCCGCTCGCTCGCCCTTGCCTCGGCACTCGCCGTACTGCCACTGACCGTGGCCTCCCTGGGCGCCACGGCCGCGTACGCCGCGCCGACGTCCAACGCCTCGGCGGCCCGTGTGGCCCTGCCCAACACCGTGACCCCGGCGGTGGCACATTCCCAGAAGTCGGGTGACGTTCCCGCCGCCCAGCAGATATCCGTGGCCGTCAGCCTCAAGCTGCGCAACACCGCGGAACTGGACCGTCTGCTGTCCGCCCTGAGCACCAAGGGCTCGCCGGAGTACGGGCACTACCTGACGCCGGCCCAGTTCACCGAGCGCTTCGGCCCGACCCAGGCCGACGTCGACCAGGTCCGCTCGTACCTGGCGGACCAGGGCCTGAAGGTCACCTCGGTCAGCGCCAACCGCCAGGTGGTCAACGCCACCGGCAGCAACGCGCAGATCGCCAAGGCCTTCGGCACCCACGAGAGCCGCTACGTCGACCAGCAGGAGAACAAGACGTTCTTCGCCAACGACGCCGCCGCCTCGGTGCCGGCCTCGCTGGCCCAGGTGGTCCAGGGCGTCACCGGTCTGAACAACAAGACCGTGCGCACCACCCGCCTCGCCAAGCCGAACGGGTCGACCCCGCACGCGACCCCCAACGGCTTCGGTCCGGCCCAGTACGACGGCGCGTACAACCTGAACAAGATCAGCGCCGACGGCACCGGCTCCACGGTCGCCCTCTGGGAGTTCGACGGCTACTCCTCCGGCAACCTGAAGACGTACGACAGCCAGTTCGGCCTCTCCGGCCCGGCCGTCAGCACCGTCTCGGTGGACGGCGCCAACTACGACAGCAAGCCCGGCGAGGGTCAGGGCGAGGTCGAGCTGGACTCCGAGATCGTGCGCGGTGTCGCCCCCAAGGCCCAGCAGCTGGTCTACGAGGCCCCCAACACCGACCAGGGCGAGCTGGACATGGCCGCCCAGATCGTGTCGGAGAACAAGGTCTCGGTCATCTCCATCTCGTGGGGCTCCTGCGAGCCGGACACCACGGCCGCCTCGATGACCGCGGTGGACAACTCCTTCAAGCAGGCCGCCGCCCAGGGCATCAGCATCTTCTCCGCCTCCGGTGACGACGGCTCGCGCGACTGCACCCGCTCCACCAGCGGCTCCTCGGTCAAGGCGGTCGACTTCCCCGCCTCCAGCCCGCACAACACCGGTGTCGGCGGCACCAACCTGAGCGTGACCGGCAGCAACGGCTACTCCTCGGAGAGCGCCTGGAGCACCGCCGGCGGCGGCGTCTCCACCCAGTTCGCCCAGCCGAGCTGGCAGACCGGCACCGGCATCAGCGGCAGCATGCGCACCGTGCCGGACGTCTCCTCCAACGCCGACCCGAACAGCGGCTTCGCCATCTACACCCAGGGCACCAGCTCCCCCGGCTGGCAGGTCTACGGCGGCACCTCCGCCGCGGCCCCGCTCTGGTCCGGCTACGCCGCGCTGTTCAACCAGAAGGCCAAGGCGGCCGGCCAGTCGGCGCTCGGCGAGGCCAACCCCAAGCTGTACTCGATCGCCAACGGCAGCGGCTACGGCTCGGCCTTCCACGACGTCACCTCCGGCAAGAACCAGGACTACTCCACCAAGTCCGGCTACGACCAGGTCACCGGCTGGGGCTCCCCGGCCGCCGACGGCCTGTCCACCGCCCTGCTCGGTGGCGGTAGCGGTGGCGGCACCACCCCGCCGCCGTCCGGTGGCTGCACCTCGGCGCAGCTGCTCGGCAACGCGGGCTTCGAGAGCGGTTCCTCGACCTGGACCTCGTCCAGCGGCGTGATCACCAACGACTCCGGTGAGGCCGCCCACTCCGGCTCGTACAAGGCGTGGCTGGACGGCTACGGCTCGGCCCACACCGACACCCTCTCGCAGACCGTGAGCATCCCGGCGGGCTGCAAGGCCAGCTTCAGCTTCTGGCTGCACATCGACACCGCCGAGACCGGCAGCACCGCCTACGACAAGCTCACCGTCCAGGCGAACTCCACCACGGTGGCGACCTACTCCAACGCCAACGCGGCCGCGGGCTACGTCCAGAAGACCATCGACCTGTCGGCCTTCGCCGGCAAGACGGTGACCCTCAAGTTCACCGGTGTCGAGGACTCCTCGCAGCAGACCAGCTTCGTCATCGACGACACCGCGCTCAGCATTTCCTGAACCTAATTCAGGAGAGGTTGCCGGTACGGGGTACGCCCCCGTACCGGCAACTGTGTTTCCGCAATGTTTCGGTATTCGAAAACTCCAGGATTCTTTTGCGTGACCACTGTCATACGCGTGAGTGGATGACGTAGTCTCTCGACCGTGCGTAGGGTTCCCACCGAACTCGCCGGGTGGGGAAGGTGTCCGCATGGCCTCACAGCAACCGCAGTACGCCGGACGGCTCAGGCTGGTCGGCGAGCACCGGGCCGCCCCGGACAGCGGGTTCGCGCCCGCGCCCGTCCAACCCGCGGGCAGGGCACGACCGGTGGCGTCCGCCAACTTCGCCGAGGCACTGCACACCGCCATCGAGGGCAGCGGCCTCAGCCTGGACCGGATCCGCACCGCACTCGGCCAACAGGGCGTCAGAATCAGTGTCACGACGCTCAGTTACTGGCGTCGCGGACGCAGCCAGCCCGAGCGCGCCACCTCACTGCGCGCCGTGCACCTCCTGGAGGAGCTGCTCGGCCTGCCGCACGCCGCCCTCTCCACCCTGCTCGGCCCGCCCCGCCCGCGTGGGCGCTGGGTCACCCCGGCCGCCACCGACAGCCTCCGGGTCGAGGACGTCTGGCCCGGCCAGCAGGAGATCTCCGGCGTCTTCGCCGAGCTGGACGCCCCGCCGGTCGGCGAGCTGGAGCGGCTCAGCATCCACGACGCCTACTACGTCGACGAACACCGGCGCGGCTCGATGCTCCGGCTGCGCCAGGTGGTCCGGGCCACGGTCAGCGGGGTGTCCCGCTGCCTGGTGGTGCACATGGCGGACGAGGGGGCCACCGGCTGCCCGGAGATCACCTCGGTCCGGCACGCCAGACTCGGCCGGGTCCGCCGCCGGCCCCAGAGCGGCCTGCTGGTGGCCGAGTTGATGCTGGACCGGCCGCTCGGCGTCGGCGACAGCACGGTCATCGAGTACGAGGTCGAGATCCCGCCCGGCAGTCCGACCACCACCTACGCGCGGCGCTTCGCGGTCCCGGTGCGCGAGTACGTCCTCCAGGTGCACTTCGACCCGGCGGCGATACCGGCGCACTGCGAACGCTTCGACCGCGACCCCGGCGAGGACTCCGACCGGGAGCGCAGACAGCTGTGGATCGGCGCCTCGGCCAGCGTCCACGTCCTCGCACCGGACCAGGCACCGGGCCAGCTCGGCATCCGCTGGGAGTGGGAGTAGGCGACTAACCTCTTCAGCCTTCCGTACTGGTTGACGCCCCATCAGACTAACCCTTACTGTCACTTGTAACGGTTAGCCCATTCGGGCCGACCACCCGGCAGAGGAGTTGACCCGGCATGTCCAGCGCCACCGCCCCGACCTCGCTCCGGACCGGCCACGTCGGCCTCAACGTCACCGACCTGGACCGCTCCACCGCCTTCTACCGCACCCTGCTCGGCCTCGACCTGGCCGCCGAGGGCACGGAGACCGGGCGCCGCTACGCCTTCCTGGCCCGCGACGGCAGGCTGGTCCTGACCCTCTGGCAGCAGAGCACCGGCGCCTTCGCCACCGCCGCGCCCGGCCTGCACCACCTCTCCTTCCAGGTCGACTCCCTCGACGAGGTCCGCGCCGCCGAGGCCGTCCTGCGCGACCTGGGCGCCGAGTTCACGCACGAGGGCGTGGTCCCGCACGGCGAGGGCACCGCCTCCGGCGGCATCTTCTTCACCGACCCGGACGGCATCCGCCTGGAGATCTACACCCCCGCCGGCCTCACCGGCACCGCCGCCCCCGACGCCACCGCGCCCACCTGCGGCTTCTTCTAGCGCACGGTCCGCCGACCCTGCCGGGCACGCACCGCCGGGCCCGCGCGCCGCCTCGCGCGCCGCCCGCGCCCGGTGTCCGCGAGAACAGGAGCACCCTCGTGCAGGCCACCCCGTACCACCCCGGCGAACGCGCCGTACAGCTCCGCGCGGGCGCCCTCGACCGGGCCGACCACTCCGGCCGCGCCATCGGCGCCACCATCCCCCCGGTGGCCGCCCGCTTCCTGACCGAGCGCCACACCCTGGTAATCGCCGCCGCCGACCCGCGGGGGCGCCTGTGGGCCACCCAGCTGAGCGGCCCGCAGGGCTTCCTGCGCGCAGCCGACAACCACACCCTCGCCGTGGCCGCCCGCCCCGCCCCCGACGACCCGCTCGCCGCGGTCCTCGACGCTCCCGCCGAGGTCGGCACCATCGCCCTGGACCCGGCCGGCCGGCGGCGGATGCGGCTCAACGGCCGGGCCACCCCCGACGGCCGCGGCGGGCTGACGATCGCGGCCGCCCAGGTGTACGCCAACTGTCCCAAGTACATCCAGCGGCGCAGCCCCCGTGACGCGCCGGGCCCGCCCGGCACCGCCGCCCAGGCACGGCCGGCCGCCCGGGGCACCGGGCTGACCGCCCTCCAGCAGCTCACCGCCGCGACCGCCGACACCTTCTTCGTCGCCACCAGGGGCCCCGACGGCCGGGTGGACGCCTCCCACCGGGGCGGCAACCCCGGCTTCCTCGCCGTCCTCGGCCCGGACCGCCTGCGCTGGCCGGACTACCCGGGCAACAGCATGTTCATGACCCTGGGCAATCTGGAGCTCGACCCCTCGGCCGGCCTGCTCCTCCCGGACTGGGAGACCGGCGCCGCCCTCCTGCTGACCGGCCGGGCCCGGACCGACTGGACCGGCACCACCCGCACCGTCGACTTCACCGTCACCGAGACGGTCGAGCTCTTCCCCGCCGCTCCGCTGACCTGGACCGCCCCGGAGTACTCCGCCGCCAACCCCCCGGTCACGCTCCCGGTCCCGGTCCCGGCCGACCGCCCATCGGACTGACCGCCCGGCCCGGGGAGCCGGCCCGGCGCGGGCGGCCCGCAGCCGGTCGGCGAGGTCCCCGACCGGGCCACCTCCTCCGTGCGGCGGCGCCGCCGGCCCCTCACCCAGCGCTCCACCTTCCGTCTGATTCGTAACCTTCATACCGATATTTCACCCTCCGGCGGGGAACGTATGGCGCTTTCCGCACCCTGCTGGAGAGGCTGGAACGACCGTGCTGATGGAGTTCACCGAGATAGCACCCGCCGCCGACTGCGCCTGCCCGGGCTGCGCCGCCCGCCGCCGGACCGACGGGCCCCCGGGCCACCCGGGCCACCCGGAACGAGGTCGCCACCGCCGCCGGACCGCCCGGGCGGCCCGCCGGGCCGCCGCCCTGCTCGCCGCGGCCGGCACGGTGATCGGCGGCGCGTCGAGCGCCCTGGCCGAGTCGGCCCCGTGGCCCGGCGGCGGCACCAGCGCCTCCGACAGCCCCGACGCACCCGAAGCCGCGGCCGCGCCCGACACCCCGCAGGGTGAGGCGGCCGGACTCTTCGGTGCCGCGCTCCTCGGGCCGCACCCGCGCTCCACACCCGCCACCAGCCGCTCCGCGATCCTCGACCGCGCCCAGAGCTGGGTGGACCAGCAGGTGCCGTACAGCATGAGCGGCTTCTGGTCGGACGGCTACCGCCAGGACTGCTCCGGGTTCGTCTCGATGGCCTGGGGCCTGGGCAGCAGCCAGACCACCTGGACCCTGCCCGACTTCGCCGACCGAATAGCCAAGAACGACCTCCAACCCGGCGACGCCCTGATCTTCAACGACCCGGACCACCCGCAGGGCGGCTCCCACATCGCCCTCTTCGCCGGCTGGGCGGACTCCTCCCGCACCACGTACCTCGCCTTCGAGCAGACCAGACCGAACACCCGCAAGCGGTCCACCCCGTACGCGTACTGGAGCCACGCCGACGGCTACCTGCCCTACCGCTACCGGGGGTTGTCGGGCAGCTCCGACTCCTTCCCCGGCGCCGACAAGTTCGGGCCCGGCGCCCGCAACGAGTACGTCGGACGGCTCGGCCAGCTGCTGGTCGGACGCGGCGGCGGACGCTTCTACGCCGAAGGACCGGACGACAGCTGGGACGACGCCGACCACCGGGCCACCGAAGCCTTCCAACTCGCCCAGGGCTGGACCGGCACCGAGGCCGACGGCTACCCGGGCAAGGACACCTGGGACTACCTCACCCACCACAGGGGCAGCGACATCCCACCCGCCTGAACTCCTGCGGCCTGCGGGCGGGCCGGTCCCGGCGGGCCGGGATCCGTCCCCAGGGCGGGCGTTCAGGACCGGCGTTCAGGACGGGCGCGGTGCGGTCCTCGCGGTGCCGTACCCGCCCGCCACCGGAATCCGGTTCACCTCGGCGCCCTGGGTCCGCGGCCCCCGGTCGAGGGCCCTGCCCTGATGCCCGGCGCCACGGCACCCGCCGCCCGCCTCGATGCGCGACTTCCCTGCGGCGAGCCGCAGTTGGGAGCCCAGCGCCACGCCGAGCTGGAACCGGTTGTCGACCCCGAGCCGGTCCATCAGCGACCGCAGGATGTTGGTCACGGTCCGCGGGCTGACGCCCAGCCGGTTGGCCGCGCTGGAGTCGGTGTGGCCGGCCATGAGCAGCGAGATGAGCTTGCGCTGCCGCTCGTCCAGGGCCACCGGACCGGGGGGCGTGGCCGAGCGGTCCGGCTCACCGGCCGACGCCTGCCGCGTCCCGCTCACCGTGCTGACGCCGTGCCGCAGCGACGGCCGTAGGTTGGTCGAAGCGTCCATCGCGCTCTCCCTCTGGTCGTTGTGGTGCATGGGCGCCCCCTGGGGCGAACGGGCGCCGCGGCTGCGGTACGAGGCGGTCGGACGCTCGCGCTCAGCCGCCCCACGAGGTGTCGCGGCACCGGCCGATGGGCGGGCAGAAGTGCTTGCCGTGCTGGCTGCCGGCCGCCGGCGAGGAGGTCTGCGGCGAGCCGGGAGCGGCTGCGACGGCGTTGGCGGCCGGAGCGGCCCCGACGAGCAGTACGGCGGTCACCGCCATGACGTCGACGAGCCGCTTGAGCGAGGTGGGCCGCTTCATGAGATCTCCCGGGTCGGTGCGCGAACCCCCGGCTCCACGGGGGTTCTTCGGTCACGGGAGAAGCGTTGCCCGCCGCCCGTCCCGGCTGCCATGGGCAGGACGTCTCACCAAAGTGCCAATCACCAAAGTGACAGGTGGGCAGAAGTGGACGAAGCGGATGTCAAGGGCGCTTTCTCCCCCGCCGCACGCCTGCGGGAGGCGGATCCGGTCGTCTACCGTCGGCCCCGGTGGTCGGCGGTCGGCCCCGGACGGGCGAGCCCGACCCGGTACCGTGAACACGTGACTACCGACCGTGTTGCACGGTGTGCCATGGTTCCCGTACCGCCCAAACCCGTTCGACAGTTCCGGGTGTGTCGGCCATCTTGGGTGCGGCCGGAAACGGGAACGACACGGGGAGAAGCTCAGCATGCCGGAGAAACAGGGTGCGGCCGCCGAGGCGGCGGAACTCCACCACCGGGAGCTGGCCCTCTTCCTGGACGTGCACCACGACCGCTCGCCGGGCGTCTTCTGGCCCGACCACGAGCACCCCGCCTACCGACCCGCAGCCGGGGCAGCCGAGTTGGAACTGCTGGCGGACCGTCTCGGAGTCCTCACCGGCTACGCCGTCCGCACCGTGCGCGGCGTCGGCAGGGACGGTCAGGTGCGCTACGAGGCCGTCGACTCCCACGTGATGGTCCATCAGATCGCCGGCGCCGGTGAGTGGTACGTCGCCGGATCCGTGAACGCCGCCCCGGTCACCCTCCGCTGCCGGCTGCGGGCCGGTGAGATCCTCTACATCCCGCCGCGGTGCACCTGGCGCGCCGATCTCTCCCCGACCTCACAGCACCTCCTCTCCTACCTGGGCCCCACCGCCTCACCCGGCACGACGGCCGAAACCCCCGGGGGCTCTCCGGATCCGGGCGGCCCCGACCGCCCGGCCCGCCGCCGGTAGCCCCTCCTTCGCAGATCCGCCCGGGCCGGGAGCGGCGACCTGCCGGTCGGGTCGGTCACAAGCGGAGCCCACGGTCCCGGGACGGACCGCTCCGGGCCGGCGGCCGGCCCGGCCCTAGGTCGCGGCCCGCCCGACCTCACCGTGCGCGCGCACCCACGCGTGCATGGCGACCGCCGCGGCCGCCCCGGCGTTGATCGACCGCGTCGAGCCGAACTGCGCGATCGAGCAGACCGCCGTCGAGTGCGCCCACGCCTCCTCGGTGAGCCCGGGACCCTCCTGCCCGAACAGCAGTACGCACCGCTCGGGCAGTTCGTAGGTCTCCAGCGGCACCGCGCCCGGCAGGTTGTCGATCCCGATGATCGGCAGGCCCCGCTCGGCGGCGAAGGCGGCCAGCGTCGCGACGCTGTCGTGGTGCCGCACGTGCTGGTACCGGTCGGTGACCATGGCACCGCGCCGGTTCCACCGCCGCCGCCCGACGATGTGCACCTCGCCCGCCAGGAAGGCGTTGGCGGTGCGCACCACCGAGCCGATGTTGAAGTCGTGCTGCCAGTTCTCCACCGCGACGTGGAAGCCGTGCCGCCGGGTGTCCAGGTCCGCGACGATCGCCTCCCTGGTCCAGTAGCGGTACCGGTCCACGACGTTGCGCCGGTCGCCGCCAGCGAGCAGCTCGGGGTCGTACTGCGGGCCGAGGGGCCAGGGTTCGGGGTGTGGCCCGAGGCCGACCTCGCGGTCCTCGGGGACGAAGGCGTCGTCGTACTGCTCGCCCTCGTGGGGCACACCGGTGCTGCTGTTGCCGCTGCTCACGCCCCCGAGGGTACGGGGCGCCGGGTCCTGACCGCCCGGTCGAGGTCCGCGACGGCGGCCATCACCAGCCGGGCGCC
Organism: Kitasatospora sp. NPDC056138; assembly: GCF_042264695.1. Lineage (NCBI taxonomy): Bacteria > Bacillati > Actinomycetota > Actinomycetes > Kitasatosporales > Streptomycetaceae > Kitasatospora > Kitasatospora sp. NPDC056138. The sequence goes on along the minus strand of NZ_JBHJVK010000002.1, from coordinate 169,168 downwards.
CGCTCTGGCCACCTCGGTGCGGTCCTCCCCGGGCAGCCCGGCCAGCCTGCCGTCCCAGCGCTCGTGGGCCGACCGCAGCCCGCCGAAGTCCACCTGCTCCCCGACCAGCAGGGCCGCCGCCGCGATGGAGGTCGCGTAGCGCAGCTCCTCGGCGAACTCGGCCGCGCCGGGCACCGGCGCAGCGTCGGGGCCGGGCAGGTGCGCCTCCATCAGCACGGTCGAGCGGCCGAGCAGCCCGACCGCGGCCCGCGCCCGGTCGAGCTGTCTGCGCGAGAGGTCCGGCAGCTTGGCGGCGTGCGAGACCGGCTCGGCGTCCGCCCGTTCCATCGCCAGCAGCAGCTCGGAACGCGCCTCCCGGAAGTCCAGCAGCGCGGCACGGACCCGGCCGCTGCCCTGGGCCGGGTCCCCGTACACGGTCAGGACGGCCGCCGAGTAGCGCCCGGCGGCGGCCAGCCACTCGGCCAGGCGCTCGGCGAGCCTGGCGGTCTGCCAGGTGGGGAAGAGCGCGTACGCGAGCAGCGCGATCGCCCCGCCGAGCAGGGTCAGGGCGACCCGTACCAGCGCGGTGTGCACGGGATCGCCGGGTTGCAGCCCGAGCAGGAAGACGACGTAGGAGGAGACGCAGGCGGTCATCACCGCGTACCCGGTGCGCAGGGTGAGGTAGGCGCCGCCGATACACCCGACGGCGAGCCCGGCGGACAGCCACGGCCCGGGGTGCAGCAGTTGCACGACCGTGGTGGAGACGGCCACCCCGGCCACCGTGCCGGCCAGCCGGGCGACACCCCGGCTGTAGGTCTGGGCGAAGTCCGGCCGCATCACCATCGCGGCGGTGAGCGGCGCCCAGTAGCCGTGCTCCAGGCCGAGCAGCCGCGCCGCCAGGTAGGCGACGGTGACCACCCCGGAGAGCCGGACGGCGTGCTGGAAGACCGCCGAGCGCGGCTGGAGCTGGCGGCGGACGGCCTGCAGGGCGACCGGAAGCAGCCGGACCATCGAGGGCCGGTGCAGGCCGGTGCCGATCGCGGGGCTGCTGATGGTGTCCTGGTCGTGCCTGTCGAGGGTGTCGGCGGCGGTGCGCAGCAGCGAGGCGAGCCGGCGGGCCGAGCGGCGGGCGGCGCCGATGAGCCGGGGTCCCTCCGGGTCGGACCCGGCCAGCGTCAGGGCGGGGGTGGTCCGGGGCGAGCGCAGGGGTTCGCCGGTGCGGATCGCGCGGGCCACGGCGTCCATGGACTCGGCGGCGGCGGCCAGCACCTCGCGGGCCCGGTCGCGTTCCGGGCCTTCGGCGGGTGCGCCGACCTTGGGGTCGGCGAGGGCGGCCAGGGCGGGGCGGATCCGTTCGGCGATGCCGCGCAGGCCGCGCAGTTCGGGCGGGCGGCGCCTGGCCTGCCAGGGGGTCAGCGTGGCGGCCTCCCGGGCGAGGACGAAGGGGGCCGGGTCGACCCGGGCGACCGGGTCCTGGCGCAGCCGTCGGGCGTAGTCGGCGAGCGAGGCGTAGGTGTCGGCGAGGGCGTCGCGCTGGGCCCGCCAGCTCTCGATCGGCCACAGGGCGACGGCCAGCGCCTGGGCCGCGCCGCCCAGGGCGCAGATCAGTCCGTGTCCCAGCGCGGCGGGCACGCTGACGGGCAGTTGGACCACGACCAGCATCACCGAGACGGTGGTGGAGGCGACCACGCCCCCGCTCGGCCCGACCGACCAGGCCATCCCGGCGGCGAAGGACCAGAGCGCGAGCAGCACCGGGAAGGCGCCGGGTACGCCGGCGGCCAGGTACCCGAGGAAGGTGCTGACACCCAGTCCGACGCCCGCGGCGACGGCGAGCGAGACCCGTGGGCGGAAGCTGCGCTGGAAGGTGGCGGTGCCCGCGATGAAGGCGCCCATCGCCCCTGAGGTGGCGAGTCGGGGCCCGCCGAGCGCGAGCGTCGGGAAGACCACCAGAGCGGCGCCCAGGGCTCCACGCACCGCCCGCCGCGGGTTGCTGAGCGTACGGTCCACGGTCAGCCCGGTGCGTACGGTGTCGCGCAACGCCGCAAACCAGGACATAACCGAAGTCTAGGGCAGGGCCCTACGCCGCCACCGGCGCCGGAGGACGCGGCCGGCCCGCCCCACCCGCAGCAGCGCGGAGGTCGGCAGGAAGACCGCGTCCGCCGCGATCATCGTCAGCGAGAAGAACGGCAGTCCGAGGGTGACCGCGATCCCCGCGTGCTCGACCATCATCAGCGCCAGCAGCACGTTCTTCACCCGCCGGTTGGCCAGCGTGAAGGGGAAGGCGACCTGCACGATCACCGTCCCGTACGAGAGCAGGAAGACCGCCGGCAGGCCGGCGTCGAGCACCCCGGACAGCCAGGGCCAGGGCGTGAAGTAGTCCAGGTGCAGCGGGTAGTGCAGCGCGGTGCCGTCCTGCCAGCGCGAGCCCTGCACCTTGTACCAGCCGGCGGTGGAGTAGATCAGCACCACCTGACCGGCGATCACCAGCATCGCGCAGTTGTGCAGCATGTTCGCCAGCGCGTCCAGCACGTCGCGCCACTCACTGTGCGGGTACCGGCGGTTGACGGCCCACCAGACGGCGGCGACCGCCCACGGCACCCACAGCAGGCCCGGCGGCCCCGTCAGCAGCGCGAGCCCCAGCAGTGCCCAGAGCCAGACCCCGCCGCCGGATCCCCGCCGGCGGGAGTCCAGCGACCAGACCTGGGCGCAGCGGGTGAACACCAGGTACACGGCCATCAGGTGGATCACGTTGTCGCCGCCGTCGCCGACGAGGACGTTGCGGTTCTGCAGCGACAGCACGGTGACCAGGAAGAGCACCCCGCTCGCCCTGGTCCGCCAGCCCAGCGTGAACAGTACCGCGGCGACGATCGCCAGGTGGTAGACCAGCTCGAACCAGAGCCGGCCGTGGTGCCAGGAGAGCACCGTGAAGGCGTGGTTCTCGGCCAGCAGCCGGGCCGCCAGCCCGTCCGACCAGGGCGAGCGGTCGCCGTACAGCACCCGCCGGTTGGGCCACTCCCGCAGCAGGAACCCGGTCCAGGCCAGGCCGAAGCCGATCCGCACCACCGCCGCCTGGTACGGACCGGCGGCCCGGCCGGTGAAGAGCTCGAAGGCCCGCGCGAAACGGCCCGGCGGGGGAGCGGCGGGCGGTGTCCCGGGCTGCCGGGGGATACCGGACAGCAACGGCGCTCCGCTCCGCGGGCCGGCCGTCCTACGGGTGTCCGCCGGACGGAGCTCCGACCCGTCGTCCCGCGCCCGGCCGTCCTGCGCCCGATCCTCCTGTGCCCGGCCGTCCTGCGCCCAGCCGCCCTGCGCCCGATCCTCCTGCGCCCGGCCGTCCTGCGCCCGGTGGGCCTCGGTCACAGCAGACCCCGGTAGTCGTCCTCGTCGACCGGCCACCAGGCCAGCTCCCGGTAGCTGGTCCCGGTGGGGGCCTGCTCCCGGCTCCAGGCCGGCGGCGCGATGGTCGCCGTCCCCTCCCGGAACTGGATCTGCAGAATCCGCTCGCCCCCGGCGGTCCGCCCGAACCGCTGCAGCGCGACCCGCTTGAGGTACTCCTCCGCCTCCTTGCCGCGCTCGCCGACCGCGACGCCGTCCTGGGCGGGGTGGGTGGAGTCGTAGAAGTCCCAGGCCCGGCGCAGCAGGTTCTGGTCCACATGGCTGGGGGCCGGGTTGTGCCGGATCACCGCGATGTCCTGCGCGGTCAGGCCGACCCAGTCGCGGGTGTGCACCCGGCCGCCGTCGGAGATGGTCTGCACCCGGGCGTCCACGCTGATGTTCTGCTGCAGCGGGTTCGGCGCGAACAGCTTCCAGTTCTGCTCGAACTCCGGGTACACGATGTCGTTCAGCTGCGCCTGGTACCGCTGGGAGAGCACGTTGGACGGCGCGGACTGCAGAAAGAGCGCCGCCAGGAAGACCCCGCTGCCGCCGAGCAGCAGCGCCGCCGCCGCACAGAGCACGGCCAGCGCCGGAAGCGACCAGGTGCGCACCACGCTGCGCTCTCCTCCAACTGCCTCGGGGCGACGGGTGACCGATCAGGGGCACGGGGGCAGGGGAAGCGACCCCGCACCTCCACGGAGCGTTCTCGGCCTCCACCGCCCGGGGCGCCGGTCCCGTGCTCCCCGGGGGTGCCCGGTCGGGGGGACGGCTCCGCCCGGGCAGGGCCCGACCGTCCCGCGGCCCCCGCGGCCCCGAGGACGTACCCGGGTGCCCGCTGTGGCAGGACGGGCCGACGGGCTGCCGGGGCCGACTCCGGACTCCCGCCCGCCGGTCGACGCCGGGAGCCCGGGGACGGACCCTAGAGCACGAACGGATCCCGGTCGCCGCCGCCCACCATCGGACGGCCCGCCGCCGCCCAGGCGAACATCCCGCCGTCCACGTTGACCGCGTCCCGGCCCTGGGCCACCAGGTACTGCACGACCTGCGCCGACCGCCCGCCGACCCGGCAGAGCACGTACAGCCTGCGGTCCGGCTCGGGCAACTCGCCGATCCGGGCGATCACCTCACCGATCGGGATGTGCAGCGCGCCGTCCACGTGGCCGGCGTCCCACTCGTCCTGCTCGCGGACATCGAGCAGCAGCGCGTCGGCGGGTACCGAGGCGGCGTCCGTGGTGGGGAGCTGGGTGAACATCGTCGGGTTCTCCTGGGGTTCGCGGTGGTCTCCACCATTGTCCGGCACGGGGGCGAGCAACCGGTCCAGCTCGGCCTGCCGCTCGGCGGCCTTGGCCAGCAGCTGCTCGGCGAGTTCCGTGAGCAGCCCGTCCGGGTCCTGCGGGGCCAGCAGCAGCAGCTCGCCCATCGCGCTGCGCTCCAGCCTGACCTGCTCGGCGGCGAGCTGGCCGATCTTGGCCTTCAGCCAGTCGAGGCGCTGGCGCAGCCAGTCCAGCCGGTCCGGGGCGTCGGGCGCGGGTGCGGCCTCCGGCGCGGTGGACCACTCCTCGGCCAGCTCCTCCAGCGCTCCGGCGTCGCCGTGCGCGTACGCCTCGTTGACCCGGGCGATGAAGGCCGACCGGCGCTGCTGCTCGGCCGGATCGGTGCTCAGGTCGGGGTGCGCACGGCGGGCCAGGTCGCGGTAGATCCGCTGCGCCTCCTTGCCGGGGCGGACCCGGCGCGGCGGCTCCGGCTCGGCCAGCTCGGGCGGCAGGTCGGCGAGCAGCGCGTCCAGGTCGGGCAGTTCGTCGACCCGGCTGCGCGCGTCGGCGGCCCGGCGGATGTCCTCGGGGTGCCCGGTGCGGGCCGCCACGGTCTCCGCGACCAGGGCGTCCAGCTCGTCCAGCCGGGCGTACAGCGGGCCGAGCAGCTGATGGTGGATCAGCGCGAAGTTGTCGATCTCGACCCGCAGGGTCTCGACGTCGACCTCCAGGGTCAGCCAGGCCAGCTCGGTGGCGGCCACCAGCTCCTCCAGCCGCTGCCGCTCGGGATCGGTCCACTGGACGGGGCTCTCTGCGGTCACCTGCTCGCCTTCATCCGCTCCGGAGGTACGGCCTGCCACCCTACCCGGGCGCCGACACCCGAAACCGCTGGTCCGATCGGATGAACCGGAAGTACGGGCCCGGCGCACGCCACGAGACACGCAACTGATACTGACGAATCTCCCCGATTCGCTATCAGCGGCGGGCCTCCCCGTGCTTCGCTGGAAGGCGCACAACCGGCAGCACCGGCACGCACACCGCGGGTGCGCAGCGCGACGCCGGCCACGACAGCACAGGCACACAGGAGCTCACAACGGCCGCCCTCCGCACGACGGCCAGGCGGGAGCAGACCGAATCCATGGTGGACGAGCCCAACTCCACACCGAGCCCGGCCGACACCCCCGGCGACCAGCACCCCGGGGTGGTCGCCTTACTGCGCCTCGCCTCCGTGCTGATCGATCCGGACGGCCGGATCGCCCAGTGGAACCGGGCGGCGGAGGAGCTCTTCGGGCACCGGGCGGAAGTGGCCTGCGGCCGGACGGCCTCCGGCCTGCTCCCCGCCGTCGAGCCGCGCGCCGAGACCGCCGCCCCCCGCCCGCCCGGGACGGCCCGGCGCTGCGACGCCTTCGACACCCTGGACGACCTCACCCAGCTCGACCGCACCGCCTGGGCCGGGTCGATGACGGTGACCGACCGCGAGGACCGGCTCCGCGACATCCTCTGGTGGGCCTACCCGCTGACCGAACCGGCCGGCCGCAGCCTGCTCGCGCTGGCCGCCGACGCCCGTCCGCTGCGGGCCGCCGGCCCCAGGATCGCCCTCGGCACCCGGCTGCTGCCGTACGCGGCCGCCCAGGGCACCACGGGCGGCTTCCACCGGGTCTCCGCCACCCTGGCCCCCGCCCCGGTCTCCCCCGCCGGGACGGGCGGGGCCGGCGCGCTGGCCGCCCTGCTCCCGGGCGGCTCGCCCGAGCGGCGGCACCGGCTGCTCACCCAGCTCGCCGCCGCCGGACTGCCCGCGCTCTGGGTGGACGCGACCACCCGGCTGCCGGTCCTCCCGTACGAACCGGTCGGCTCCGGGGTGGCGCACATCGCCGCCGGGCTCGGCCGCCGCTACCCGACCGCACAGCAGCGGGCGGTGCAGCCCAGGGCCACCCGGCGCCCGCCGGAGGCCGGCCGCCCCGGCACCGGGCCGGTGGCGATCGGCCTGCAGCTGCTGCCGGCCGACGGCGCCGAGGGCTCCCGCACGCCCGGCGGTGCCGTCCCCGGCCCGCGCGAGGCCGCCGCCGCGCTCAGATCCGGTGCGAACGGCAACCAGAGCAGCGCTGCACCCACCGATACGGACGGTCCCCGGCTCGACCGGCCGAACGGCACGTCCCCCGGCCCGTCCGGCCCGATCCCGAAAGGCCCCGCCATCGAGTCCGCCGCCAACGGCCGCACCCCCCTGCGCGATGCCGATCTCCCCGTCCAGCCGGCCTCCCCCTCCTCCGTGGAGGTGCTGACCAGCAGCCAGGCCGGCGAGCAGCTGGCCCTGCTGAGCGACGTCGGCAGCAGCGTCGGCACCACGCTCGACCTGGACACCACCGCCCGCGAGCTCTGCCAGGTCCTGGTTCCGCGAGTCGCCGACTTCGCCTGCGTGGACCTGCTGGATGGGCTGATCTCCGACTCCGAACTGCCCGAGAACCGGCCGGACGACCGGACCATGCTGCGCCGGGTGGCCCGCGCCTTCAACGCCTCCTCGGGCCGCTGGGAGCACGTGCTGGACGAGGGCTCGCTGCTGGCCATGCCCCGCTCCACACCGCCGGGGCTGGCCCTGCAGGAGAACCAGCCGGTCCTGGTCCCGGTGATCAATCCGGATGTCGCGGTGGACTACGCCGCCTCGCTCGGCGGCCCCGACCTGGTCCCGGTGGTGGTCGGCCGCTCCATGCTGGTGCTGCCGCTGTCCGCCCGGGGCACCGTGCTGGGCATCCTCAAGCTGCTGCGGCTGCCCGACCGGGCCGCCTTCGACAAGAGCGACGCCGCGACGCTGCGCGAGCTGGCCGCCCGGGCCGCCCTCTCGCTGGACAACGCCCGGCTGCACCGGGCCGAGGCCAAGGTCGCCACCACGCTCCAGCGCTCGATGATCCCGACCCGGCCGCCGAAGATCCCCGGGGTGCAGATCGCCCACCGCTACATGCCGGGCGACCGTCGGGCCGAGGTCGGCGGCGACTGGTTCGACGCGATCCAGCTGCCGGGCAGCCGGGTCGCCCTGGTGGTCGGCGACGTGATGGGCCACGGCCTGCACTCGGCCGCCGCGATGGGCCGCTTCCGCACCGCCATGCAGACCCTGGCCGCGCTCGACCTGCCGCCGGGGCAGCTGCTGCGGCACCTGGACAACCTGGCCCAGAAGCTCGGTGACGACCACCTGGCGACCTGCCTGTACGCGGTCTACGACCCGATCAACCGCACCTGCGAGCTGGCCAGTGCCGGCCACGTCCCGCCGGTGCTGGTGCACCCGGACGGCCGGGGCGAGCTGCTGGAGATCCCCGCGGGCGCGCCGATCGGCGTGGGCGGGGTGCCGTTCGTGGCGAAGAAGATCGACGTGAGCGACGGCTCGATGCTCGTGCTCTGCACCGACGGGCTGGTCGAGGTGCGGGGCGGGGACATAGGAGCAGGTCTCGCCGCCCTCTGCGGAAATCTGATCGACCCGAAGCAGACCCCGGAGGAGGCCTGCGACGTCGTCCTGGACCGGTTGCACTCGGAGGACAGGCAGGACGACATCGCCCTGCTGGTGGCCCGTTTCGACGGGGTGGCCCCGACCGAGGTGGCCACCTGGGAGCTGTCGGTGGGCGACGCGGAGGTCCACCGGGCCCGCACCCTGGTCCGCGAGCAGCTGGCCGCCTGGCGGTTGACGGCCCTCGCCGACACGGTCGAACTGCTGGTCAGCGAACTGGTCACCAACGCGGTCCGGGTGGCCAGGGACCACGTCCAGCTCCAGCTGATCCGGGTCGACAAACTGCTGGTCGAGGTCAGCGACGACAACCACAACCTGCCCTCGCTGGAGCCGGCCGAATCGATGGACGAGTGCGGCCGGGGGCTGCACCTGGTGAGCAAGCTGTCCGAGCGCTGGGGCACCGCCCGCAAGGCCGTCGGCAAGGTCGTCTGGTTCGAACTCGCCCTGCCCCGCCGCTGAACGCCGGGCACCGGTGGGCCGGGTGCCGCCTCGGGGCGGTGCCCTGCCCCGCCGGATGCCCCGGTCCCGCCCGGCCCGGGACGCCCCGGGCCGCCCCCGAGCGGCGCCTCAGGGAGTGAGCGCGCCGGCCGCCGGCCGACGGGTGGCCTCGGTGGCGACCGAGGCCGCCGCGCCGACACCGCCGAGGACGCGCGGCCAGAAGTCCCCGAAGACCTCCGCCGAGACGGCGATCAGCATCGCCGTCACCAGCGCCACCAGGTGCTCGAGCCCCGCCAGGTTGGGCAGCAGGACCGCCTCCACGACCATCACCAGCGCCACCGTGCCACCTGTCCACCAGGCCCGGCAGCGGAACGCGACACAGACCGCGAGCGCCACCACGGCCGCCGAGGGCCCGGTGTCCCGGACGTAGGCGTCCAGGTGGTGCAGGCCCAGGAGGTGGCCGGGGCCGAGCGCCACCCCGATCCGGGCGAACAGCGTGCCCGCCAGGGTGCAGGTGTACGCGACGACCAGCGTCATCCGGCGGCCGAGCACGATCTCGGCGATCCCGAACACGAAGAAGACCTGCGCCAGTGCGCCCCAGACCGGCAGGTCCAGCGCGGGCACGTAGAGCGAGAGCGGGGTGCGCAGTAGCGAGGTGTCCAGCGGGAGGGCCGCCTTGACCACCCCGATGTGGGTGACGAAGCGCTCCCCGCCGGGCAGGTGCTGGACGATGCTGAACAGCATCACCAGTGCCGTTGCCGTGCAGGCCAGCGGAACGGCCGCGAGGCGCTTGGCCACCACCGTCTCCCGCACGGCGGTGAACAGCACGCCCCACTCGGCGGCAGCGGCGCGCCTGGCATGCGCCAGTGCCCCGGTCTGCCCGCCGCCCGCCCGGGTCATCTGCTTCACGGCTGCGCTCCCCATTGCTCCCTGAGAAAAGGACCTCGGCTGTGTGCTCACGATTCCGTGAGCCACTACATCCACAGTAGGCAGCGGATAAACGCTCTGCCTCAGCTTCCAAGGGGAATCGCGGGTCATCCTGTAGGGGGAGACAAACTGCCCGACTACCGCCGCTCGACCGGTAGCTTGTACCCGACCCTGAGTATTCGACCGTTCTCTGTCAGGTATTCGAGCAGGTCAGCGAGGTATGACCGGGGACTGTCCGGCTGGGTGCCCTCCGCCCCCCGGCGGAGGGACTCCCTCTTCCCACTCCGCTCCGCCGCCGACGGGTCAGGAGCCGTCCGCCGGAGCGGCCGCCCTCACGTGTCGGCGACGGAACAGAGCGGGGAGGCTCGGTACGGTGATGAAGCCCTCGGCGCGGGCGCTGGCGATGCCGATCCGGGGGATCTCGCTGCTCTTCTCGAACAGCAGATAACGCGGTTCCCAGATCGGGCGGTACTTCGCATTGGCCCGGTAGAGGGATTCGATCTGCCACCAACGGGAGAAGAAACCGAGGACCGAACGCCAGAGTCGGAGTACCGGCCCGGCACCCAGCTTGGAACCTCGTTCGAAAACGGATCGGAACATCGCGAAGTTCAGCGAGACCCGTTCGAGGTCGACCTCCTTCGCGCGCTGCAGGAGTTCGATCACCATGAATTCCATCAGACCGTTCTCGGTCTCCCGGTCCCGGCGCATCAGGTCCAGCGAAAGGCCCTTCTCGCCCCACGGCACAAAGCTCAGCAACGCGCTCAGATCGCCGTTCGCGTCATGGCATTCCAGCATCACGCAGCGGCCGTCGTCCGGGTCGCCGAGGCGGCCCAGCGCCATCGAGAAACCGCGCTCGGTGGCGCCGTCCCGCCAGTGGTCCGCCTTCCCGACCAGCTCCGCCATCTCGCTCTCGGGGATGTCCTCGTGCCGGCGGATCCGCACGGTGTACCCGGCCCGCTTCACCCGGTTGTACGCCTGCCTGACCACCCGCATCGCCCGGCCGTCCAGCGAGAACTCGTCCAGCTCGACGATCGCCTCGTCACCCAGCTCCAGCGCGTCCAGACCGTGCCGGGCGTAGATCACCCCGGCCTCCTCCGAGGCACCCATCACGGCCGGCGCCCAGGCGTGCTCCCTGGCCTCGGCCAGCCAGGCGTCGATCGCCCCCGGCCAGGCCTCCGGGTCGCCGATCGGGTCGCCCGAGGCCAGCGACACACCGCCGACCACCCGGTAGGCCACGGCCGCCTTGCCGCTCGGCGAGAAGATCACCGCCTTGTCCCGGCGCAGCGCGAAGTACCCCAGCGAGTCCCGCTCGCCCTGCTTGTCCAGCAGCACCCGCAGCTTCTGCTCGTCCTCGTGGGTGAGCAGCTCCTGCCCGCGCGGGCTGCGGAAGGCCAGGTAGACCACCAGCAGGAAGAGCAGCGCGCTCATCGCGTTGATGAAGGCGTTCACCCAGGTCGGCACGTTGATCACGTCGACCACGTGGGACGAGGGCTCGATGGTGACCATCCGGGCGATCGAGTAGCCGAAGCGGTCCCAGAAGGTGGCGCCCGAGATGGTGTTGGTGAGCTGGACCAGCACCGAGCCGACCGAACCGCCCACGACCAGGCCGCCGACCACCGCGGCCAGCCCGGTCTTCGGGTTGGAGCGGTCCCCCTTGGAGGTGAACTCCCGGCGCCCGACCAGCAGCGCCACCAGGAACAGCCCGGTGATGATCATGGAGAACCAGTTGAACCCGTGCCGGACGTAGTCCTCGCCCTGGTCGGACAGGGTCATCAGCAGCACGAAGACCAGGAAGGTCAGCCCGCCCACGACGACGTTGAAGATCCAGGCGGCCCGCTTGCGCCGCCGCATCGCCACCGCCAGGAACAGCGACAGCACCGCGGAGGTCAGACCGGCGGTCACCAGGTACGGGGTGAAGAACTCACCCTCGTTGTGCGACTCCACCTGGTTGCGGAACGGCACGGCCAGCACCGCCACCAGGTTCAGCACCGCCACCAGCCGCAGGTACCAGACGGTTGCCATGGCGGCCCTCGGCCGCCAGCGGGCCAGCAGGCTCGCCGATGCGCCGGAGCGCTCGGTGGGAACGGCAGACGGCTCCGGCTTCACTGTGGAGGACACGGCTCAATTCCAAACGATCAGTTGTGGGGGCGCATCCGCACCGCGCCCACGGCACCGATCCGGGCCGGTGGGGCCGGGTTCCGATCGGCTCGGTCCAGCAGGGGGCGCCGCAATCCATGGTTGCTCACCGAAGATGAGAATGACGTGAACCAGGTAGCCGATTCGGGCCCCCGCCGATCGGCGGGGGTCGCCTCCCTCCGATCAGGGCGCCACCCGCTCCCACCTGCCCCTAGGCTCGAACCCGGCAGAACTTCGGCCGCCACCCGCGCACCCGCCCAACCCGAGGAGAAGAAGACCATGACGCCGATCCGCGTACTCATCGTGGACGACGAGATCCTGGTCCGCTCCGGCCTCGGCCTGATCGTCGGATCCGCCCCCGACCTGGAAGTCGTCGGCGACTGCTCCGGGAGCCAGGCCGAGGACCGGGTCACCGCACTGCGCCCGCACGTCGTGCTGCTGGACATCCGGATGCCCGACCTGGACGGCATCTCGGTGCTCCGCCGGCTGCGCACCCTGCCCAGCCCCCCGGCCGTGGCCATGCTCACCACCTTCGACACCGACGAGTACATCGGCACCGCGCTGCGCGGCGGAGCCGCCGGGTTCCTGCTCAAGGACACCGCCCCCGACCAGCTGGTGCACGCCGTACGGGTGCTCGCGGCCGGCGGCAGCGTGCTCTCCCCGACCGTCACCCGCACCGTGATCAGCGGCTACGTCGAGGGCGGCGGCCCGGACGCCGAGGCGGCCGCCCTCACCCGCGGGCTCACCGGCCGCGAGCTGGACGTCCTCGCCCTGCTCGGCGAGGGCCTGTCCAACGCCGAGATCGCCGACCGGCTCTTCCTGGGCACCGGCACCGTCAAGGACCACATCAGCGCCATCCTCGGCAAGCTGGGCGCCGCCAACCGGGTCCAGGCCGCCGTGGTCGCCAACCGGGCCGGCCTGGTCCGCGCTCCCGAGCAAAACGGCGAATGACCACCACCGCACCCACCGGTCCCGACGGCGGACCCGCCGCCACCCGCCCGGCACCGGCGCCGCGCCGCACCCGTCCCGGGTGGCTCACCGCCCCCTGGCTGATGCTGCTGGTGCCGGTGCTGGCCTCCGCGGTGGACTCCGTCCTGGTCACCCTGGACAACCCGTGGTGGCAGCGCCTCCTGGCCGCGCTGGCCACCCTGGCGCTGCTGCTGCGCCGCCGCTACCCGGTCCTGGTGCTGCTGCTCACGCTGCCCGCCGCCTTCGTCACCTACATCTGGATCGCCCCGATAACCGCCGTCTACTCGGTGGCCTCCCGGCGGCCCCGGCCGTGGGTCGCGGTGCTCTGCGCCTCCGTCTTCGCCCTGGTCGAGTTCTTCCACTGGCCGTTCGCCGACCACCCGCTCGCGTTCGACCGCGACAACGCGCTGTACGCCATCCAGTGCGCGATGCTCGGGGCCGGGCCCACCGCGCTCGGCCTGCTCTCCCGCACCCGGCGCGAGCTGGCCGTCCGGCTGGACGAACTGACCAAGGGCCAGCGCCGCGAGAGCCGGCTGCTCGCCGAGCGGGTGCTCTCCACCGAGCGGGCCCGGCTGGCCCGTGAGATGCACGACGTGGTCTCGCACCAGGTCAGCCTGATCAGCATCCAGGCCGGCGCGCTCCAGGTGAGCACCGGCGACCCGGCGGCCAAGGCCACCGCCGTCACCATCAGGGAGCTCTCCGTCCGCACCCTGGTGGAGCTGCGGCAGATGGTGGGCGTCCTGCGCGCCGCCGGCGTACCGCCGCACGAACCGCTCGCCCCGCAGCCCAGGCTGGCCGACCTGCCCCGGCTGATCGAGGGCAGCGGGCTGAGCGTGAGCAGCGAACTCAGCCCCGGCGACCGGCCCTGGCCGGAAGCGGTCGAGCGGGCCGCCTACCGCACCGTCCAGGAGGCCCTGACCAACATCACCAAGCACGCCCCCGGCGCCCCCGTCGAGGTCCGCCTCGCCGCCCGGGGCGCCCGGCTGCTGGTCGAGGTCCACAACGAGCGCCCGCCCCGGCGGCCGGGGCCGATGCCGCTGCCCGGCGGCGGCCACGGCCTGGTCGGCCTGCGCGAGCGCGCCCAGCTCCTCGGCGGCTCCTTCAGCGCCACCGCCACCGCCGACGGCGGCTTCACCGTCCACGCCGAACTCCCCGCCGCGGGCGAGTAGCCGAGGCGGCCCCCGGGACGCCCGGCACCGGCCTGCGGAGGCGGAGGGGGTTCCGCTTCGGACGACAAAAAAACCCCGCAGATCCGAAGATCTGCGGGGTTTCGCTGTGCGCGAGGGGGGAGTTGAACCCCCACGCCCTTTCGGGCACTGGAACCTGAATCCAGCGCGTCTGCCTATTCCGCCACCCGCGCATGGGTGTTGTCGTTGGATGCTTACCGCTCTTCCGACCTGCCGAGAAGCTTACCGCATCTCCGCTGGTCTTCCGTCCGGCTCCCTTGCGGGCGCCCCTTCCGACATGGAAAACATTAGCACGGCTGGCGGGCTGCCTACGAATCCGTTCCCGCAGGCCCCGCAACCGGAGCCGGCGGAGTGCCCCCGAGTACCTCCGGACGGCGTGCGGGGAAAGCGGGCCAGGGGTGAGGCGGCCCGTCTCCGGGTAGCCCTGGCTTGCCACTCCCGAACACCGTCCCGAAACCGCCCGCCGACCGCTGTGCGAGGGCTCACGACGGGGAGCCACATCCCCGGGGAACCGTACGGATGGGCCGGGCGTGGATACGATCAGTACGGAAGTACCGCAAGTAGGCCGAGCACCTGGCCCGACCGAAGCCCTTGGAAGGGGGTGCCCCGTGGGAGTCCTGAAGAAGTTCGAACAGCGGCTCGAGGGTCTTGTGAACGGCACCTTCGCCAAGGTGTTCAAGTCCGAGGTCCAGCCGGTGGAGATCGCCGGAGCGCTGCAGCGGGAGTGCGACAACAACGCCACCATCTGGAACCGGGACCGCACCGTGGTCCCGAACGACTTCATCGTCGAGCTCAGCCCGCACGACCACGAGCGCCTCAGCCCCTACTCGGGACAGCTGGGCAGCGAGCTGGCCGGCATGGTGCGCGAGTACGCCGAGGCCCAGCGCTACAGCTTCATGGGCCCGCTCCAGGTCGCCCTGGAGAAGGCGGACGACCTCGACACCGGCCTGTACCGGGTGCGCAGCCGCACCCTGGCCTCCGAGGAGCCGCCGCAGCCCACCCAGCCGCCGGCCCAGGCCGGGTACGGGCGCCAGCCCACCCCGCCCGCGCCCGGCGCGCCCTGGCAGCAGCAGAGCGCGGCCACCTACGGTGCGCCGCCCCCGCCGGCCGCACCTCCGGTGGTGCCCCCGGCACCTTCGACACCCCCGGCCGCACCGCCCGCAGCGGGCGGCGGCAACGTGCGCCCGTTCCCGGGCTCGGGCGGCGGCGGCGCGGCCACCCGCCGCTGGATCGAGGTCAACGGAGCCCGCCACCAGGTGACCGGGAACGGCGTCGTGCTCGGCCGGTCCACCGAGGCGGACATCCGCATCGACGACCCCGGGGTCTCCCGCAAGCACGCCGAGATCCGCCCCGGAACACCCGCGATGGTGCTCGACCTGGGGTCCACCAACGGCATCGTGGTGGACGGACAGCACTGCCAGCGCGCTACGCTCCGCGACGGCTCCAGGATCGTCCTGGGGAGCACCACCATCGTCTACCGACAGGTCGAAGGGTAGAGCGGGTCACCTATGTCAGATCTGACCCTGACGGTCATGCGGCTTGGATTCCTCGCCGTGCTGTGGCTGTTCGTCATCGTCGCGGTGCAGGTGATCCGCAGCGACCTGTTCGGCACCAAGGTGAACCCGCGGTCCTCGCGGCGGGCCGCCGGCACCCCCGTCCAGACCGCCGCCGGCACCGGCCGGGCGGCCCAGCCGACGCAGACCGCGCCGGCCCAGCCGCGGCAGCGCCGCGGTGCGCCCACCCAGCTGGTGGTGGTGCAGGGCTCACTGGCCGGCACCACGGTGGCCCTGCAGGGCCAGACCATCACGCTCGGCCGGGCGCACGACTCGACCATCGTGCTGGACGACGACTACGCCTCCTCCAGGCATGCCAGGATCTACCCGGATCAGACTGGGCAGTGGACGGTCGAGGATCTAGGCTCCACCAACGGCACCTATCTCGACCGGCAACGGCTCACCGTGCCCACCCCGCTCCAGCCGGGCATGCCGATCCGTATCGGCAGGACCGTCATCGAACTGCGGAAGTAGTAGCGCATGAGGGACAGCATCCCGTTCACGCCCGGCCGGGCAGGCGGCTGCAACGCTGCCGCCCTGGTGCGCACCGACGCCCTGAAGGGGGTTCGTTCCGCATGACCGAGCGAATCGTCAGCTCCGCGCCCGGCGAAGCCGCCCTGAGGCGAATCGAGGCAGAGGCATGAGTCTGGTGCTGCGCTTCGCCGCCGGTTCCCACAAGGGGCTGATCCGGGAGGGCAACGAGGACTCCGGCTACGCCGGGCCGCGGCTGCTCGCGGTGGCCGACGGCATGGGCGGCGCGGCGGCCGGCGAGGTCGCCTCCTCCGAGGTGCTCGGCTCGATCGTCCGCCTGGACGAGGACATCCCGGGCGCCGACCTGCTCACCCTGCTGAAGGACGCGGTCCAGGGCGCCAACGACCGGCTGCGCCAGATGGTCGAGGAGGACCCGCAGCTCGAAGGCATGGGCTGCACCCTCACCGCCATGCTCTGGACCGGCCAGCGGATGGGCCTGGTCCACATCGGCGACTCCCGCGCCTACCTGCTGCGCGACGGCACCCTGAGCCAGATCACCCAGGACCACACCTGGGTGCAGCGGCTGGTGGACGAGGGCCGGATCACGCCGGAGGAGGCCGAGACCCACCCGCAGCGCTCCCTGCTGATGCGCGCCCTGGACGGCCGCGGCCAGGTCGAGCCTGACCTGTCGATCCGCGACGTCCGGGCCGGCGACCGCTACATGATCTGCTCGGACGGCCTGTCCGGACCGGTCAGCCACCAGACCCTGGAGGAGACGCTCGGGAGCTTCTACGCCCCGGAGCAGACCGTCCAGGAGCTGATCCAGCTGGCCCTGCGCGGCGGCGGCCCGGACAACATCACCTGCATCGTCGCGGACGTGATCGACGTCGGCGCGACCGACACCCTCAGCGGCCGGCTCGCCGACATCCCGGTGGTGGTCGGCGCGGTCGCCGACGCGCCGCCGTCCAGCGTGCACGACCAGGCCCTGCTGAACACCCCGGCCGGCCGCGCCGCCGGTCTCGGCCGGCCTCCGCAGGGCCCGCAGGGCGCCTTCGGCCCAGCCAGCGGCTACGAGCAGCCGGGCTTCGGCCCCGCCGAGGGCTACGGCTACGGCGACGGCGAGGCCCAGGGCGGCTACGGCGAGGCGTACGGCGCGGCCGAGCAGCAGCCGTACCAGGACGACTTCGAGGACGACGAGGACGGCCCGCGCCGCAAGGGCCGCTGGCTGAAGGTCTCGCTGGCCGTGGCGCTCGCGCTCGGCGTGCTCGGCGGCGGCGGCTGGTTCGGCTGGCAGTGGACCCAGGGGCAGTACTACGTCGGGGCCGACGGCGAGCACGTCGCGGTCTACCGCGGCGTCAACCAGAACCTGGCCGGACTCAACCTCTCCTCGGTGTACGAACAGCACGACGACATCGAACTCAAGTTCCTGCCGGCGTACCAGCGCACCCAGGTGAGCAACACCATCCAGGCCAAGAGCCTGGACGACGCCCGCGACCAGGTGAAGCGCCTCGGCGCCCAGGCGGCGGTCTGCAAGAAGGTCTCCGAGGGCGCCAAACCCGCCGCCCAGGCCCCGACCGCCTCGCCGAGCCCCAGCCCCGCCGTCGGCAGCGCCATCGGCGGCGCGCCCACCCCGGCCCAGGACGCCGCCCACCCCGCCACGACCGGCACCCCGGCCGCCGGCAGCCCCGGGGGCGCGCCGACCCTCACCGAGCAGGAACAGCAGCTGGCCAACTCCTGCGCGACCCAGTGATCCGGCCCCCGCGGGCCCACTCAGCCGTCAGGGAGCGGCCACTACGTGAGCACCTTTGACCTGAGCAGCACTCACTCCGACAGCAGTCGGCGCAGCAGCGGCAACCCCCGCGGGCGGTCCGGCATGCGCCCCCGGCGCCGCGAGAACACCACGATCACCCCGCAGGGGACGCCCAACCGGCGCAACACCGAGCTGGCCATGCTGGCCTTCGCGGTGCTGCTGCCGATCCTCGCGTACGCCAACGTCGGCCTCGCCATGGACAAGAAGCTGCCCGGCGGCATGCTGGCCTACGGCGCCGGAATGGGCACGCTCGCCCTGGTCGCGCACCTGGCGATGCGCCGCTTCGCACCGTACGCCGACCCGCTGCTGCTGCCGCTCGGCACCCTGCTCAACGGGCTCGGCCTGGTGATGATCTGGCGGCTCGACAAGGCCGGCAAGCTGCTGCGCGGCAACTTCCCGGCGGCGGCCAACCAGCTGATGTGGTCCGGACTGGGGATCGCCCTCTTCATCGGGGTGATCGTGCTGCTGAAGGACCACCGGATCCTCCAGCGCTACACCTACATCTCGATGGCCGTCGCGCTGGTGCTGCTCGCCGCACCCGCGTTCTTCCCCTCCCGCGCGGAGGACTTCGGCGCCAAGATCTGGATCCGCTTCGGCAGCTTCTCGTTCCAGCCCGGCGAGTTCGCCAAGATCATCCTGACCGTCTTCTTCTCCGGGTACCTGATGGTCAAGCGGGACGCCCTGGCGCTCGCCAGCCGCCGCTTCATGGGCCTGTACCTGCCGCGCGGGCGCGACCTCGGCCCGATCATCGTGGTCTGGCTGCTCTCCATCCTGATCCTGGTCTTCGAGACCGACCTCGGCACCTCGTTCCTGTTCTTCGGCCTCTTCGTGGTGATGCTCTACGTCGCCACCGAGCGCACCAGCTGGATCGTCTTCGGCCTGCTGATGTCCATCGGCGGCGCGGCCGTGGTCGCCACCTCCGAGCCGCACGTCAAGACCCGGATCGACGCCTGGCTGGACCCGATGGCCGCCTTCGCGCCCAAGCCGCCGCCGGGCTCCACCGAGCAGATCGGCCAGACCCTGATGGCCTTCGGCTCCGGCGGGGTCACCGGCTCCGGACTCGGCCAGGGCCGCTCCTGGCTGATCCAGTTCGCCGCGAAGAGCGACTTCATCCTCGGCTCCTTCGGCGAGGAACTCGGCCTCACCGGCATGATGGCGCTCTTCCTGCTGTACGCCCTGATCGTGCAGCGCGGTCTGCGCACCGCCGTCGCCGCCCGCGACCCGTTCGGCAAGCTGCTCGCCGTCGGCCTCTCCTCGGCCTTCGCGCTCCAGGTCTTCGTGGTGGCCGGCGGTGTCACCGGACTGATCCCGCTCACCGGTATGACCATGCCGTTCCTGGCCCAGGGCGGATCGTCCGTGGTCGCCAACTGGGCACTGATCGCCCTGCTGCTGAAGATAAGCGACAGCGCCCGGCGCCCCTCCGCGGAACCGACCCAGGCCTCACCGTCGTGAAGAGACATGCGATTGAATCTGACCCGGTGACCGTACGAAGGAGGCGAGGAGCCAAGTGAACAAGCCCATCCGCAGGGTCTCGATCTTCTGCCTGGTGCTGATCCTCGCCCTGCTGCTCCGGACCAACTGGGTGCAGGGCGTCCAGGCCGACGCCTGGGCGAGCAACAGCCACAACGAGCGCAACGAGTACGACCGCTACGCCTACCCGCGCGGCAACATCATCGTGGGCGGGAACCCCGTCACCAAGTCCGACTTCGTCAACGGGCTGCGCTACAAGTACAAGCGCGCCTGGATCGACGGGCCGATGTACGCCCCGGTCACCGGCTACTCCTCCCAGGCGTACAAGAGCAGCCAGCTGGAGAACCTGGAGGACGGCATCCTCTCCGGCACCGACTCCCGGCTGTTCTTCCGCAACACCCTCGACATGCTGACGGGCAAGCAGAAGCAGGGCGGCGACGTCGTCACCACGATCAACCCCAAGGCGCAGAAGGCGGCCTTCGACGGTCTGGGCAACAAGAAGGGCGCCGCCGTCGCCCTCGACCCGAAGACCGGCGCCATCCTGGCCCTGGTCTCCACCCCCTCGTACGACCCGTCGACCTTCGCGGGCGGCGACCCGGCCACCGACGGCAAGGCGTGGACGGCGCTGCTGAACGACCCGAACAAGCCGATGCTGAACCGGGCGCTGAAGGAAACCTATCCGCCCGGCTCCACCTTCAAGCTGGTCACGGCCACCGCCGCCTTCGAGAACGGCATGTTCCAGGGCCCGGACGACAAGACCTCCACCCCGGACCCGTACGTCCTGCCCGGCACCAAGACCGAGCTGAAGAACGACAGCGACACCGAGCCCTGCCAGGACGCCACCCTGCGGGTTGCCATGGAGTACTCCTGCAACACCGTCTACGGCAAGATCGGCGCCGACCTCGGCAAGGACAAGCTGCGGGCCGAGGCCGAGAAGTTCGGCTTCAACAACGACAAGATCGACACCCCGATCCGCGCCGTCCCCAGCTACTTCCCCAAGAACTCCACCCCCGACGGCACCGCGATGGACGCCATCGGACAGCACGACACCCGCGCCACCCCGCTGCAGATGGCCATGGTCGCCTCCGCGATCGCCAACAACGGCACCCTGATGCAGCCGTACCTGGTCGACGAGGAGCGCGCGGCCAACCTCACCACCATCTCCAAGCACACCGAGCACCAGTTCAGCCAGCCGATGAAGCCCGAGACCGCGCAGAAGCTCCAGCAGCTGATGGAGAGCGTCGTCCAGAACGGCACCGGCACGAAGGCGCAGATCGACGGCGTCACGGTCGGCGGCAAGACCGGTACCGCCCAGCACGGCCAGGACAACTCCGGACTGCCGTTCGCCTGGTTCATCTCCTACGCCAAGGGCACCAACGGCCAGCAGGTCGCGGTCGCCGTGGTGGTCGAGGACGGCGCCGCGTCGAGCAACGAGATCAGCGGCGGAAGCATCGCCGCACCGATCGCCAAGTCGGTGATGCAGGCGGTGCTCGACAAGTAGGACCCGACGAGTGGCCCCGGTACGGGTGGCAGGCTTGTCACAATGGGACCCGGCCGGTCGATACCGGTCTGGTCTCAGCTGGCTGCCTGCTCCGGCGGGCTCTGGTAGGACCGGTAGCGTATCCGCAGCAGCGGGTGTGCCCGCCGCTCGCCCGCGGCCCGTGCCGTGGGGCGGTCGTCACAGAACCACCGTGACGGCCGGCAGCGTCCAACAGAGCGTGCGGGGACACCTACGTCACATCCTCACCGGCAGGTGAGGGAGAGGGTCGGAACTATGGAAGAGCCTCGTCGCCTCGGCGGCAGGTACGAGCTCGGCGGCGTCCTCGGGCGCGGCGGCATGGCCGAGGTGTACCTCGCCCATGACACCCGGCTCGGCCGCTCCGTCGCAGTGAAGACGCTCCGGGCCGACATGGCCCGGGATCCGTCGTTCCAGGCCCGCTTCCGCCGCGAAGCCCAGTCCGCGGCCTCCCTGAACCACCCCGCCATCGTCGCCGTCTACGACACGGGCGAGGACTACATCGACGGCATCTCCATCCCGTACATCGTGATGGAGTACGTCGAGGGTTCCACCCTGCGCGAGCTGCTGCACTCCGGCCGCCGGCTGCTGCCCGAGCGCGCGCTGGAGATGACCATCGGGATCCTCCAGGCGCTGGAGTACTCCCACCGGGCCGGCATCGTCCACCGCGACATCAAGCCCGCCAACGTCATGCTCACCAAGCAGGGCAACGTCAAGGTCATGGACTTCGGCATCGCCCGCGCCATGGGTGACGCCGGCATGACGATGACCCAGACCTCCGCCGTCATCGGCACCGCCCAGTACCTCTCCCCGGAGCAGGCCAAGGGCGAGACCGTCGACGCCCGCTCCGACCTCTACTCCACCGGCTGCCTGCTCTACGAGCTGCTCACCGTGCGCCCGCCGTTCATCGGCGACTCGCCGGTCGCCGTGGCGTACCAGCACGTCCGCGAGGAGGCCATGCCGCCCTCCTCCTACGACCCCGAGGTCCGTCCCGAGATCGACGCGATCGTGCTCAAGGCCCTGGCCAAGGAGCGCGACTACCGCTACCAGAGTGCCGACGAGATGCGCGACGACATCGAGCGCTTCCTCGACGGCCTCCCGGTCGCCGCCGCCCAGCAGGCCGCCGCGTACGGCATGGGCGGCCCCGGTTACGGCTACGACCAGCACGGCTACCCCGCGCAGCACGACCCGTACGGCCAGACCAACATGCTCCCGCAGCAGGGCGGCGGCCCGACCGCCATGATGTCGCCGGTCGGCGGCCAGCAGCCCGGCTACGGCTACCAGGACGGCTCCGGCGGCGCCGACGGCGGCTACGACGACACCTACGAGCGGGGCGGCCGCCGCCAGGACCAGCCGAAGAAGAGCAACACCTCCTGGATCGTCCTGGCCATCGCGGCCGTCCTGGTGCTGGTCGGCGCCTACTTCGTGGTGGACGCCATGACCCAGACGGGCGGCGCCACCACCGGCAGCACCGGCAAGGTGGCCGTGCCCAACCTGGTCGGCAAGTCCCTGAAGGACGCCCAGGCCGCCGCGGCCGCCGTGAACGACAAGCTCCAGGTCACCGCGGCCGACCCGGTCGCCTGCCCGGACACCACCATCCAGAAGGACCAGGTCTGCACCCAGGAGCCGGGCGTCGGCATCCAGGTCGAGGTGAGCACCCCGATCAAGGTGCACCTCTCCAGCGGCCCGGCCGCCACCGCCGTGCCGGACGTCACCGGCCAGTCCTCGGACGCCGCGAAGGCCGCGCTGACCAAGGCGGGCTTCACGGTCGGCAACGTCACCTACAAGAACGACGACAACACGCCGCAGGACAAGGTCCTCTCCCAGTCGGTCACCGGCAACGCCGCCCCGGGCACCTCGGTCGACCTGGTGCTCTCCCAGGGCAAGACCAAGACGGCCGTCCCCGGGGTGATCGGCCAGCAGACCGACGCCGCCCGGCAGGCCCTCCAGCAGGCGGGCTTCGTGGTGGAGGTCAAGACCACACCGGCCACCGACCCCACCAAGGTCGACATCGTCGCCGACCAGAACCCCCCGGCCAACAGCAAGGCGGCCCAGGGCTCCACGGTCACCCTGACCGTCTACAAGACGCCGGACAAGGTGCCCGTCCCGGACGTGAAGGGCAAGACCGTCAAGGACGCCATGGGCATCCTGAAGTCGGCCGGCCTGCAGTGGACCTTCGGCGGCGCTGGCGGCGACAGCAACAACATCGTCGTCAACACCAACCCCGGCACGAACAACCTGGTGGACTCCGGTTCCAGCGTCCAGCTGATCACCATGCCGGGTGACCCGCGGGGAAACGGCGGCAACGGCGGCACCAGCCCCAACCCCCCGACCAACCACTGATCACGGACAGCTGAACACCGCAGGGACACCGGAGGGGGCCGCATCCGCGGCCCCCTCCGCGCTGCCCGCCGCACCGTCGGCCGGGACCTCACCGCCTGCCGTGGCCGGAGCGCCGCCGCCTGCCGGGCCCCGGGGCGGCGCCCAGGGTGCAGAGCATGTCCACCCGGCCGCCCAGGGTGGGCACCTCGCAGGCGGTGTCCGCGACCCGGACGCTCATCGCGGCCACCACCGCCCGCTCCACCTCCAGCTGCCGGACCAGCCGGGCGTACGCCTCCCTGAGCTCGGCCAGCTCCTCCCGCGGCCCCGCCACCGCCCGCTGGGCGATCTCGGCCGCCATCGCCTCCGGCCAGGAGACCGGCGCCTGCGCCAGGTCGAGCAGGTGCCGCCGGACCTGCCGCGCCACCTCACTGTCCCGCAGCAGCATCGCCACGTTCAGCACCGCCCGGCGGGGGAAGACCAGCAGGCCGCGGCCCGGGGATCTTCCAGGGGCCGGGTCGACCCCCGGAAGATCCCGCAGCCCGGCGCCCTTCAGCAGGGCCATACCGCTGCCCGCGAGCTCCTCGCGGTGGCGTCGGACCAAGGTCCGGACGGCCTCCTCGTCCACGTCGAAGTAGGCGGCCACCATGGACCGCGTCAGATGCGGCCCGTCCGGCAGCGGCCCGGGCGCCCTGACCCGGTCGAGGGCCTCGGTGCGGTCCACCAGGCTGCCGCGCATGGTGCGGGATTCGAGAAGTACGGCTTCGTGGTCCATCGGCGCTCGCCTCACCCGTCGTCAGACACCTGTTCCGGCGAACTTCCAACGACGGCGGTTGACGCCGCGTCACCTCTCCGGCCGAGCGCACCGCATCACGCGCCCCGCGTGCACCGGCCGCCGCACGCCTCAGCGCAGCTCGGGCGGCGGGGTCCGCTTCGCGTCCATCCGATCGACCCTCAACAGGCTCCCCCAGACCGCCATCCGGTACGTGGAGGTGTACACCGGCGTGCAGGTGGTCAGGGTGATGTACCGGCCGGGATCGGTGTAGCCGGAGCCGGTGGGGACCGGGGCGACGACGCCGGTGTCGTACTTCGAGGTCTGGGGCAGCGTGTTGTCGACCCGGTAGACGTACCAGCTGTCCCGGGTCTCGACCACGATCGCGTCGCCCCTGCCGACCCGGTCGAGGTCGTGGAACTTGGCGCCGTGGCCGTCCCGGTGCGCGGCGAGGGCGAAGTTGCCCTCGCCGTCCCAGGGCATCGCGGCCCGGTACGGCTCCTCGTAGACCCCGGCCACGCCCTCGTCGAGGACCTCGCTGCCGGTGCCCATCCTGATCAGCACCTGGTAGCCCCGGCCGAGCGCGGGGACGTGCAGGAAGCCCACGCCGTCCCCGGCCGCGTAGACGGGGGGCGGGGCCTGGGCCGCCGCACCGGACGGGCCCGGGACGGCCGGGGCGGACCAGCTGTCGCGCAGCCGGTCCGCCTGGACACCGGCGCGCCGGTCGGCGACCACGTCCGTCCACCACAGCGAGTACCCGACGAACAGGGCCAGCACCAGCCCGGCGGTGATGAGCAGCTCGCCGACCAGGCCCAGCACCGAGGCCCGTCGGCCCCGGCGGCGACGCCGCCGCTGCTCGGCTCGTGAGGGTCCGTCCAGAACGATCTCCACGCCGCCGCCTCGTCCCTCGGGTACGGGTGCCTAGCCGCCGGTCAGGGCAGGAGGCTGCCCCTGACTCCTCGGCCGTTCCTCGACCATCTTGCCAAAGACGATCAGCCTTCCCCGGGCACTGAACTCCGGCGTGCACGTCGTCATGGTGATGTAACGACCCGGTTGGCCGAACGGTGATCCCTTCGGCACCGGTTGGAGCACCGAGACGTTGGACGGCGGCGTCTCCGGGATGCCGCCCGCCACCTCGTAGGTGTAGTAGGAGGTCGCGGTCTCCACCACGATCTTGTCCCCCGGGACCAGCTGCCCGATCTTGCGGAAGGGCTGGCCGTGCGTGGTCCGGTGGGCGGCCACGGCGAAGTTGCCGGTCTTGTCGGAGGGCATCGCGGTGCCGATGTAGTGCCCGACCAGGCCCTTGTCGAGCACCTGCTGCTTCCCGGTGCCCTCGGCGATCGGGTACGTCAGACCGAGCTTGGGGATGTGGATGATGGCGAAGCCCTTGCCCGGTTCGAACGCCCCGGCGGGCTTGTCTGCGCTGCCCGGGGCCGGTGCGGGCTGCGGCTTGGCCCACTGCTGTTCCAGCTGGCTGCGGGTGCCGTCGGCGGAGGCGTCCGCCTGCACGTTGGTCCACCACAGCTGGTACGCGACGAAGAGCAGCATCACCAGGCCGAGGGTGATGAACAGTTCGCCGACCAGCCGGGCGGCGACCACCCGCTTGGACTCCTTCGGGCGCGGCCTCGGCCCGGTGGGCCGCCCGGCCGCCCGGCGTCTGCCGCTGCCGGAGCGCACCGCCGTCCCGCCGGCGGCCCGCCGCCGCCCCGACCGGCCGTTCGGCACGGCGGGACCGGCGTCCGGGTCCGCCGGGTCCGCACCGGGTATCGGTCGCAGCTGCAGCGTCTGCTCGGCCGGCGCCCCGGGGTGCCCGCCGGCCGGCTCGTGGCCGCCCCACCCTCCCGGGTCCGTACCCGGTCCCGCTCCGGAGCCGGTGTGCGCGCCCCCCTCCGGGCTCAGTGCCGTCACCCTCTCAGCCCCGGCCGATCACCGGGGCGAGCCCGGCCGAACGGCCGACCGCCTCCGGGTAGCCGCACTCCGCCAGCCAGTTGGCCAGCATCCGGTGACCGCCTTCGGTGAGCACCGACTCGGGGTGGAACTGCACGCCCTCGACCAGGAGTTCACGGTGCCGCAGCCCCATGATGACGCCGCTGTCGGTCTGCGCGGTGACCACCAGGGTGTCCGGGACGGTCGCCGGTTCGACCGCGAGCGAGTGGTACCTGGTCGCGGTCATCGGCGAGGGCAGGCCCGCGAAGACCCCGCCGTCCTCGTGCGTCACCTGCGAGACCTTGCCGTGCAGCAGCTCGGGCGCCCGGTCGACCACCGCGCCGTACGCCACCGCGATCGACTGCAGCCCGAGGCAGACGCCGAACAGCGGCAGCCCGGCTGACGCGCAGTGGTGCACCATCTCGATGCACACCCCGGCCTCCTCCGGCGCTCCCGGTCCGGGGGAGAGCAGCACGCCGTCGAAGCCGCGCTCGCCGTCGCGGCGCACCGCGTGCTCGACCGTCACCTCGTCGTTGCGCACCACCTCGCAGGTGGCGCCCAGCTGGTACAGGTACTGGACGAGGTTGAAGACGAAGCTGTCGTAGTTGTCCACCACGAGGATCCGGGGCGAACTTCCGGCGGAGGTCATACGCGCGCTACTCCTGAAGTGCGGTTCCTGCCGACCGGCAGGGGAAGAGCGGGGGAGCGGAACCGGTCAGCCGGCCCCGCCTTGGTCCACCGTGACGTTCCCGAAGGGCAGCAGCGGTTCGGCCCACGGGAAGACGTACTGGAACAGGACGTAGACCACCCCGAGCACGAGCAGCACCGCGAGGATCATCCGGACCAGGGTGTTCCCCGGCAGATGCCGCCAGATCCAGCCGTACATGCCGCTCCTCAGGGTTCAGGTCGGTGTCAAGACTAGACCGCACCGTCTGCCGGACAGGCCACATCACCGGAGTTGTCCGGTCCTGCTCCCCCGCACCCACCGGCCGTTGCCGCCGTTCGCGTTCTAACCGTTCGCCGAGTGCAGATCGACGCTGCCCGTGTACCCGGGCACGGTCAGGTTGGCGCTCTCCTGCACCTTCCAGCCGAGCCCGTACGCGGCGACGTACTGAAGGTAGTTGTTGATCGTCGGATCGCCGTTGACCGCCGCCCGCAGCGCGTCGGTGCGGCCGACCGCCTTGATGACGTACGGCGGGGAGTAGACCCGGCCCTGGAGCAGCAGGGTGTTGCCGACGCAGCGGACCGCGCTGGTGGCGATCAGCCGCTGGTCCATCACCTGGATCCCCTCGGCACCGCCGCGCCAGAGCGCGTTCACCACGGCCTGGATGTCCTGCTGGTGGATCACCAGGTCGTTGACGCCCGGGTCGGGGACGCCCGGGATGCGCGCGGTGGCGTCCGGCGGTGCGTCGTTCAGGGTGACGGTCAGACCGGGGCCCTTCAGCGGGTCGAGTCCGGCGGACCGGCGCAGCGGGTCCAGCTGGGCCGTGTCGGAGGGGGCGACCCGCTGCCTGGTGAGGGCGTCGGCGCGGTGCTGGAGATCGGTGAGCTGCGCCTGGGTCTGCTGGTTCTGGGTGCTGCGCTGGGTTATCACGTCGCTGAGCCGCAGCAGGGAGTTGTCGGTGCGCAGATCGGTGCCGCGGGCGGTCTCCGCGCTGATGTAGAAGAGCAGCCCGGCGAGGGAGAATACTGTGCAGGTAAGGGCACGTCCGACAATTCGGGCACCAGGGCGGCGGCCGTCGGCGGAACCCCGGGGAATCGTGAAATTCGGCACCGTACCCTTATCTCCTTCAGACCCGGCGAGCCACTACGCTAACGGACGCCGGTGGCATGTGCGGAGCGCCCTGTCCGGTACGTCCCCAGGTTCCCCTGGCGGAGGTCCGGACCGGTCGCTCCCCCGTACAGACCGGTCCCCACCGCCGCCCGCCCCGCTGCACCCTGCGCGGTCACAGCGCATCGACAGGAGAACCCCTCGTGCCGAAGTCTCGACTCCGCAAGAAGTCCGACTACACCCCGCCGACGACGACGGCGGTGAAGATCAGTTCCGGGCGCAGCTGGGTGGCACCGCTGATGCTGGCACTGTTCCTGATCGGCCTGGTGTGGATCGTCACCTACTACGTGACCAACGGCAGCTGGCCGGTCCAGGCCTGGGGCAACTGGAACATCCTGGCCGGCTTCGGCTTCATCGCCGCGGGTTTCGGCGTCTCCACCCAGTGGAAGTAAGCCCCGTCTGACCCGTCCTTCCGCACCGCTTCCGGCCCGGGCCGGGAGCGGTGCTTCTGCCTGTCCACAGCCGGTTCGGGTCATCGAACCGTACGTTTATCCACACGGTTATCCACACTGGGGAAAAGTCGACCCAGCCTGTGGATAACTTGTTCTCCACAGCCCTGGAAAAGGGTGTCGGAGGGCTGACAAAAGCACAGCTGGACGCGCGTAGAGAGGGTATCCCCAGCCGGTCCTCCACACGGGCTGTGCACAGCCCCGTGCACGCTGTGGACAACCGGGCGCCGCACCTCGGTGCGGCACCGCGCCTCACACCCCGATCCGGGCCGTCCCGACCAGGACCAGCGCGACGACCAGAGCGAGCATCCCGGCCAGCGTCAACCCCTGCACCAGGCTGCGGTGCGCCCGGGGGGCGTACATCAGGCCCACGCCGGTGACGGCACCGGCCACCAGGCCGCCGACGTGCGCGCGCCAGTCGATGTACGGCACCGAGAAGGTGATCACCAGGTTGAAGACCAGCAGCGCCATCAACGGCGCCAGCGGCGTCCGGGTGACCCGGAACAGCACCGCGGTGGCGCCCAGCAGGCCGAAGATCGCCCCGGAGGCCCCCATCGAGTACAACCGGTCTCCGGAGACCAGGTAGGCGAAGGCGTTGCCCGCCAGCCCCGAGACCGCGTACAGCCCCACGAAGCGGAGCCGGCCCAGCATCCGTTCGAGGTTGGGGCCGATCACCCAGAGCGAGACCATGTTCATCACCAGGTGCAGCAGACCGGTGTGCACGAACGCGGCGGTCACCAGCCGGTACCACTGGTCGGGCCCGGCGGCGACGCCGTAGGGCTGGTACCAGTACGGCGGGACCAGGCTGTGCAGGGAGAGCATCTCCTTGAGCTCCGGGCGCAGGTACTCGGTCAGCAGGAAGACCGCGACGTTGATCCCGATCAGGCCCTTGGTGACCAGCGCACCGTCCTGGGTGTGCGTACCGCCGAAGCGGGTGCGGGCCCCGGTCTGCGCGGCCTCCTGGCGGGTGCTGCGCACGCACTCGGGGCAGTGGAAGCCCACCGAGGCGTTCACCATGCACTCCGGGCAGATCGCCCGCCCGCAGCGGGTGCAGGCGATGCCGGTCTCCCGCTCGGCGTGCCGGTAGCAGCGGGAAAGACCCGAGGCCGCCTCGGGCTGTGGTCGGGCCGACTCGTCCGGGAGCATCCGGGGTTCCCTCCTCAGGGGCGGTCCCGGCGGCACCACCGCGCACGGGGTACCGCCGGGACCGTCAAGGCTACTGCCGGGGCAGGGCCCCTCCCAGCGTTTCGGCCGGTCGACTCAGCGGCGGGTGATCTCCACCGACTCGATGACGACGTCCTCGACCGGGCGGTCGCCGCGGCCGGTGCGGGTGACCGAGATCTCCGAAACCACCTTGCGGCTGAGCTCGTCCTCGACCTCGCCGAAGATGGTGTGCTTGTTGGTCAGCCAGGCGGTCGGCGTCACGGTGACGAAGAACTGCGAGCCGTTGGTCCCCGGGCCGGCGTTGGCCATGGCCAGCAGGAACGGACGGTCGAAGGCCAGGTCCGGGTGGAACTCGTCGGCGAAGCGGTAGCCGGGACCGCCGGTGCCGGTGCCCAGCGGGTCACCGCCCTGGATCATGAAGTCGCTGATCACACGGTGGAACACGGTGCCGTTGTACAGCGGGGCGTTGGACTTCACGCCGGTACGGGGGTGCGTCCACTCGCGGCTGCCCTCGGCCAGCTCCACGAAGTTCGCCACCGTCTTCGGAGCGTGGTTCGGGAAGAGCTTGATGACGATGTCGCCGCGGTTGGTCTTCAGGGTGGCGAAAAGTTCCTCGGCCACGATGTGCCTTCCTAATCTGTGCAACTGATCTTCAGATCATCCCATGTGCGGTGCGGCCGCCTCCCACGCGCCCGTCCACCACTCCGGCGCACCACTCCCCGACCACCATCGGCGACCGCCACCGAATCGCCACCGGTGACCCGCGTACGGCCCAACCCGGCGCGCCAGTGGGACAAACCAGCATGCATGATCTCCAATCAGGTGGAAACGTGCATGCAGGACGCCATCCAGGAGGAGAAGCTCGTGACCCACTCAGCTCGTGAGACAGCCGGCCGGACCAGGGACACACTGGCGCCCTATGCCACCACCGCCAAGGAAACGGCACTGCACTACGCGGACGAGGCCAAGCACCGGCTCGGCCCCGCGCTGGAGGCCCTGGGCCCCAAGGTCGGCGCGGCGGGCGTCCAGGCCAGGAGCGGCGCCGCGCACGCCTCCCAGGCCGCCCGCGTCCAGTACGTCAAGCACGTCGCCCCCCAGCTGGAACAGGCGTTCTCCGCCCTTCCACCGCAGGCCCAGCAGAACACCCTCAAGGCCGTCCACCTGGCCCAGGAGGCCGCCCTGGCCGCCCGGCACTCCGCCGGCCGGGCCGCCGACCACGCCAGGACGAACGTCGGCCCCCGGGTCTTCGACGCCGTCGACGGCGCCCGCACCGCCATCGTCCCGGTCGCCCAGGAGGCACAGACCCGCACCGCCGCCGCGCTGGCCGCGCTGCAGGGCAACGTCAGCTCCGCCGAGATCGCCGACCTCGCCGCCAGGAACGCCAAGCGCTCCGCCAGGTGCCGACGCGGCTGGGCCACCGGCCTCGCCGTCACGGGCACCCTGGCGATCGGCGCGGGCGTGCTCGCCTGGCAGTGGTGGCGCCGCCAGAGCAACCCGGAGTGGCTGGTCGAGCCCCCCGGCAGCACCCGCGGTCCCGCCTCCGGCTCCACCACCACCGGCACCGCGGCCGCCGAACCGCAGCTCAACGGCTCGGGCCCCCGGGAGCAGTCAGCCGACCAGCCGAACGGCCACCCCACCGACCAGACCCCCGACCCCAAGCCGGGACCCCCGCCCGGCAAGCCGGCCCCCGGCGACCCCCCCAAGCCGCACGACCCGCGCAAGCCGCACTGAGCGGCCGGGAAAACAGTTCGGCCGCTGACCTGATCCCAGGTCAGCGGCCGAACGCACGGTGGAGCTTAGGAGATTCGAACTCCTGACATCTGCCTTGCAAAGGCAGCGCTCTACCAACTGAGCTAAAGCCCCGTGCGGTGTGCTGCGCACTAGCGTACCCGGTCCCGCCGAGAATCTTCAGCAGGTATCCGCACTGCGGCAGCAGACCACGGGTGGGCTCCCCGGCCGTCGGACCGGGGGCCACCCAGCGGAGGACCGTGCAGGGCCTCCGAAAGATCGTCCGGTGTCAGCGGGCGCCGGCCGGGACCGGGTCGGTGGCCTCGGTCCACAGGTCCTGCTCGGCGCGGTCCGCCTGGACCTGACGGTAGACAAAGAAGCCGCCGAGGGCGACCAGGGCGACCAGGAGAAGCTTCTTCACCGCGGGACCTCGTCCTTCTTGCTTGCTTGGGGCGGGCTCAGCAGGGCTCCCCCTCACGGAGGGATCGCTCGCGAGTCCTCTGATGTACGAGCACGAACCAGCGGCTGGGGTCGCAGACCGCCTTGCGGCCGATGATACACACCGGTAACCGCTCACCGAGCGGCCCCCGTCAGGTCCAACCGCCCGGTCCGCACGCCTGATTGACGCCGTACCCCGGGCCGGAACGCCGACCTGCGACACGCCCGGCCGCAGGTGCCCCGTCCGGGGACTCGACGGGTCGCCCGCCACCCTGGCCGCGGTCTCAGAACCGTGCGGCCCCGGACGCGTACGGCCCTGGCCCGCGGTCGCGCAGCCCGGGGGTGTGCACCCGCCCAGAAGACCGGCCACGACGCCCCTGTGCGCCTCCCTGCGCCTCCGTCCGCCCGACGCCCCACCCGGGCTGCTTCCGGGCCGGATGGGCCCGGACAGGGCCTCTCAGGGACGCCGGGGGTCGGTCCCGGGCCGCCGACCGGGCCGCCGGGTGCCGAGCCGGCCCAGCCCGCTCCGCAACTCCGCCAGATCGCGCCGCAGTTCGCCGACGTCCTCGCCGACCCGGCACAGCCGCACACTCATCGCCCCCCAGCAGCTCCCGGTCCGCGAGCACCATCCCCTCGCACCCGGCCACCCGCTGCTCGACTGCGGCGACCCGCCCGGAAAAGCACTCGGCGCCCTGCTCCACGACCCGCTGCACAGCCCGTTCCACGGCCGGCTCCACGCCCCGCGAGCACCAGCAGCCACCCGACTCCGCGCACGACGCCCCCGGGCGGTCCACCGCCAGGTCCAGCAGGGACCGCCGGACCCTCCCGGCGACCTCGCCGTCCCGCAGCAGCATCGCCGCGTTCAGCACCGCCCGCCGGGCAGCAGCGCCAGCGCCTTGACCTCATCGAGGACCTCGGTACGCCCGCTCAGGTTCCTGCGCAGGGTCCTGGACTCGAGCAGGGCGGCTTCCACGGACATGGGGATGCCTCCATGGTCGGAGTGAAGTGTCGACCGCCCCTCACCGGGGCGCGGGGCCGGAGCATCCGCCAGCAGGGAGCAGAGGTCGCGCTACGTCCACGGACCGATGACCGGTTCTGACGCCCGGCAATCCCCAACTTCACAGCAGCTTCGAGTCGTCCCACCCAAGTTGCCTCTGCGCACCCGGTGCAACGAGCCCGCGGCCGACCGGTCACGCCCAGAGGACGGCCCGGCCCCGGGAACGTCAGAAGGCCCGGAGTGGATGTCCACTCCGGGCCTTCTGCGCCGGTGGGCCTAACAGGACTTGAACCTGTGGCCTCTTCCTTATCAGGGAAGCGCTCTAACCGTCTGAGCTATAGGCCCTTGCCGCACTGAAAGATTAGCGGACCGATGGCCGATCTCCCAAATCCGCGTCGGCGGGCACCCTGGCGAGCCATTCCTCGCGGGTCGCGGGCAGGTGGCTGAGGCCCCCGGGGGCGGTGCGGACGGCGAGCACCTGGTTGATCCCGATGCGGTTCTCCTCGAAGGCGAGGGCCGAGGCGGCCATGTACAGACGCCAGACCCGGGCACGGCCGCGGCCGACCAGCTGGACCGCCTCCGGCCAGTTGGCCTCCAGGTTCGCCACCCACTCGCGCAGGGTGAGCGCGTAGTGCTCGCGCAGGGACTCGACGTCCCGGACCTCGAAGCCGGCCTCCTCCAGCAGGGAGACGGTGCTGCCGACCGGAGCGAGCTCGCCGTCCGGGAAGACGTACGAGGAGATGAAGGGGCTCGGCACGTACGGCTCGCCGGGGCGGCCGGGGCGGCGGGCGATCTGGTGGTTGAGGAGGCGGCCGCCGGGGGTGAGCAGCCCGTAGAGGCCGCTCGCGTAGCGCAGGTACTGGGCGGCGCCGACGTGCTCGGCCATGCCGACGCTGGAGATGGCGTCGAAGGGGCCGTCGGGGATCTCCCGGTAGTCCTGGAGGCGCACCTCGACCCGGTCGGACAGACCGGCCGCCGCGACCCGCTCACGCGCCAGCGCGACCTGCTCCTTGGAGATCGAGACGCCGACGGCGGTGACGCCGTACTTCCTGGCCGCGTGCAGCAGCAGCGAGCCCCAGCCGCAGCCGACGTCCAGCAGACGCATCCCGGGCCGCAGGCCCAGCTTCCGGCAGATCAGGTCGAGCTTGGCCTCCTGGGCGTCCTCCAGGCTCTTGCCGTCCGGCGTCCAGTACGCGCAGGAGTAGACCATCGAGGAGCCCAGCACCAGGCGGTAGAAGTCGTTGCCGACGTCGTAGTGGTGGCTGATCGCGGCGCGGTCCCGGCTGCGGCTGTGCACCCGGCCCTGCTGGCGGGCCTCCTCCGGCGGCGGGGCGGGCTGGAGGCCGAGCGAGCCGGTGCGGACGGCCACGCTCAGCAGGCGGCGGCCCTCGGGGCCCAGCAGGTCCCTCGGGCCCAGCGCGAGGGCGCGGATCCGCGGCTGCTCGACGAAGTGCGCGACCGCGCGCATCACGTCGTAGAGATCGGTGCCGGGGGCGAGGTCGAGATCGCCCGAGACGAACGCACGGGCCAGCCCGAGCTCACCCGGCTGCCAGATCAGCCGGCGCACCGCTCGCCGGTTGCGGAGCACCACCACGGGCGCCTCCGACGGGCCGGCCACGCTGCCGTCCCACGCCTGCACCCGGAGTGGGAGTCCGGCCCCCAGCAGCCCCTCCAGTGCCCCTACGAGTTGCGTTGCCACCTCAGCCATCGAGCGCCTCCGACCAGCCGTAACTGCCCACCCTGTCGCCTACGACACCCGCCCCCGGGACACGGCCGCCAGCTAACCCACAGCGGCTGTCACGGGTTCGGACGGCACGCCGGGGTCGCCGGGGCTGTCACTCGAACGCCAGCGGGCCCTGAAGATTGCAACAGACTTCAGGGCCCACTGATTCCGGTCGGGCTCAACCCGACGAGGTATGTCCGACGGTGCGTCAGTCCTCTTCCGCAAGCGTCAGTTCGATGCCGCCGGTGAAGCCCGCGGCGGTGTTGTAGATGAAGGCCGAGAGGGTGGCCAGCGCCGTCATCAGGACCACGTCCACCACCGCGATCAGGGTGGTGAAGATCATCACGCGGCCGAAGCCGACGTAGTCCATCAGGTTGAAGCCGCCCGAGGTGTCCGCACCGGTGGCCTCCTTCAGCGTGCTGCCCAGGGAGTCGAAGACCCCGAGGCCGTCCAGGGTCATCCACAGCACGGCGGTCGCCACGATGATGATCACGCCGACCGCGAGGGAGAGCAGGAAGCTCACCTTCATGACCGACCACGGGTCCGCCTTGGTGATCCGCAGCCGGGCCTTGCGCACCCGGCCGGCGACCGAACCGGCCGCCTGACCCGCCGGAGAGGCGGTCGGCGGAGTACCGGGCCGGCGCGGGGCGGAGGTCCCCCGGCCCGAGCTCGGCTGGCCCTTGGCGTACGTGGTCGGCGTCGAGAACCCGCTGGACCCGGCCGCGCCCTGGGCCCCGCCGACCGACGGCATCACCGAGGTGGACGAGGCCGGGGGAACGGCCGACGACTGTGGCACACCACTGAACGGCGCTCCGCCCTGTGCGGCGCCCGGCAGGCCGCTCGCGGCACCTCCCGCAGCACCTGTGGCTCCACTCACCCTGGTCCTCCCAGTCAACCGCCAGGCCGGCGGTCCGCCCTGGTCACGTCGTGTCCGGTGCCCGGCCAGGGTGGCCGGGCACCGCTCGACCGGCGCCCACCCCCGAGGGGCGGGCGCCGGTCAGCAGGGCGTGCGGTCAGGCCTGCTCGGCCGGTCCACCCGCCGTGGTCCCGTCAGCGATCTCCGTCGAGGTCTCCACAGAGTCCTCGTCCTCCGAGATCTCCTCGTCCTCGGCCTCCGCGTTGCGGGCCATGCCCACCACCGCGTCGCGCTTCCCGAGGTTGATCAGTTGGACGCCCATCGTGTCACGTCCGGTTTCACGAACCTCCGAAACCCTGGTCCGGATCACACCGCCCGAGAGGGTGATGGCCATGATCTCGTCGGTCTCCTCGACCACCAGCGCTCCGACCAGCGAGCCGCGGCCCTCGACGATCTTCGCCGCCTTGATGCCGAACCCGCCACGCCCCTGGACACGGTACTCGTCCACCGAAGTCCGCTTCGCGTAGCCGCCGTCGGTGGCTGTGAAGACGAAAGTCCCCGGACGGATGACGTTCATCGACAGCAGCTCGTCGTCCTCGCGGAAGGACATGCCCTTCACCCCGGAGGTCGCCCGGCTCATCGGCCGCAGCGCCTCGTCGGTGGCGGTGAACCGGATCGACTGCGCCTTCTTGGAGACCAGCAGCAGGTCGTCCTCGGCGGAGACCAGCTCGGCGCCGATCAGCTCGTCGTCCCGGCCCTCCTCGTCCTGCCGCAGGTTGATCGCGATCAGACCGCCGGAGCGCGGCGAGTCGTAGTCCTTCAGCGGGGTCTTCTTCGCCAGCCCGGCCCGGGTCGCCAGGACCAGGTACGGCTTGTCCTCGTAGGTGCGCACCGCCATCACCTGGGCGATGTGCTCCTCCGGCTGGAAGGCCAGCAGGTTGGCGACGTGCTGACCGCGGGCGTCCCGGCCGGCGTCGGGCAGCTCGTAGCCCTTGGCGCGGTAGACCCGGCCCTTGTTGGTGAAGAAGAGGATCCAGTTGTGGGTCGTCGTCACGAAGAAGTGGTCGACGATGTCGTCCTGCTTCAGCTGCGCGCCGCGCACGCCCTTGCCGCCGCGCTTCTGCGAGCGGTACAGGTCGCTGCGGG
Source organism: Kitasatospora sp. NPDC056138 (assembly GCF_042264695.1). Classification (NCBI taxonomy): domain Bacteria; kingdom Bacillati; phylum Actinomycetota; class Actinomycetes; order Kitasatosporales; family Streptomycetaceae; genus Kitasatospora; species Kitasatospora sp. NPDC056138. Next base: position 133,245 of record NZ_JBHJVK010000002.1, on the reverse strand, counting down.
TGCGCTTGACGTAGCCGCCACGGGTGATGGTGACGACGATGTCCTCCTCGGCGATCAGGTCCTCGATCGAGAGGTCGCCGTCGGAGGGGATCAGGGTGGAGCGCCGCTCGTCGCCGTACTTCTCGACGATCGCGGTCAGCTCCTCGGAGATGATCTCGCGCTGGCGGGCCGGGGAGCCGAGGATCGCGTTGTACTCGTCGATCTTGCGCTGCAGCTCGTCGTGCTCGTCGGTGATCCGCTGGCGCTCCAGGGCGGCCAGGCGGCGCAGCTGCATCTCCAGGATCGCGTTGGCCTGGAGCTCGTCGATCGACAGCAGGCCCATCAGGCCGGTACGGGCGGCGTCGGCGCTCGCCGAGGCCCGGATCAGCGCGATGACCTCGTCGATCATGTCCAGCGCCCGCAGCAGGGCGCGCAGGATGTGCGCCCGCTCCTCGGCCTTGCGCAGCCGGAAGGTGGTGCGGCGGACGATGACCTCGACCTGGTGGTTGACCCAGTGCCGGATGAAGGCGTCGAGCGACAGCGTGCGCGGCACCCCGTCGACCAGGGCCAGCATGTTGGCGCCGAAGTTGGTCTGCAGGTCGGTGTGCTTGTACAGGTTGTTGAGCACGACCTTGGCGACCGCGTCGCGCTTGAGCACGATCACCAGGCGCTGGCCGGTCCGCGAGGAGGACTCGTCGCGGACGTCGGCGATGCCCGCGACCCGGCCGTCCTTGACCAGGTCGGCGATCTTCAGCGCGAGGTTGTCCGGGTTGACCTGGTACGGCAGCTCGGTGATCACCAGGCACTGGCGGCCCTGGATCTCCTCGACCTCGACCACCGCGCGCATGGTGATCGAGCCGCGCCCGGTGCGGTAGGCGTCCTCGATGCCGCGGCGGCCGACGATCAGCGCGCCGGTCGGGAAGTCCGGGCCCTTGATCCGCTCGATCAGGGCTTCCAGCAGCTCCTCGTTGGTGGCGTCCGGGTGCTCCAGTGCCCAGAGCGCGCCGGAGGCGACCTCGCGCAGGTTGTGCGGCGGGATGTTGGTGGCCATGCCGACCGCGATGCCGGTGGCACCGTTGATCAGCAGGTTGGGGATGCGCGCGGGCAGGACGGTGGGCTCCTGCGAGCGGCCGTCGTAGTTGGCGGCGAAGTCGACGGTCTCCTCGTCGATGTCGCGCATCATCTCCATGGCCAGCGGCATCATCTTGCACTCGGTGTAGCGCATGGCCGCCGCCGGGTCGTTGCCCGGGGAGCCGAAGTTGCCGTTGCCGTCGACCAGCGGCATCCGCAGCGACCACGGCTGGGCCAGCCGGACCACGGTGTCGTAGATCGAGGTGTCGCCGTGCGGGTGGTAGTTGCCCATCACGTCGCCGACGACGCGGGCGCACTTGTAGTAGCCCTTCTCGGGCCGGTACCCGCCGTCGTACATCGCGTAGAGCACGCGGCGGTGCACCGGCTTGAGGCCGTCGCGGACCTCGGGCAGCGCACGGCTCACGATCACGCTCATCGCGTAGTCGAGGTAGGAGCGCTGCATCTCCGTCTCGAGCTCGATCGGCTCGACCCGCAGGGTGCCCTGGGTGGTGTTCTCCGGCTGCTCGTCGCCGTCCGGACGGTTGTCGTCGACCACTGGTGGTCAGTTTCCTTTCACGCGTGACTGGTTCGTGGGATCCCGCTCGGGGGTCACACGTCCAGGAAGCGGACGTCCTTGGCGTTGCGCTGGATGAAGGAGCGGCGGGCCTCCACGTCCTCGCCCATCAGGACGGAGAACAGGTCATCGGCGCGGGCCGCGTCCTCCAGGGTGACCTGGAGCAGCAGACGGTGCGCGGCGTCCATGGTGGTGACCCGCAGCTCCTCGGCGTTCATCTCGCCCAGACCCTTGAAGCGCTGGATCGCGTCGTCCTTCGGCAGCCGGCGCCCGGCCTCCACGCCGGCCGCGATGACCGCGTCGCGCTCCTTGTCGGAGTAGACGTACTCGAAGTCGTCCTTGCCCCACTTGATCTTGTACAGCGGGGGCATGGCCAGGTAGACGTACCCGGACTCGACCAGCGGCCGCATGAAGCGGAACAGCAGGGTCAGCAGCAGGGTGCGGATGTGCTGTCCGTCGACGTCGGCGTCCGCCATCAGGACGATCTTGTGATAGCGGAGCTTGGACTCGTCGTAGTCCTCCTGGATGCCGCAGCCGAAGGCCGAGATCAGCGCCTGGACCTCGGTGTTCTGCAGCACCTTGTCGATCCGGGCCTTCTCGACGTTCAGGATCTTGCCGCGGATCGGGAGGATGGCCTGGGTGCGCGGGTCGCGGCCCTGCTTGGCCGAACCGCCTGCGGAGTCACCCTCGACGATGAAGATCTCGCACTCGGCCGGGTCCTTGGACTGGCAGTCGCTCAGCTTGCCGGGCAGCGAGGCGCTCTCCAGCAGGCCCTTGCGACGGGTCAGATCGCGGGCCTTGCGGGCGGCGACGCGGGCGGTGGCGGCCTGGATCGACTTGCGGATGATGTCCGCAGCGTCGGTCGGGTTGCGGTCCAGCCAGTCGTTCAGCTGCTCGTGGACCACCTTCTGGACGAAGGTCTTGGCCTCGGTGTTGCCCAGCTTGTCCTTGGTCTGGCCCTCGAACTGCGGCTCGCCCAGCTTGACCGAGATGATCGCGGTCAGACCCTCGCGGATGTCCTCGCCGGAGAGGTTGTCGTCCTTCTCGCGGAGCAGCTTCTTGTCCCGCGCGTAACGGTTGACCAGGCCGGTCAGCGCCGCGCGAAAGCCCTCCTCGTGGGTACCGCCGCCGTGGGTGTGGATGGTGTTGGCGAAGGAGTAGACGCCCTCGGTGTACGAGGCGTTCCACTGCATCGCGATCTCCACCGAGATCGACTTGTCCTTGTCCTCCGCCTCGAAGTCGATCACCGTGGGGTGGACCGGCTCGCCCTTGCGGGAGTTGAGGTGGGCGACGAAGTCGGCGATGCCGCCGTCGTACTTGTACGTGACGGAGAGCGGCTTGCCCTCCTCGTCCAGGTGCTCGGGGCGCTCGTCGGTCAGCGAGATGGTCAGGCCCTTGTTGAGGAAGGCCATCTCCTGGAAGCGGCGGGAGAGCGTCTCGAAGGAGTAGACGGTGGTCTCGAAGATGTCGCCGTCGGCCCAGAAGGTCACGCTGGTGCCGGTGCGCTCGGTGGCATCGTGCTTGACCAGCGCGGCGGTCGGGGCGCCCATCTTGTAGTCCTGCGACCAGCGGTGGCCGTCGCGGCAGATCTCGACCGCGAGGCGGGTGGAGAGCGCGTTCACCACCGAGACGCCGACGCCGTGCAGACCGCCGGAGACCGAGTACCCGCCGCCGCCGAACTTGCCGCCCGCGTGCAGCACGGTGAGCACGACCTCGACGGCCGGCTTCTCCTGGCCGGGGACGATGTCCACCGGGATACCGCGGCCGTTGTCCACGACCCGGACCGCGCCGTCGGCCAGGATGGTCACGTCGATGGTGTCGGCGAACCCGGCCAGCGCCTCGTCGACGGAGTTGTCCACGACCTCGTACACCAGGTGGTGCAGGCCGCGCTCGCCCGTCGAGCCGATGTACATGCCGGGACGCTTGCGGACGGCGTCGAGGCCTTCCAGCACCTGGATGTTGCTACCGGTGTACGAGCCCTCGGCGGCCTGGTCGATGGATTCTGGGGTCTGGCTGGAGTTGCCGGAATCGGCCACGAAGCGCCCTCTCTGGCACAGCGCGGGCCGCACCCCCACCCGGTTCCGGGCGGGCCTGCGACCACGGCGTTTCGACTCGGTTGCTACGAGCAACAGTGTTTGGCTCTTAGTCTACCGGTAGGACTGACAGAGATGGGCGTTTGGCAGCCCCTGAGGGCAGATGTGCCGCCCTGAATCCCCTCTGCACATGTCCCGATACTCGCCAGGGGGGCTCAGACGCCCTACGCGGGCCGCCAGCGGTTCCGGAATGCGGCCGTCCGATCACTGCGCCGAGCCAGCGGGCCCGCCACTGCCGAGCGGCTCGATCGACGGCTCCGCCGCCGGGCCCGGAGCGGGTCCGCAGCAGGCCCGGAGCAGATCCGGAGCAGGCCCGGAGCAGATCCGGAGCAGATCCGAGCGCCCGGCGAGTGGAGAGACGGCGGGAAGACGGCGAAGGTTGCCGAAGGCCGGGGCGGGACCGCTACCCCCAGGTGTCACCCGGCCCCCGACTGCCCGGGGCCCGCAGCCGGCCGTAGCCGCGCTTGGGTGCATCGGGACCGAGCACCTTGATCACCCGGACCGTGCCGTGCCCCAGCTCGTGATTCAGGCGGGCGACCAACTGCCTTGCCAGCAAGCGGAGTTGAGTCGCCCACGCGGTGGAGTCGCACTGCACCGTGAGCACCGCCTCGGCCTCCGCGTACTGCTTGGGCACACAGTGCGCCGCGATGTCAGGACCCACGATCTGCGGCCAACGGCCCATCACCCCGCCCACCGCGGCCGGGGCCTCCCAGCCCCGCTCGGTGATCAGCCGGTTCAGCGCCGCCCCCAGTGGCACCGGGTCGCGGCCGTCCGCGCGCGCCCCGCTGCGCAGTCCGTGCCGCTTCGCCTCCCGCTTCTCCCGCACCTGCTCACCGCGCTTGCGGGCCTGCTCCTTCGCCGCCCGCAGCGCCACCCGGGCCAGATCGACGCCCGACGGCTCCGGGGACCTCGGATCCTGATCGCTCATCGCGCGATCTCCTTTCCCCAGGCTGTGGACAACGAAGTCCTCCAGCTTACGGGGCCGCCGAGGTGACCGACGTCTCAGGAGTCGCGGGCAGTCCCGGGGCACGGCCGAACCGGGAGCGGCTCGGGTCGGAGAGTGGCCAGGGGCGGACAGCGGCTGCGGGCATCCGGGCCGCGGGCGGACGCCGCTGCCCCGGTCCTCCCGTCCCGAGCGGGGAGAACGGCGCGGTCCGGTGCCCGTTCCGCGGGCCCCGCCCCGCCTGCTCCCGCCACGGCTCAGTCGAGGCGGGTGACCGTCCCGTCGGCGACGGCGTAGCGGGCGCCGGACAGCGCCTTCGGCACGTCCTCGGGGACGGCGGCGGTCACCAGCACCTGCTCTCCCCCGGCGACCAGTTCGGCCAGCCGGTCTCGGCGGCGCGCGTCCAGCTCGGCGAAGACGTCGTCCAGGATCAGCACCGGCTCGCCGCCGTCGGCCTTGAGCAGCTCGTACGAGGCCAGCCGCAGCGCCAGCGCGTACGACCAGGACTCACCGTGGCTGGCGTAGCCCTTGGCGGGCAGCGGGCCCAGCTTCAGACCGAGCTCGTCGCGGTGCGGACCGACCAGGGTCAGCCCGCGGGCCACCTCCTGCGGGCGGGCCTCCTGCAGGGCGGCCAGCAGCTGCTGCTCGGCCTCCTCTCGGCTGGTCGGCAGGGTGCCCTCGAAGGAGCTGCGGTACTCCAGCACGGTCTCCCCGCCGCCCGGGGCCAGCTGCTCGTACGCCTGCGCCACCAGGGGCTGGAGCGCGGCCACCAGGTGGATCCGGAAGGCCGTCAGCTCGGCCCCGGCCCGCGCGAGGTGGCCGTCCCAGACCTCCAGGGTGGAGAGGTCGGCGCCCTTGCCGCCGCCGGAACGGCGGGCCGCGGCGGCGGTCTTGAGCAGGGCGTTGCGCTGCTTGAGCACCCGTTCGTAGTCCTGCCGGACCCCCGCCAGCCGGGGAGCACGGGCGGTCAGCAGCTCGTCCAGGAAGCGTCGGCGCTCACCCGGGTCACCCTTCACCAGGGCGAGGTCCTCGGGGGCGAACAGCACCGTGCGCAGCAGGCCCAGGACGTCGCGCGGGCGGACGTTGTCGGAGCGGTTGATCCGGGCCCGGTTCGCCCGGCCCGGGTTGATCTCCAGCTCCACCAGGGTGGTGCGGCCGCCCTGGACGATGCCGGTGCGGACCACCGCCCGTTCCGCGCCGAGCCTGATCAGCGGGGTGTCGGTGGCCACCCGGTGGCTGCCCAGGGTGGCGACGTACCCGATCGCCTCGACCAGGTTGGTCTTCCCCTGGCCGTTCGGCCCCACGAAGGCCGTCACGCCCGGGTCGAGGGGCACCTCGACCCGGGCGTAGGACCGGAAGTCGGCGAGCGACAGATGCGCGACATGCATGGGTGTGGACTGCGCTCGCCTTCCGGGAACGTCGAACTGCTGCTTACTTCGACTCGACCGCGTGACCACCGAACTGGTTGCGCAGCGCGGCGATCATCTTCATCTGCGGCGAGTCGTCCTGACGGGAGGCGAACCGGGCGAAGAGCGAGGCGGTGATGGCCGGCAGCGGCACCGCGTGGTCGATCGCGGCCTCGACCGTCCAGCGGCCCTCGCCGGAGTCCGCGGCCCAGCCCTTGAGCTTGGCCAGGTGCTCGTCGTCGTCCAGCGCCCGGACGGCCAGGTCGAGCAGCCAGGAGCGGATGACCGTGCCCTCCTGCCAGCTGCGGAAGACCTCGCGGACGTCGGTGACCTCGGGCGCCGCCTCCAGCAGCTCCCAGCCCTCGGCGAAGGCCTGCATCATCGCGTACTCGATGCCGTTGTGGACCATCTTCGCGAAGTGGCCGGCGCCGACCTTGCCCGCGTGCACCGAGCCGAACTCGCCCTCGGGCTTCAGCGCGTCGAAGATCGGCTGCACCTTGGCGACGTGCTCGGCGTCGCCGCCGTACATCAGCGCGTAGCCGTTCTCCAGGCCCCAGACGCCGCCGGAGACGCCGCAGTCGACGAAGCCGATGCCCTTGGCCGCCAGCGTCTCGGCGTGCTTGATGTCGTCGGTCCAGCGCGAGTTGCCGCCGTCGACCACCACGTCGCCGGGGGAGAGCAGCTCGGCGAGCTGGTCGACGGTGTCCTGGGTCGGGCCGCCGGCCGGAACCATCACCCACACCACTCGCGGGCCCGCGAGCTTGGTGACCAGCTGCTCGAGGCTGTCGACGTCGGCGAGGTCCGGGTTGCGGTCGTAGCCGATGACGGTGTGGCCGGCGCGGCGGATGCGCTCGCGCATGTTGCCGCCCATCTTGCCGAGACCGATGAGGCCGAGCTCCATGACAACTGTCCTTCACTGTGGTGTTGTGCCTGGCAGCGGCGCCGTTGCCGCACAGCCTGAGCCTACGCCGGGACGCACAGCGCCTCCCCCGGTCGGGGCTGACCAGGGGAGGCTGTGTCGGGTTCTGCCGCGGGGCGCCCACAGGCTGTGGACCGGGCAGTGGGCCGGCCGGAGTCGTCCCGACCGGATCCACAGCCGGTGTCCACAACCTGTGGGGAACGCCCCCACACCCCCGGCCGGGGGAGCCGACCGTCAGCCGGAGAGGCGCACCGGCATGATCAGGTACTGGTACGCGGCGTCCGCCTCGGCGTCCACCGCAGCCTTGCCGCTGAGCAGGGCCGGCTTGGTCGAGGTGGTGAAGCTCAGCTGGGCGTACGCGGAGTCGATGGCCTTGAGGCCCTCCTCCAGGTAGCCGGGGTTGAAGGCGATCGAGATGTCGTCGCCCTCGAGGTCGGCGTCGATCCGCTCGGTGGCCTGGGCGTCGTCGCCGGAGCCGGCCTCCAGGGTGAGCACGCCCTGCTCGAAGTTGAGCCGGACCGGCGTGTTGCGCTCGGCGACCAGCGAGACGCGCTTGAGCGCCTCCAGGAAGGGCTGGGTCTGGATCGCCGCGATCGCGTTGAACTCGGTCGGGAACAGCGTGCGGAACTTCGGGAACTCACCCTCCAGCAGGCGGGTGGTGGTCCGGCGCCCGGCGCCCTCGAAGCCGATCAGGCCCTCGCCCGCGCCACCGGACGACAGCGCGATGGAGACGTTGTCGCCGCTGCCCAGGGACTTGGCGATGTCCTGCAGGGTCTTGGCCGGGACCAGGGCGACCGCCGAGATGTCCGACTGCTCGGGCTTCCACAGCAGCTCGCGGACGGCGAAGCGGTACCGGTCGGTGGCGGCCAGGGTGATCCGGTCGCCCTCGATCTCGACCCGGACACCGGTCAGCACCGGCAGGGTGTCGTCCCGCCCGGCGGCCACGGCGGCCTGGCTGACGGCCGAGGCGAAGACGTCACCGGGGACGGTGCCGGTCGCGGTCGGCATCTGCGGCAGCGCCGGGTAGTCCTCCACGGACATGCTGGGGAGGGTGAACCGCGAGCTGCCGCAGACCACGGTGACCCGCATGCCGTCGGTGGAGATCTCCACCGGCCGGTTCGGCAGGTTGCGCGAGATGTCGTTCAGCAGGCGGCCGGAGACCAGGACGGTGCCGGCCTCCTCCACGTCAGCCTCCAGCTCGACCCGGGCCGAGACCTCGTAGTCGAACCCGGACAGCGCCAGGCTGCCCTCCTGCGCCGTCAGCAGCAGGCCGGCCAGCACCGGCACCGGCGGCCGCGCCGGGAGGCTGCGGGCAGCCCAGGCCACCGCCTCCGCGAGGACGTCACGCTCCACCCGGAACTTCACCGGTAACCGCCTCCTGGACTTCGCTGTCGCTTTGCGCTCTTGATCGTCTACTGGCACCTGACCGCCGGGCCCGAGCCCTCCGGTTTCCGGTTGCCGGAGAACAGTCTGACGTACTCCACCGACAGACGAGGCAATCGGGCCAAGTCAAGTCCGAACAGCTGTCGGGTTCGGAGTATCCACAGATTTCGGCCCACCCCACTGTTGATCAAGGCGATGGGTCTATAGGTGTAGTGGTAGTAGTAGGGCCTGTGGATACCGTGGATAACCCCGTTTCCGCAGGTCAGCACCGCTTTTTTGTCCACAGGCGGTGTGGATGGAGCCTGTGGACAACCAGGGTCCGCTGTGGACGACGGAGGGTTACCCACAGGGCACTCTGAGTATCCACAGGTTATCCCCAGCGCTGTCCCCAGATCATGGACCAGTTATCCACCGGGCGCTGTCAACTTCTCGTGACGCCTTTCACACCGGCAGATGAACAGCTGCTGCACGTTGTCGAACTGTGGACGGCCCTGTGGACAACCTGGGGATAACCGCCCCTTCCCTGGGGACAGCCGGTGGATAACCCGTCCGGCCCACTGATGGCCCGCCAACTGTCCACAGCCTGTGGATAACTGTTGTGCACAAGTCCACAGGGGTCTGACCTGCGTCGAAGAGCGTAGCGGTGACGGCCCTGTGGAAGAATTCTGGATAACTCGGGGCTCCCCAGCCTGTGGACGGGGGAAAACCACCCGGTCCTGTGGATTACTGCTCTGCGGCTCCGACCTGTTCGAATTGGTGGTCAGATGTTCGTCGCGGCAGTCCACCTGGCGAAGCGTCGACTGGTGGAATCCTGCCCCACGATCGCGGCCGTTACACCTGTCTGTGCACACCGGTCGCCCGCTTCGCCGCCCCGCCGCCGTCCCGCGTCCCCGCCCGCACCCCCGTTGCGCGGCTCTGCCCGGGCTCTGACGGCCCACCCCGCCCGTGGGCACGCGAAAGGGGAGCCAGGTGGTCCTGACTCCCCTTCAAGCCGGCCGTGGCGGGCCCGTACCGGCCCGCGCGCCGCCGCTAGCTCTTGATGCGGTTGGTCAGCTCGGTGACCTGGTTGTAGATGGAGCGCCGCTCGGCCATCAGCGAGCGGATCTTGCGGTCGGCGTGCATCACCGTGGTGTGGTCCCGGCCGCCGAACTGGGCGCCGATCTTCGGCAGTGACAGGTCGGTGAGCTCCCGGCACAGGTACATCGCGATCTGCCTGGCCGTCACCAGGACGCGGCTGCGCGAGGATCCGCAGAGGTCGTCCACGCCCAGGCCGAAGTAGGCGGCGGTCTGCTGCATGATGACCTGCGCGGTGATCTCGGGACCCGCGTCCTCGTCGCCGCCGGGGATCAGGTCCTTGAGGACGATTCCCGCCAACTCCAGGTCCACCGGCGCCCTGTTGAGGTTGGCGAAGGCGGTGACCCGGATCAGCGCACCCTCCAACTCCCGGATGTTGCGGGTGATTCGGGAGGCGATGAACTCCAACACGTCTGCGGGAGCGTTGAGTTGCTCCTGGATCGCCTTCTTGCGCAGGATCGCGATCCGGGTCTCCAGCTCCGGCGGGGTGACGTCGGTGATCAGTCCCCACTCGAAGCGGTTCCGCAGTCGGTCCTCCAGGGTGATCAGCTGCTTGGGCGGCCGGTCCGAGGAGAGCACGATCTGCTTGTTGGCGTTGTGCAGGGTGTTGAAGGTGTGGAAGAACTCCTCCTGCGTGGACTCCTTGCTCGCCAGGAACTGCACGTCGTCCACCAGCAGGATGTCCATGTCCCGGTACCGCTTGCGGAACGCGTCCGCCTTGCCGTCCCGGATCGAGTTGATGAACTCGTTGGTGAACTCCTCCGAGCTCACGTAGCGCACCCGGGTGCCCGGGAAGAGGCTGCGCGAGTAGTGCCCGATGGCGTGCAGCAGGTGGGTCTTGCCCAGCCCCGACTCGCCGTAGATGAAGAGCGGATTGTACGCCTTGGCGGGTGCCTCGGCGACCGCCACCGCCGCGGCGTGCGCGAACCGGTTGCTGGCGCCGATCACGAAGGTGTCGAAGAGGTACTTGGGGTTCAGCCGGGCCGCGGGCTCGTCCTTGCGCGAGCCGCCGGCCGGAGGCGCGCCGGGCGGCGCGGGCACACCGGGGCTCGGGGTGCGCTCGGGCACCCCGCCGCCGGTGGTGGCCGGCGGTCCCGCCTGTGGGCGGCCGTCCGGAAGCAGCAGGCCGGGATCGGTCGGGACGGCCGACGGCCGCTGGGGACCGGGCGGCACGCGCCGGGAGGCGGCGGACGGGCGCGGGCGCTCGCCGGGGCCGGTTCCGTACGCGCCGCCGAAGAGGTCGCCCTGCGCGGCGGTGCCCTGCTCCCGGGAGGGGGTCTCGCCGTGCCGTTCGGCCGGGCGGCCGCCGTAGCCGTTGTCCCAGCCGGGGCGCTGGTCGGAGCTCTCCGACCACTCGGACCGGTCGCCGCCGTAGGGGGCGGGGCGCTGGTCGTAGCCGGCGGTGTCGTACCGGCCGGTGCGCTCGTAGCCCTGCGGGGCCTCGGTGGCCGGGGAGTCGTACCGGCCGGTGTAGTCGGGGGTGGGGAAGCTCTCGGGGGTGGGCCAGCGGCCGGCCTCGGCCTCCTGGTCGCGGTACGGCTGCTGCCACTCCTGGGCCGGAGCGCCCTGGCCGGACTGGGTGCTCTGCGCCGGGTGCGCGGGCTGCTGGCCGAGGGAGGTTTCGGCGGACTGGGGCTCGGCCGGTGCGGGGGTGGCGGCCGGTGGGACGGCGTTGGCGTCGACCATCACGGCGATCCGCACGGGGCGGGCGAACTCGCGGCTGAGCTCCTCGGTGAGCGGCGGCAGCAGCCGGCCCTCCAGCACCTGCTTGGCGCGTTCGTTGGGCGCGGCCAGCAGGGCGGTGTCGTGCATCATCCACATCGGCTGGGTGCGGCGCAGCCACATCTTGTCGCTGTCCCCGACGCCGGAGTCGTTGACCAGCCGCTCGACGACTCTCGCCCAGACCACGACGAGATCGCTGTTGACATCAGCCACTGGTGCACGCTTTCTCGTTCCCCGGGTCGGGGGTGTCAAAGGACTTCGGGTGTCGGTCCGATCCGATGAACAAACCCGACAAGTCCTGCAACGGTAGTCAGCCGACAGGGCTGATTCAAGTTGTTGTCCACAGGCTGTGGGTGGACGTACTCCGGGTGCGCGGACGGCCGCTCAAAGTCGTGGCCGCCGTCGTGCCGGACGGGCGGAGCGGGCCCGCGACAGTGTGGACGGGGGGTCGGCGGGCGGCCGTCGAAGGTGTTCCGCCATCATGATCAGCAGGACTCGCGGGGCGGGTCACAGGGTGTGGACGCGGGTGGGGCCGGAGCGGCCGGTTTGACCCTCCGCCCTCGTGCCGCGTACCGTAACCAGGTCGAGTTGTCGATGGCCGCTGCCGCATGTCCGCGGGTCTTCCCGCTTCCATAAGGCGCGCAGCACGGGCGCCGTGGATTGTCGCAACCCCAGCCGACCTGGGACGTTGCGGGCAGATTTCTCATAGGAGAGATCGCGCGGACGCACGGTGACGGCCAAGCGACCTCCCGTCGCCCTACGATTCATCTCAGGAGCCCCCGAGTGAGCAAGCGCACCTTCCAGCCGAACAACCGTCGTCGCGCGAAGACCCACGGCTTCCGGCTGCGGATGCGTACCCGCGCCGGCCGCGCCATCCTGGCTGCCCGCCGTGGCAAGGGCCGCGCCAGCCTGTCCGCCTGATCCGAATCCGAGGTCTGCAGTGCTGCCCTCCGAGAATCGGCTGCGGCGGCGCCAGGACTTCGCGACCGCAGTGAAACGCGGTCGTCGGGCCGGTCGGCCCCTGTTGGTCGTCCATCTCAACAGAGATGCGGCGGTCGCGGGGCGAACCGACCGGAACAGCGACTCCCACCCGCACGTCGCCGAGGGGTTTCCTTCGGCGCGTGCGGGTTTCGTCGTGAGCAAGGCCGTCGGTCCCGCGGTCGTCCGCAATCTTGTGAAGCGGCGACTGCGTCATCTGGTCCGAGAGCGTCTGTCCCGGTTTCCCGCAGGTAGCCTGATAGTGGTACGTGCGCTGCCCCCGGCCGGGACGGCCTCGTATCTGGATCTGGAACACGACCTGGACGCGGCGTTGCGGCGGCTGCTCCGGGCTGAGCCGGCCGATGCCGTGCCGACGGGAGCAGGGCGATGAAGTACCTGCTGATGGGGCTGATCAGGCTCTACCAGTGGACGATCAGTCCACTGCTCGGCCCGGTCTGCCGGTACTACCCCTCGTGTTCGCACTACGGGTACGAAGCGGTGCGGGTGCACGGCGCGGTCAAGGGCAGTGGCCTGACCGCGTGGCGCATCCTGCGCTGCAACCCATGGTCGCCCGGTGGGGTCGACCATGTACCGCCGCGCAAGCACCCGGTCTGGCACCGTCGGTTGCGCGATCTGCTGAGCCCGAAGAGCGGGACCGCCGGGCCTGAGCCGGTGGCCAAGCCCGATGTCCAAGGAGTCTGACCGGTGACCTGGTCCTTCCTCAACCCTCTGTACACCGCGGTGTCCTGGATCATCGTCCAGTTCCACTCGCTGTACAGCCACGTCTTCGACCCCAACGGCGGGTGGGCGTGGGGCCTGTCGATCGCCTCCATGGTGGTCGTCATCCGAATCTGTCTGATTCCGCTCTTCGTGAAGCAGATCAAGGCGACTCGGGCCATGCAGGCCATCCAGCCGAAGATGAAGGCCATCCAGGAGCGCTACAAGAACGACAAGCAGCGCCAGTCCGAAGAGATGATGAAGCTCTACAAGGAGGCGGGTACCAACCCCTTCTCGAGCTGCCTTCCGATTCTGGTGCAGGCGCCGTTCTTCACCGCCCTGTACGGGGTGCTGGCCTCGGTCGCGGCGGGCAAGACGATCGGCGTCATCAACGCCGACCTGCTGGCCAGCGCCAAGCAGGCACACATCTTCGGTGCCCCGCTGTCGGCGAAGTTCGTCGGCTCCGAGACCCTGAACGTGCAGATCGTCACCGCGATCATGATCGTCCTGATGTCGCTGTCGCAGTTCATCACCCAGCGCCAGCTGATGACGAAGAACATGGACCTCACGGTCAAGACGCCGTTCATGCAGCAGCAGAAGATGCTGATGTACGTCTTCCCGATCATGTTCGCCGTGATGGGCATCAACTTCCCGGTTGGTGTGCTGGTCTACTGGCTGACCACCAACGTCTGGTCCATGGGCCAGCAGCTGATCGTCATCCGCAACAACCCGACGCCGGGCAGCAAGGCCTTCCAGGAGCGCCAGGAGCGGCTGAAGAAGGCCGGACGGCTCAACCCGGACGGCTCGGTGAAGAAGGCCGGTCTGTCCGCACTGCTCTCGGGCGGGGCCGGCAAGGGCGCCGCTTCGGCCGAGGAGGCCGTCGAGGACGCGGTGCAGGTGCGTCGGCAGCAGCCGCGCAAGCAGACCAAGGCACAGCGCCAGCAGACCGGGACGCAGCAGGCCGGTACCGCCGCGCAGACCAGCCTGACCAAGGAGCCGGAGACCGAGGACGAGGTGAGGGCCGAGTCGGCCGCCGCCTCCGAGCCCGCCGCCTCCGAGCCCGCTGCGGCCAAGTCGGTCCCGGCGAAGGCGGCTACCGGCAAGCCGGGGGCGGGCAAGCAGGGCCCGCGGCAGCAGCCGAAGCGGGGCGGACAGGGCGGCCAGCGGCCGAGGAAGAAGTCCTGACGGCCCCCTAGGGCCTCGGACACGGCTCAAGATCTTCGTTTCTCGGCCCACCCGAGGGCCCATTCCTGAAGGAGTCCATCAGTGACGGAAGGCACCACCTCTGCTGTCGAGGCCGAGGCTGCGACCGGTGCGGGCGCTGCTGACAGCCTCGTTGCCCGCCTGGAGCAGGAGGGTGACATCGCGGCCGACTACCTGGAGGGTCTGCTCGACATCGCAGACCTCGACGGCGACATCGACATGGATGTCGAGGGCGACCGTGCTCTGGTGTCCATCGTCGGCGACGGCAACGACCGCTCCCTGCAGCGTCTGGTCGGCCACGACGGCGAGGTGCTGGAGGCTCTGCAGGAGCTGACCCGGCTGGCGGTGCACCGGGAGACCGGTGAGCGCAGCCGCCTCATGCTGGACATTGCCGGGTTCCGGGCGCGCAAGCGGGCCGAGCTGGCGACGCTGGGCAGCAAGGCGGCCGAGCAGGTCAAGAGCTCGGGCGAGCAGGTGAAGCTCCGCCCGATGACCCCGTTCGAGCGCAAGGTGGTCCACGACGCGGTGGCCGCGGCGGGGCTGCGCAGCGAGTCGGAGGGCGAGGAGCCCCAGCGCTGCGTCGTCGTCCTGCCGGGCTGACGTCGCAGGCGGCCTGTCGACCGACCCCGTCCGCCTCGTGCGGGCGGGGTCGTCGTCCCTTCGGGGTCGGCACGCGCACACGAGGGCAGGTGTGCCGTGGCTGGCACAGGTCGGGTTTCACGCGCTGTGTTTCACGTGAAACGAAGCCCACATGGAACATTGGGAGTGCGGGTCGGTGGAGACGGTGAGCGGAGAAGCTGAGATGGCGACGGACGGCGTGGCGGCCGAGGGTACCCCGGTAGAGGACGGCCAGGACGGCCAGGACGGTCGGCAGGAGCTGCCCCAGGCGCCGGCCGCAGCGCAGCAGATCTTCGGCGAGCGGTTCCCGGTGGCCCTGCGCTACACCGAGCTGCTGGCGACGGCGGGGGTGCAGCGCGGGCTGATCGGCCCGCGCGAGGTGCCCCGGTTGTGGGACCGCCACGTGCTGAACTGCGCGGTGCTGGCCGAGCTGCTGCCGGCCAACGCCTCGCT
Organism: Kitasatospora sp. NPDC056138; assembly: GCF_042264695.1. Taxonomy (NCBI): domain Bacteria; kingdom Bacillati; phylum Actinomycetota; class Actinomycetes; order Kitasatosporales; family Streptomycetaceae; genus Kitasatospora; species Kitasatospora sp. NPDC056138. Next base: position 118,112 of record NZ_JBHJVK010000002.1, on the reverse strand, counting down.
CTGCGACGTCGGCTCGGGTGCCGGACTGCCGGGCATCCCGGTGGCGATGGCCCGGCCGGACGTCTCGGTGACGCTGCTGGAGCCGCTGCTGCGGCGCACCACCTTCCTGGAGGAGGTGGTCCGGGAGCTCGGTCTGGACAACGTGACGGTGCTGCGCGGCCGGGCCGAGGAGATGGTCGGCAAGCTCTCGGTGGACATCGTCACCGCGCGCGCGGTGGCCCCGATGGACCGGCTGGCCGGCTGGGGGCTCCCGCTGCTGCGTCCGTACGGGCAGATGCTGGCGCTCAAGGGCGACACGGCGGAGCAGGAGCTGGCGGACTCGCGGGCGGCGCTGACCCGGCTGGGCGCGGTCAAGTGGTCGGTGATCTCGGTCGGTGAGGGCACCCTGGAGACCTCGACCCGGGTGGTCCGGGTGGAGGCGGGGGAGAGCCCCGGCGGTGTGAAGGCGGCGACCCGCAGGGCCAAGGCGGCCCGGGCCGGACGCGCTGCCAAGCCCGGCGACGCTGCCCGCGGGGCAGGGCGTCGGCGGCGCTGACGTCGGTCGGCCCGGAGACCTTCTCCGGCGTGGTGGTACGGAGCGGGTGGCCCCGACGGGCCGCCCGCTCTGCTGCTTCCGGGTGCCCTCCGTGGCGTCACTGTCACCAATCGGAGTGTCGCACCGTCAGATTTCCGACATTGCGGGCATGGTGTTTCACGTGAAACGTCGCTCCCTGCTTTCTGGAATCCTCGGTCGCAGCCGGGCGGCGACTGTTGCCGCTCCGGTTTCACGTGAAACACTGATCCCCATGCAGGACTCGGAGACCATCGACCAGATCGATGACACGCCCATCGCGCGCGCAGCCCGGGCCGCAGTACGAGCCGCCGGGCGGGCCGGTGAGGGCCTGCCCAGACCGGCGGCGACCCGGGTGATCGTGGTGGCCAACCAGAAGGGCGGGGTGGGGAAGACCACCACCACCGTCAACCTGGCAGCGGCACTGGCGCTGCACGGCCTGCGCGTGCTGGTCGTCGATCTCGACCCGCAGGGCAACGCCTCCACGGCGCTGGGCATCGACCACCATGCCGAGGTGCCGTCGATCTACGACGTCCTGGTGGAGGGCAAGCCACTGGCCGACGTGGTGCAGCCGGTGGTGGACGTCGAGGGGCTGTTCTGCGTCCCGGCGACCATCGACCTGGCCGGCGCCGAGATCGAGCTGGTCTCGCTGGTGGCCCGGGAGAGCCGGCTGCAGCGCGCCATCGCCGCCTACGAGCAGCCGCTGGACTACATCCTGATCGACTGCCCGCCCTCGCTCGGACTGCTGACGGTCAATGCGCTGGTGGCGGGCCAGGAGGTGCTGATCCCGATCCAGTGCGAGTACTACGCACTGGAGGGTCTCGGCCAGCTGCTGCGGAACGTCGAACTGGTCCGCGCGCACCTGAACCCGACGCTGCACGTCTCCACCATCCTGCTCACCATGTACGACGCCCGCACCAGGCTGGCGGCCCAGGTGGCGGAGGAGGTCCGGACGCACTTCCAGCAGGAGGTGCTGCAGACGGCGATCCCCCGCTCGGTCCGGGTCTCCGAGGCCCCGAGCTACGGGCAGACGGTCCTCACCTACGATCCGGGCTCCACCGGGGCGCTGTCCTACCTGGAGGCGGCCCGTGAGCTCGCCCTCAGAGCGGTCGGTGCGGCGGAACCCGACGGCGTGGGGCACGGCGCGGTGGAGCACGGCGCGGTGGGACAGCAGCGGAGCGCGAGCGATCCGCCGGCTGTTCCGATGGCACAGCACGGCACGATGGAGGACAACCGGTGAGTGGTGGGCGCAGGGGGCTGGGACGAGGGCTCGGGGCACTGATCCCGGCGGCGGTACCGGCCGCGGGGCCGGCCGCGGGGCCGGCCGCCGTTCCGGCCGAGGGTTCGCCCGCGGCGGCACCGGTGGTGGCCCCGGCCCGGACGGGCGAGCCGGCTGCGGCGGCGTCCGCCGGTACGGTCTCCCCCACCGCGGTGCCGTTGCTGCCGACCGGACGGGGTACGGCCGCGGCGAAGGCCGCGGCCGGGGGCGCCCGGGAGCAGGCCGGGGCGGTGCACCGCAGCGTGCTGGAGACCGTGCTGAGCGAGGCGGTGCTCGGTCCGGTCACGGGGGCCAGGTTCGCCGAGCTCCCGTTGGACGCGATCCGTCCCAACCCGCGCCAGCCGCGCGAGATCTTCGACGAGGACAAGCTGGCCGAGCTGGTCGCCTCCATCAAGGAGGTGGGCCTGCTGCAGCCGGTGGTGGTCCGTCAGGTCGAGGACGGCCGGTATGAGCTGATCATGGGTGAGCGGCGGCTGCGGGCCTCCCGGCAGGCCGGCCTGGAGCTGATCCCGGCCATCGTCCGGGCCACCGAGGACGACAAGCTGCTGCTGGACGCGCTGCTGGAGAACCTGCACCGGGCGGAGCTCAACCCGCTGGAGGAGGCAGCCGCGTACGACCAGCTGCTGCAGGACTTCTCCTGCACCCACGACGAGCTGGCCGACCGGATCGGCCGCTCGCGTTCGCACGTCTCCAACACCCTGCGGCTGCTGAAGCTCACCCCGGCCGTCCAGGCCCGGGTGGCCGCGGGTGTGCTGACGGCCGGCCACGCCCGGGCGCTGTTGGGTGTCCCGGACGCCGAGCGGCAGGACCAGCTGGCCCGGCGGATCGTCGCCGAGGGGCTCTCGGTGCGCACCACCGAGGAGATCGTCGCGGTGATGGACCGGGAGGAGAAGCCGCAGCGCCCGCTCGGCCCCAAGGCGGGGAAGCTCTTCTCGCCCGCCTTCGAGGACCTCTCCGAGCGGCTCTCGGACCGGTTCGAGACCCGGGTGAAGGTCGAGGTCTCGCAGCGGAACGGGAAGCTCGGCAAGGGCAAGGTGGTGCTGGAGTTCGGCTCCGTCGAGGACCTCAACCGGATCCTCGACAGCCTGGCACCCGGTGAGGACGGCCTGCGGTTGTCGCAGGGCTGAGGGTTCCGGTTGTGGGTTCGGGTGCATGTTTCACGTGAAACGTGCACCCGTTCCGTTTCAGGGGGAAGCTCGTCGATGTGATGTCGGCCCGGGGTGGATGAGGAGGTGTGGGGCGTGGGACGGAGGATTGCTCCGCTGACGCTGGACAACCTTGCGGATCTCCCAACGACCTGTCGGTCCTGCGTGTTCTGGGAGCTCGACCCGGTGAGCGCCAAGGCCGCGGTGGAGGCGGGCAAGGCGGAGTCGGAGAAGGAGAGCTGGATCTCCGCGGTGCTGCTGGAGTGGGGGTCCTGCGGCCGGATCGTCTACGTGGACGAGATCCCGGTCGGGTACGTGCTGTACGCGCCGCCTGCGTACGTACCGCGCTCGCTGGCGTTCCCGACCAGCCCGGTGTCGCCGGATGCCGTACAGCTGATGATCAGTCGGGTGCTGCCCGGCTACCAGCGGCAGGGGCTCGGCCGGGTGCTGGTGCAGACGGTGGCCAAGGACCTGGTCGGCCGGGGCTTCAAGGCGATCGAGGCGTTCGGCGCGGTGGGCCGGGAGATCCCGAGCTGTGTGCTGCCGGCCGAGCACCTGCTGGCGGTGGGGTTCAAGACGGTACGGCCGCACCACCGCTACCCCCGGCTGAGGCTGGAGGCGCGGACCACGCTCTCCTGGAAGGGGGACGTGGAGGTCGCACTGGAGCGGCTGCTGGGCGGTGCCCGGAAGGAACCGGCCCTGCGGCCGTTCTGAGCGGCGCCCGTCGGCCGCTGGACGGGGTCCTACGGCCGTGGCGGGGAGAACGGCGAGGGCGGGCCACCGGAACTCCGGTGGCCCGCCCTCGGCCTGCTGTACGGCTGCGGCCCGGCCGCCGCGTCGATCAGATGAAGTCGGCCAGCTCGCGGAGCAGCGCGGCCTTCGGGCGGGCGCCGGTGATGGTCTTCACCAGCTCGCCGTTCTGGTAGACGTTCAGCGTCGGGATCGAGATCACGTTGTACGCGGTCGCGGTCTCGGTGTTGTTGTCGACGTCGAGCTTGGCGATGGTGAGCTTGTCGCCGTGCTCCTTCGCGATCTCCTCCAGGATCGGGGCGACCTGGCGGCACGGGCCGCACCAGGTGGCCCAGAAGTCGACCAGGACGGGCTTGTCGCTCTTGAGGACCTCGGCGTCGAAGGTCGCGTCGGTCACGGTGATGGTGGCGCCGGCCACGGGAACTCCTCTGGGTCACGGACGAGATGGTGCTTCGGCCCGGATGATCCGGTCGGCACCCTTGGGGTGAAGAACAGCCTGTAGGTCACAACAACCTGCGCGGCCGTTCTGTTTCGGCGGAGTCCCGCCGTCGGGCTGTCCTCGTGCCACGCTCCACAGGGGGCGTTTCACGTGAAACAACGGTACGGCCCGATGACGGGACCCTCGCCGGGCGGGGTTCGGGTCAGACCGCGACGGTGGCGGCCTGGGCCTCCAGGTCGGCCAGCGAGGCGAGGTAGCGCTCGGCGTCCAGGGCGGCGGAGCAGCCGGTGCCGGCGGCGGTGATGGCCTGGCGGTAGGTGTGGTCGACCACGTCGCCGGCACCGAAGACGCCGGGGATGTTGGTGCGGGTGGAGGGGGCCTCGACCTTGAGGTAGCCCTCGGCATCGAGGTCGAGCTGGCCCTTGAAGAGCTCGGTGCGCGGGTCGTGGCCGATCGCGATGAACAGGCCGGTGACGGGCAGCTCGCGCATCTCGCCGGTGGTGGTGTCGCGCAGCGTCAGGCCGGTCAGCTTCGGGTCGCCGTGGATCTCCTCGACCGCGCTGTCCCAGGCGAAGGTGATCTTCTCGTCGGCGAAGGCGCGCTCCTGCATGGCCTTGGAGGCACGCAGGCTGTCGCGGCGGTGGACCACCGTGACGCTGCGGGCGAAGCGGGAGAGGAAGGTCGCCTCCTCCAGCGCGGTGTCGCCGCCGCCGACCACGGCGATGTCCTGGTTGCGGAAGAAGAAGCCGTCGCAGGTGGCGCACCAGGAGACCCCTCGGCCGGACAGGGCGTCCTCGCGGGGCAGACCGAGCTTGCGGTGCTGGGAACCGGTGGTGACGATCACGGCACGGGCCCGGTGGACGTTGCCCTCGGAGTCGGTGACGGTCTTGACGTCACCCGTGAGGTCCACCGAGACGATGTCGTCCGGGATCAGCTCGGCGCCGAACTTCTCGGCCTGCGCCCGCATGTTGTCCATCAGCTCCGGGCCCATGATGCCGTCACGGAAGCCGGGGAAGTTCTCGACCTCGGTGGTGTTCATGAGCGCACCGCCGGCGGTGACGGCGCCCTCGAAGACCAGCGGCTTGAGGGAGGCTCGGGCGGTGTAGAGCGCGGCGGTGTACCCGGCGGGGCCGGAACCGATGATGATCACGTTACGGACGTCGTCGCTCACTGCATCTCCTGGTTCGCATCGCGACCCGCGCATTAGCGGGGAGGGCGGTCCTGCTCCGCCGCCCGGGACAACGACTCACCAGTGTCCCGCATTCCCGGGGCTCCGTGCAGCAGGTGCCCGAGGTGTGGGCGGGGCGCGCCCGTGTTCGGGTGCCTGCCGCTCCGGCAGCTCGGCCGGGTGGCGGTTCAGTTGGCGGGCACGACGCGGTGCAGCAGGACGGTGGCGCCGGGGCAGGAGGGTGTGACGAGGTACACGTCGAGGCGGTCGGGTCGGTCGGGGACCGGGTAGACCAGGGCGGTCACCTCGGCGGTGCCGTAGCGGCCGTGGCCGACGGCGAGCGGAGTGCCGGTGATGCCGCCGGTGGTGCCGGAGAGGCAGCTGGGGACGGCAGTGGGGAGGCCGCCGCCGAGCTGCTGGGTCTCGGCGGACTCCGGCTGTGCGGCTGCGGAGGAGGCCCCGGGCGCCCCCTGGGTGGCAATCAACTGGTGGATCTGTTCGGTGAGTTGGTCGTCCTGGAAGACCTGGGTCCGGTCCTTGGGGGCGACGGCGGGGCGTTCGGCGCCGGTGCCGTGAGTGGTGGGCCGGGTGGCGGGTCGCTGGACCGTTCCGGACGGGGCTGCCGCGGAGGCACCGTCCGCTCGGACGCTCTGGTGGTTCTGCTGCAGGACCAGTCCGCCGAGCCCGAGCACGGCGATGACGGCCGCGGCTCCCAGCAGGAGCCGGCCCCGGCGCCGGCGGCGGCCTCCCGGGGTGGCGCGGCCCGGGCCGCCGGGCCCTGTCGCGGCCGGGGCGGGGGTGCCCGGCCGGGTGCGGCCCGCAGGACGGCTGGGCGGAGCCGGGGGCGTTCCGGTGGGCTTGGCGGTGCGCTCGGCGGCCGTGACCGGTGCGGAGAGCCGATCGGACTCTGTCACTCGCGGGTGGGTCGGGAGCGGTTCGGACGGCCGGGGCCGGGCCGGGAGCGGTTCTGCGGAGCCCGGCTCGGCCGATTGCGGTTCGGCCGGTTGTGACTCGGAGGACTGCGGTCCGGCCGGGAGCGGTGGTGTCAGCGGGCGGCGGGCGGCCTCGGCGGCCAGAGCCGTGTCGATGCGCTCGGCGATGTCGGCGGGCATCGGCGGAGCCTCGACCGCACCGAGCAGGTCCCGGACCTCGGCGAGGGCGGCGAAGGTCTCCGCGCACTCCGGGCAGTCGGCGAGGTGCAGGCGCAGCGCCGGGGCCTGGCCCGGGTCGCTGAGGCCCTCGGCGAGGTCGGCGAGCAGGTCGATGTCGGGGTGCGGGTCGGTGCCGCCGGCGGCGGGCCAGGAGGGGGTGCGAGACGTCATCGCGAGGTCACATCTCCTTCCAGGACCTGCTCGGGCAGTCGAGGGCCCGCTGCTCTGACGGGGCCGGGGGCCGCCGGGTTCCCGTCCGTGCGGGGCGGTGTTTCACGTGAAACGGCTGCGGGAGCCGGCGGATCGGCCTCGGGGGAGGCGGTCCGCAGGTGGCGGACGAGCGGCAGCAGCCTGGCGCGGCCACGGGCACAGCGGCTCTTGACGGTGCCCACCGGCACCCCGAGGACCTCGGCCGCCTCGGCGACGCCGTACCCCTGCATGTCCACCAGGACGAGTGCGGCGCGCTGGTCGACCGGGAGGGTGGCCAGTGAGGCGGTGACCTCGCGCTGGAGTTCCGCCCGGACGACCGCGGCCTCGGCCGGTTCGGCGCTGCCCAGCAGGGTGTCCAGCCGCTGCGGCTCCTCGTCCAGCGACCCGGCCCGCCGGGAGGCGGCGCGCCGGGCCCGGTCCAGGCAGGCGTTGACCACGATCCGGTGCAGCCAGGTGGTGACGGCGGACCGGCCCTGGAAGGTGTGCGCGGCACGGAACGCGGAGACCAGGGCGTCCTGGAGGGCGTCGGCCGCCTCCTCACGGTCGCCCAGGGTGCGCAGCGCAACGGCCCAGAGCCGGTCCCGGTGACGCTGGACGAGGGCCCCGAAGGCGTCCGGGTCGCCGGCGCAGTGCCGCGCCAGCAGCTCGGAGTCGGAGGGCTCCTCGCTCATGTGTCCCCCCTCTGGGCCGGCCGCCCCCGCCGTTCGGCCCG
>NZ_JBHJVK010000002.1:0-110611 GCF_042264695.1 Kitasatospora sp. NPDC056138 | reverse complement strand
CGGGTCGCCGGCGCAGTGCCGCGCCAGCAGCTCGGAGTCGGAGGGCTCCTCGCTCATGTGTCCCCCCTCTGGGCCGGCCGCCCCCGCCGTTCGGCCCGTTCGGGCCACCTGGAACGGGTGCGGGGCACCGCTGTTCTCAGCCGGTGACCTTGATCTCCGCGATCTGGCCCCGGTAGTTGCCCCCATCCTTGGGGATGCTGGTCAGCCAGATCAAGAGGTACCGGGCGGTCAGTGGATCCTTGGGCTTGAGATCGACATCGGTGCCCGACTGCGAGGCGACTGGGGATCCGAAGAGATTCAGTCCGTCCTTGGTGGAGGCGGGCCGGGAGACGGTGCCCTTGGGGGCAGCCAGGAGCTCCACCGTGCTGCCGCCGACCAGCTGGACGTGCACCGTGCTGACCTGCTTCTCCGAGCCGAGGTCGAGCACCAGGCCGGTGCCCTGCTTGAGCTTGGGGAAGTTGTCGTAGTAGTTGGAGGTCGACCAGGTGGTCCCGGAGTTCCCGTCGACGGCGTTGTGGACCTCGGACTCGTGCTCGACGTCGCTGTCCGTGCCGAGGGGATTGAACGAGTGGATGTCCTGGACGTCGATCGGCTTACCCGGAGGCACCACCACGGGTGCGGCCGGGGCGCTGTGGTCCGACTGGGGCGCGCTCTGGACGGTCGTGGTGGTGGTGTCCTTGCCGTTGTTCAGTGAGCTCACCAGCTGCCAGGACGCGACGCCGATCGCGGCCAGCGCGACCAGCGAGGCGGTCCACTTGGCGAGGGTCCGCATCCGGCGGCGGGGCCTGGCCGGGTGCGCGGGGACGTGGCCGGTGTCGGGACCCATCGGCCGGGCCCCGTGCGGCTGCGGGCCGTGTGGGCGCCCGGAGTGCTGCTGCGCGGGCCGGTTCTGGCCGCCGAGGGGCTGCGCGGGTCGCGGGTTGTAGCGGGGCGGGGTGAAGGCCGGGGGTGCCGGCGGCTCGGGCTGGCGGATCTTCGGCATCAGCGCGATCGCCTTGGCCAGCTCGTCCGGGCTGGTGATCGGCTCCAGACTGTGCGGCAGCTGCTCGCACAGCGCCCGCGCGGCCAGCTCGGACAGGCCCTTGTGGACGCCCGCCTTGACCTGGTCCGGGGGTACGCAGCCGAGGCTCTTGGGCAGGCCCTGGAGGTCGTACCGGTCCTCGGGGAAGGGCCAGCGGTGGGTCAGCGCGGCGTACAGCAGGACGCCGATGGCGCGGGTGTCGGTGCGCTCGGCGTCCTCGTCGGGCAGCCCGCGCAGGGCGGCGTCCACGGCGATGCCGTTGATCCGGTACTGGCCGCTCTCGGTGCGCAGGACGCACCTGGGGGTGAGCCGCAGATGGGCCTGACCGCGCCGGTGGGCGGCGCTGATCGCGTCGGTGACCTGGCGGACCATCTGGTACGCGTCGTACGGCTCCATCGGCCCGGCAGCGAGGAGCTTGGCCAGGTCGGTGGCGTCGGGGAGCCACTCGCGGATGACGTAGACCAGCTCGCCCTCCTGCACCGCGTCCAGGACCTGGACGAAGCGCGGGTCCCCGAGCAGGGCGGCGGACTTGGCGGCGGCGAGCACGGCCTTGGCCCGCTGGTGCCCGGCGGCCATCAGGTGGACGCCGACGGCGCGGCGCAGCTTCTCGTCGACGGCGCGCCAGCTGCTGAAGGTCTCGGACTGTCCGATGCACTCCTCCAGCCGGTAGCGGTCGGCGATCTTGTCGCCGCTGTGCCGGAGCGGAGCGGGGAGGACGGCAGGGAGCTGCCCGGTGCCGGTGACGGCCTTGGGCAGGGCGGACTCGGCCCCGGCGGCGGGGGACGTCCTGGCAGCGGCGGACGGAGCCGTGCCGGTGGGCGCGGTGGAGGCCTTGGCGGCGGCCGTGGGGGAGGCGGTGCCGGTGGCCTTCGCGGCGTTCTTCGCGGTGTCCTGCGCGGCGTCCTTCGCAGCGTTCTTCGGTGTCACACCGGCGGACTCCTCCGAGGCCGCCGCGGCGGCCTCGGTGACCTCCTTCGCCGTCTCCTGCGCGGCAGCGGCCAGCTCGGCGGCGCCGGCCGCGAGCTCGGCGGCGATCTCGGCCGAGGACAGCGCGGCGGTGGACTCGGCGGTCTCCGGTGCCGCGGCCTTGGCGGCCGTGGGCTTCCCGGCCTTGGCCGACCCGCTGCCGCCCTTGGCCGCCCGGCCGTTCCTGACGGACCGGACGGAGTCCGAGCGGCCGGTGTCGGACTTCGTGGAGGCCTTGGCAACGCCGTGCGTCGGGGCCTTCACCGGGGTGTCCGCCGGGGTGCCGTCCCGGTCGTCTCCCGGCTGGTCGTCCGGCGTGTCGCTCGGGATGTCTCCGATTGCCATGGCCAGCGCCGCCTCGTCCGCAACGGACGTGTCGACGACTGCCTTGGTGCCATCAGCCACCGTGGTCCTGCCTCCCCTTGTATCGCCCCGGTTCGCGTCCCCGGAAGTCGGCCGCCGGCCCGGCCCGTCGGGGCTGAGTGGTGCCAGGACAATTGTGCCCACTCATCCTCCCCTGGTACGACCGCTGAGGGGGCCCGGTGGTTGCCCACCGGTGAACGGAAGGCCGTCCGGGTTCGGCGACGAGCACGCCGGTTGACGTCAGGTCAGCGTCCCAGTCGGCTCCGAACCATACCGATCATCGCGTTGAGCTCCTCGATCCGCATCCGCCTGGCGATCGCCGCGAACACCGTCAGCTGCGCGCCGGCGGCCACCACGAGGGTCAGCACGCTGCCCGGCCACCCGTTCAGCACACCGCGGAGCAGCAGGCTGAACGCCAGCCCGACCAACGCCGCGGGCACCGAGGCGATGGCCAGCCGGACGTAGGTCTTGGCGATCCGCGCGGTGTCCAGGCCGCCGATCCGCGCCTTGAGCTTGGGCAGCGCCACCGCCACGCCCACCGCGTACGAGGCGCCGTAGCCGAGCGCCATGCCGGTGACCGCCAGCTGGGCGGGCAGCACCAGGTAGCAGAGCACCGCCGTACCGGCCTGGCAGACGGCCACCCAGACGGTGTTGGAGAACGGGGTGCGGGTGTCCTCGTACGCGTAGAAGCCGCGCAGCAGTACGTACTGGACGGAGTACGGGATCAGGCCGAGCGCGAAGGCGGAGAGCATGTAGCCGACCGCCGTGGTGCCGTGGGCGACCGGGCCGCCGTTGCCGAGGCCGTAGATGGCGCCGCCGATCACCGGGCCGAGGGCCAGGAAGAGGAAGGCGGCGGGGACGATCGCCACCGCCGAGGTGCGCAGCCCGTACGAGAGGTCGTCGCGGACGGCGCCGGGGTCGTGGTCGGCGGCCGAGCGGGAGAGCCGGGGCAGGACCGCGCTCATCACCGAGACGGTGATCACGGCCATCGGCAGCTGCCAGATCAGCAGGGCGTTGGAGTACGCGGCCAGGCCGACGCCCAGGTAGCCCTTGGACTCGGCGGCGCGCCCGGCGGCGGTGGCGAGCTGTGTGACGACCAGGTAGCCGGCCTGGTTGGCGAGGACGAAGAGGAAGGTCCACTTGGCCAGCCGGGCGGCCTTGCCGAGGCCGTGGCCCCGCCAGTCGAAGCGGGGCCTGAAGCGGAAGCCGGAGGCCCGCAGGTACGGGAACATCGAGAGCGCCTGGACGGCGAGACCGAGCAGGGTGCCGAGGCCGAGCAGTCGGATGCCCTCGGGGGAGACGGTGGCCGGGGTGACCTCGCTGTGCTGGAAGGTCCCGAAGACCCAGATGTACGCCCCGAAGGTGAAGATCACCACGATGTTGTTGAGGACCGGAGTCCACATCATGGCGCCGAACCTGCCACGGGCGTTGAGGATCTGGCCCATCACCACGTGGACGCCCATGAAGAAGATGGTGGGCAGGCAGTAGCGGGCCAGCGCGACCGTGGTGCCGGCGCTCGCCTGGTCCCGCATCAGCGAATGGGAGATCAGCTGGACCAGCAGCGGGGCACCGAGCACGGCCACGAAGGCGACCCCGGCCAGGCCGGTCATCACCAGGGTGAGCAGGCGGTTGGCGTAGGCGGTGCCGCCGTCCTCGTCCTGCTTCATGCTGCGGACCAGCTGGGGCACGAAGACGGCGTTCAGCGCGCCGCCGCCGATCAGGATGTAGAGCAGGGTCGGCAGGGTGTTGGCGGCGTTGTACGAGTCGCCCATGGTGCCGACGCCGATGGCGGCGGCGATGACCATGGTGCGGAGGAACCCGGTGCCCCGGGAGACCAGGGTGCCGGCCGCCATGACCGCACTGGAGCCGAGCAGGCCGCCGGCCTTTCCGCCGCCGCCCGTGTCGCCGCCTGCGCCTGCGCCCGTGCCCGTGCCCGTGCCCGCGGCTGTGCCCGCGTCGTCGGCGGGCGGTGCGGGTGCGGTCCGGAGGGCTGCTTCGGCCTCGGGAGCTGCCAGGGGCTTCTCGGCGACCGCGACCGCGACGTCGCCCCTCCCGGATGCGGCCCCGGGCGCCGCCTCGGCGGCTTCGATCGCCGCCTGCGCCGCGAGGTCCGTTGCGACGTCGGCCTCGGCCGGTACCTGGGCGGCGGCGACCTGGAGGGTGGCCTCGACCTCGGAGAGCGGCGGGTCGAACTCGATCGGCGGGACGAACGGCCGTGCTTCGGCGGGCTCCTTGCCGCCGGCCGTGCCGGTGCGGCCGGTGCTTCCCGTGTCGCCGGTGCCGCCGCCGGTCCCGGTGCTGTCGGTGCTTCCTGCGTCGCCCTTGCTGCCGGCCGCGCTGAGCAGTGCGTCCACGCCGACGTACTCGGTGGTCTCGGTGTCCCAGGGCGAGCCCGGGGGGGCGGATTCCGCCGTGCCGGGCCCGGGCTCGTCCGGGAGGCCGGCGATGGCTGCCGAGGCCCAGCGCGGCGCGGGCGCGGTCAGACCCGGCTCGGGCCGGTGGGCGGGCTTCGGCGGCAGCGGGGACGCCTCGGCGGCCTCGGCCGCCCGCTGGACACCGTACGGGTCCTGGTCGGCCGGGCCGCCGTAAGGGTCGGCCGCGTACGGATCCTGGGCGTAGGTGTCCGCCACGTACCAGTCGGCGGTGGCGGGTTCGGCGGCCTGCGGGGAACCCGTCGGCGCGGGATCGGCAGCGCGGTCGTGCGCCTGGCTACGGCCCTGGCCCTGGCCCTGTGCTCGCGCCTCGCGCCGCTCGCTCATGCCACCTCATCGCTGGTCGGGGTGGTCGCCCGGTTGGGCGTCCGTCAGGGACCAACCTTCTCATCACCCAAGGCCCGATTCGGGGCATCTTCGGTCGACTCCGGCTCCGAGTCGGCGTCCTCGGCCGTCGGCCGGTCCGCCGCTCCGGCTGCCGTCTCCTTCCGGCCCGCGTCGGGTGCCCGGTCGGCCGCCGCCACACCGTCGTCGGTGGCGTCGGTGGCGTCGGTGGCGTCGGTGGCGTCGGTGGCGGTGTCGTCCGTGGGCGCGGGGGGCCGGGTGTCGTCGGCCGGCCCGCCGGGCTCGCCGGGTCCGGCCGGATCGGTCGGACCGGCCGACGTGCCGTCGGTGTCGCCGTCGGTGTCGGGTTCGGCCGCCCGCTTCTTGCGCTGCAGGTAGAAGCGGAGCCCGGCGAGCAGGATCAGCACCACACCGCCGCCGATGGCGTACAGCACGCCCGAGGTCACGTCGGTGACGTCGACCTGGAAGGTCATCGGGGGGCCGTACGGCTGCGGGTCGGCCCCGGTCGTCCACAGCTGCGCGGTCATCTGCACCGTGCTGTTGGCCTGTGCCGCGGCCGGGAAGCGGAGGGTCCGGCTGGTGGTGGCGTCCAGGACCACGTTCTCGGCGCCACCGACGTTGAGACGGTTCACCTGGCCCGAGGTCAGGCGCAGCTGGAGATTGCCGACGGCCTGGTTGAGGTCGTTCTTCACGCTCACCAGCAGGGTCCCGTTGTCACCTGCCAGGGTGATGACCCGCTTGGGTAGGAGCTTGACCGCCGAGATCAGGTTGCTGAGGTAGTCCTGGGTGCCGCTGCGGTACGCCTGGCCGGCCTTGGCCTGGTCGCGCCACTCGGTGGACATCGAGCGGACCATGGCGGCGTTGAACGGGCCGCGCACGCGCTGCGGCTGGGTGAGGATCTTCAGCAGCTGGTCGAGGTCGCCCTCCAGCCCCATGGTCTTCTCGAGGGCGCCGGCCGGCAGCTCGGAGTCGTGCAGCTCGTTCGGGTAGTCGCCGGGGGACGGGACGCTGGTGCTGGCGTTGGAGTCGGGGGTGGCACCGGCCACCGCGGTCAGCTTGACCGGGCTGATCCAGCTGCCCTTCTGGGCGGCGGTGATGGCGTCCGCGAGGGCGGTCGCGGTGCCGACGGTGAGGTTGCGCGGCGGCATCACCAGCAGGTTGCGCTGGGACTCCGGCTGCTGCTCGGTGATCATCATGGTCTCGGCCAGGAAGCGCTGGGTGGCGGCGGTCCTGGCCTGGGCGGTGTCCAGGTCACCGTCGAACAGCTTGGAGATGGTGTGGTCGGCGACCACGGCGGTCTGGCCGTCGCCGATCGGGCGGGCGGCGTTCGGGGTGTAGCTGAGCGAGCTGGACTCGGACATGCTGGCGCCGCTGACCAGGAGGAGGTTGTCCCCCATGGTCTTGGTGGTGTTGACGATCTGGGTGTCCAGCTCGCCCTGGTAGGGCCAGGCGACACTGCCCCGGACGTCGGTCGAGAGCCGGCCCTCCGCAGTGACCTGGCCGGCCGTACCGGCCTTGCGCAGGGCGGTGTCCATCCCGTCGAGCTTCGCACCGTTGTGGGCGATCGAGGCGATGTCGGGGTCGGCGTAGGGGAGCGCGACGACCTCGTCCCCGCTGGTGGCCACGGCCTGGCGGAGCTTGGCCAGCCACGCGGTGGCGGCGGCCCGCCCGGTGCCCGGGAGGGTGTTGTCCTCCTTCGCCGAGTCGCCCGCCGTGCCCGGCTTCTGCACCCGGTACGGCTTGGTCATCGCGTACACGGTGTCCAGCAGGTCGGGATCGACGACCCAGGTCAGACCGGGCAGCTTCGCACCGAGGTCGACCAGCTTGTACAGCCGTCCGCCGGCCGCCAGGTCGGTGGCCAGGCCGTCGTCGCGCAGCACCGGCATCTGGTCGTTGTCGGGCATGGTCTGGGCGACCAGCTCGGGTGCGTGGGTCAGCGGCCACAGGGTGGCGACCTGGGTCGGCTTGGTGGCCTGTTCGGTGTTGTACGGGAGGAAGGTGCGGGCGATGCCCAGCGCGTGCGAGCGGGACTGGTCGCTGGTGCCGCCCCAGACGTCGACCGCGAGCTCGAACACCCCGCCCTTGGAGAACTTGAGGTCGGAGGGGCTCACCTGGAGCGTGAAGGAGCGGGTCTGGCCCGGAGCGACGTTGCCCATCTCGGCGGTCGGGGACTGCAGGTCGACGCCGTCCTGGCCGCTGGGGTCGTTGCGCTTGGCGACCAGCCCGATGTCGCTCCTGGTGCCCAGCGGCCGACCGGTCTGCGGGGCCCGGATGCCGGCGTGGGTCTGCTTGAGCTCGGAGTCGCCCGAGTTGGTGACCCGGCCGGTGACCGTGACGGTGTCGCTCTGGCCGACCACGGCGGGAGTGACCGTGTCGATCGCCACACTCGCCGGGTAGTCCGTCGAGGACGAGGCCGGGGCGAGGGCGGTGCGTCCCGGCACGGCGGCCAACGCGGGCGCGGCGGCGCTCAGCAGGGCCGCGCCGCTCGCCAGCAGTGCGGCGAGGCGCTTGGCCGTCCGTCCGCCGCATCCGTAAGCCCTCAGCCCTGAGTGCCGTGCCGGCTCACTCACGCGCTTCGCCCTCGCCGTTCTCGATCGGTCGCGATCAGTGGTTCTCGAATGTCGCTGTCGTCACTGCTGTCACTGCATGAATAGGTACCGCATCGATGGCCGTACGGTTCCAGCTGTGGACCGATTCGGCCCGTTGTTCTCCGGTCCGTCGTGCCGCGGTCCGTCGTCCTGTGGTCCGTTGCGGGCTGTTTCCCGCCCACCGCCCGGCCGGGGCACACCCGCGCCACGCCGAGCCGGGCCCCGTATCCCCGTACCGTTCCTCCGGCATGGTAACGACGACGCCGCGTACCCAGTGCTGCGGGCCGGTAGCTGAGCGGGGCGTGCCCGCCCGGGCGGGAAACCGGAGGTGGCAGCCGGGCGGCGGAAACGGACGGGCAGTGGGGCAGGCCGGGCACGTACCCTTGTGAGCCGTGTCCACTGCCAATGAGCCCAGCACCAATCATTCCAGCACCGCCGCCCCCGCCGCCCCTGCTGCCCCGGCCGGCCTCCCGGGGCTGACCGAGGCCCAGACCCTCGGCCTCCAGGAGCTGCTCCGGGTCTCCCCGGTGGCCGACGAGGTCGCTCGCCGCTTCCAGTCGGCCGGCCACCGGCTGGCCCTGGTCGGCGGCTCGGTGCGCGACGCCCTGCTCGGCAGGCTCGGCAACGACCTGGACTTCACCACCGACGCCAGGCCCGAGCAGGTCCTCAAGCTGGTCCGTGGCTGGGCGGACGCCGTCTGGGACGTCGGCATCGCCTTCGGCACCGTCGGCGCGCGCAAGGACACCCCGGCGGGCTCCTTCCTGATCGAGATCACCACGTACCGTTCGGAGTCGTACGACCGCAGCTCGCGCAAGCCCGAGGTCACCTACGGCGACACCATCGAACAGGACCTGGTCCGGCGGGACTTCACCGTCAACGCGATGGCCGTGGACCTGCCCGGACGCGGCTTCGTCGACCCGCACCACGGTCTCGAGGACCTGGAGGCCCGGGTGCTGCGCACTCCGGCGACCCCCGAGGAGTCCTTCTCCGACGACCCGCTGCGGATGATGCGCGCCGCCCGGTTCGCCGCCCAGCTGGACTTCACCCCGGCTCCCGAGGTGGTCGCGGCGATGACCGCGATGGCCGACCGGATCTCGATCGTCTCCGCCGAGCGGGTGCAGAGCGAGCTCAACAAGCTGCTGCTGTCCGAGTACCCGGTCAAGGGCCTGCGGCTGATGGTCGACACCGGCCTGGCCGCCCACGTCCTGCCCGAGCTGCCCGCGCTCAGCCTGGAGCGGGACGAGCACCACCGGCACAAGGACGTCTACGAGCACTCGCTGACCGTCCTGGAGCAGGCCATCGCCCTGGAGGACGACGGCCCGGACCTCACGCTGCGGCTCGCCGCGCTGCTGCACGACATCGGCAAGCCGCGCACCCGCCGCTTCGAGTCGGACGGCCGGGTGTCCTTCCACCACCACGAGGTGGTCGGCGCCAAGATGACCCGCAAGCGGATGCGCGAGCTCAAGTACTCCAAGGAGCTCACCGAGGACGTCTCGCGCCTGGTCGAGCTGCACCTGCGGTTCCACGGGTACGGCGGCGGCGAGTGGACGGACTCCGCGGTCCGGCGCTACGTCACCGACGGCGGCCCGCTGCTGGAGCGTCTCCACAAGCTGACCCGCTCCGACTGCACCACCCGCAACCGCAAGAAGGCCGCCGCCCTGTCGCGCACCTACGACTCGCTGGAGGAGCGGATCGGGCAGCTCAGGGCCCAGGAGGAGCTGGACTCCATCCGTCCGGCCCTGGACGGCAACCAGATCATGGAACTGCTCGGCCTCAAGCCGGGGCCGCAGGTCGGCAAGGCCTACAAGCACCTGCTGGAGCTCCGGCTGGAGCAAGGTCCGATGGACCACGAGCAGGCTGTCGCGGCGCTGCAGGAGTGGTGGGCCGCACAGGACTGACGCCCGGTGGGTCTGGTCGGTCCGGTCGGTCCGGTGGGACACCTGGGGTGTGTGGGGCGTACGGGGCGGGAGTCACTTTAGAACTTCCGCTCGATCGTGTGGTTGCGCCCGAGCGGTGTGACTGACCGATGAGCGGCCGCGTTGCTCCGTCCGAGGGAGGGGAAGGGCCCCTGCCCCGGAAGGAGTGATGCGGCCATGTCCGTGGATGCGGTGCTGCTGGAGTCCCCGACCATGCGGGCCAGGGTGGCCGACCAGGTCGAGGTGCTCGACCGGGTCAGGGCGCTGATGCTGCTGCCCGACGGGGTGCACGTGACCACCGAAGGGGTGGCGGCCTACTTCGGGGTGCCGGAGCAGGCGATCTACTCGCTGGTCCACGACCACCGGACCGAGCTGACGTCCAACGGCTACCTGGTGGTGACCGGCAAGCGACTGACTTCCTTGAAGGAAGTCTGTGGGATCCAGTCCCGCGCCAGGTCGCTCGCGCTGTTCACGCGGCGCACCGTGCTGAACGTCGCGATGCTGCTGCGGGACAGCGAAACCGCACGTCAGGTGCGGTGCTACCTGCTCGACGCCGAGCAGAGCCAGCGTGCGGGACAGCTGGGGAAGGAGCTGGCGGAGGCTGTGGACAACCGCGCGGCGCCACCCGACGGCAGCGTCGACGCCGCCGTGGCCCGGGTCGCCGAGAACGTGGTGCGGAGCGTGATCGCCACCGCCGTCGTCCCGATCCTCAACGTCCTCGTGGAGGAGGTGGCCAACAACAGCCGCAAGCTGGACGCGATGAACGACCAGGTCGGGCGGCTGGAGCGGATCGTCCTGGACGACGGTGAGAAGGCCGTCGCCCGCCGCCGGCTGCGCCTGATGCAAGCCCTCGACGAGGGGATGGCCGAGGACTTCGCGGAGTTCACGGTCTGACGCATCGTCAGTATCCCCGGTGGCCGGACGGATCAGGACGGCTTGGCCACCGGGGACCCGACGTGGACGGGGCCGAGGCACAGGACGTACTTGGTCCGGTGCCAGCGGCGACCGGTGCTGCTCCAGAAGGTGGAGGTGGCTCCGGGCACCTGGCGGCAGCGGTTGACGTCGCTGGTGCCGCTGACCTTGCTGAGGACGACGTAGTCGGCCTTGGGATCGGTGCAGGCGATCTTGTTGACGTCGTTGGCGCCGACGGCGTCGACGCAGTCGCCGACCTTGGCCCGGGCCGGGTCGCTGCCGGAGAGGAAGAACCCCGCGACCAGGACGACGGCGCCACCTGCGGCCCCGACCAGGCGCAGCTTCTGCCGCAGGCTCCGTGGCGGCTTGGCAGGGGCGGACCCCGGGGCGGGAACGGGCGGCGGTAGGGGCGGCGCGTACTGGGGCGGGCCGTAGCCGGGCGGTGGCGGAACGGGCGCGGGGTACCCGTACGGCGGCGGCTGCTGGCCGTGTGCCGGAGGAGGGCCGTACCCGGGCGGTGGCGGCGGGGTCGGCTGGTTCGGCGGATAGCCGTACGGCGGCTGGGGCTGGTACGGCTGTGCCTGCTGAGGGGGCTGGTACGGCGGCTGGTTCTGGTACGGCGGCTGGGGCTGGCCGTACGGGTTCGGTGGCGGTGTGCTCATCTGTCCCCCGGGGCAGGCGCGGTCACGATCCGGCGTTCTGACGTACCTTAGCGAGTCGAGGCGCCGTCAGAGTCCGGCAACACCAGGACCGGTGCGCGGCCGGCGACACGGGCGTACCCCACGGCGGTGAGCGCGTAGACCAGGGCGACACCGATGACGACGGCCACCGAGCGGCCGTCCAGCGGGAGGACCAGTGCCGTCACTCCGGCGGCGGCGACGAAGGCGGCGTTGAACAGGACGTCGTAGAGCGCGAACACCCGGCCGCGGAACTCGTCCTCGACCGACTCCTGGACGAGCGTGTCGGCGCAGATCTTGGTGCCCTGGGTGACCACACCCAGCAGGAGTGCCGCCGCCATGCTCGGGCCGATGGTGAACCACAGCCCCAGTGCGGGGACGAAGACGGCCGCCGAGGCCGTGCAGGTGGTCAGCCAGCCGACCAGCCCGAGCCGACGGGTGCACCAGGGGCTGATCACCGCGGCGAGGAAGAAGCCCACTGCCGAGACGGCCACCGCCTTGCCGAGGGTCGCCATGCCGGCGGCGCTGTCGGTGGGGTCGTTGAAGGAGTACCGGGAGAGCATCAGCACGGTCACCACCAGGATCCCGTAGCAGAACCGGGAGACCGTGACGGCGACCAGTGCGGACACCGCCGGACGGCAGTCGCGGACCAGGTGCCGCACGCCTTCGCCCAGTTCGCGCGCCGCCTGGCCGATGGCCCTGTGCAGGGCCGGGCGGTCGGGGTGGTGGTCGGGGCCGAGCAGGCCTGGGGCCATCCGCTGGGCGGCCAGTGCGGCGCTCAGGTAGAGCAGGGCGGCGAGCGTCACCAGGGTGGCGTCGGCCCGGGGGCCCGGTGGCAGTACCTGGTGGACCAGGAAGCCGATGCCGCCGCCGCAGGCCGCAGCGACCGTACCGGCGGTGGGGGAGAGCGAGTTGGCGGTGACCAGTTGGTCGACGTCGACCACCCGGGGCAGGGCGGCGGAGAGCCCGGCCAGGATGAAGCGGTTGAGCGCGGTCACCAGCAGCGCGGCGGCGAGGAACAGCCACTCCGGCGCCCTGGCCAGCAGCAGTCCGCCGGTGGTCAGCCCGAGTCCGCAGCGGGCCAGATTGCCAAGGTAGAGCACCTGCCGCCGACGCCAGCGGTCCAGCATGACCCCCGCGAAGGGGCCGATCACCGAGAACGGGAGCAGCAGCACCGCGAGCACCGAGGCGATGTCGGCCGGACTGGCCTGCCGCTCGGGAGAGAAGATCACGTACGAGGCCAGCGAGACCTGGAAGACCCCGTCGGAGAGTTGCGAGAGCACACGGGCGATCAGCAGACGGCGGAAGTCGCGGCCCCGGAGCAGCCCGCCCAGGGAGGTCCTGGACGAGGGACGGGTGCTGTCCAGCGAGGTGCTGCCGTTCTCCGTGAGAGCCACCAGCCCAGGGTGCCACGTCGAGTGCGGCGGTTTCACGTGAAACAGCGTGCGGTTTCACGTGAAACAGGTACCGGAGATGCCGGAAGGGCCCCGGCGGGTAGCCGGGGCCCTTCCGGTGACGATCAGGAGCTCAGCGCTCTGCCTGAGCGGTCGCGAACCGAGCTGCGCTCAGCGCTCTGCCTGGACAGTCGCGAACCGAGCTGCGCTCAGCGCTCTGCCTGAGCGGTCGCGAACCGAGCTGCGCTCAGCGCTCGACCTCACCGCGGATGAACTTCTCGACGTTCTCGCGGGCCTCGTCGTCGAAGTACTGGACCGGCGGGGACTTCATGAAGTACGAGGACGCCGACAGGATCGGGCCACCGATGCCGCGGTCCTTGGCGATCTTCGCAGCGCGGACGGCGTCGATGATGACACCGGCGGAGTTCGGGGAGTCCCAGACCTCCAGCTTGTACTCCAGGTTCAGCGGAACGTCACCGAAGGCGCGGCCCTCGAGGCGGACGTACGCCCACTTGCGGTCGTCCAGCCAGGCGACGTAGTCCGAGGGACCGATGTGGACGTTCTTGGCGCCCAGCTCGCGGTCGCGGATCTGCGAGGTGACGGCCTGGGTCTTGGAGATCTTCTTGGACTCCAGGCGCTCGCGCTCGAGCATGTTCTTGAAGTCCATGTTGCCGCCGACGTTCAGCTGCATGGTGCGCTCGAGGATGACACCGCGGTCCTCGAAGAGCTTCGCCATCACGCGGTGCGTGATGGTGGCGCCGACCTGCGACTTGATGTCGTCACCGACGATCGGCACACCGGCCTCGGTGAACTTGTCCGCCCACTCCTTGGTGCCGGCGATGAACACCGGGAGGGCGTTCACGAAGGCGACCTTGGCGTCGATGGCGCACTGGGCGTAGAACTTGGCAGCGTCCTCGGAGCCCACCGGCAGGTAGCAGACCAGAACGTCGACCTGGCGGTCCTTCAGGATCTGGACGACGTCGACCGGGGCCTCGTCCGACTCCTCGATGGTCTCCAGGTAGTACTTGCCCAGACCGTCGAGGGTGTGGCCACGCTGGACGGTGACGCCGGTCGGCGGCACGTCGCAGATCTTGATGGTGTTGTTCTCGCTGTTGCCGATGGCGTCGGCCAGGTCGAAGCCGACCTTCTTGGCGTCGACGTCGAACGCGGCGACGAACTCCACGTCACGGACGTGGTAGTCGCCGAACTGCACGTGCATCAGCCCGGGGACCTTGCCGGCCGGGTCGGCGTCCTTGTAGTACTCGACACCCTGCACCAGCGACGCGGCGCAGTTACCGACGCCCACGATGGCTACGCGAACCGAACCCATTCCGGTTGCTCCCTGTGATCTCATGAGGCCCGCCGGAAAACCGACAGTTCTCGTATTTCATCTCTGTATGACTGGATGACGGGCGCGCGCTGCGCCCATACCTGCCGCTCACCCGGGCCTGTCACGGCACCGGGCCCTCGCGGCGGTCAGCGCTCCAGACCGGAGCGCCCCGGGCGGTCGTGCGGTGGCCTCGGCGGGTCCGAGGACCCGGCCTCCTGGCCACGGCCGTCCGAAGTCTGTGCGTTCTCCGCACCGGTGCGCCCGGTCCGGGTGGCCCGCTCGGTCTCGATCAGCTCGTTGAGCCAACGGACCTCCCGCTCCACCGATTCGAGACCGTGCCGCTGGAGCTCCAGCGTGTAGTCGTCGAAGCGCTCGCGGGTACGGGAGATCGAGCTGCGCATCCGCTCCAGCCGCTCCTCCAGCCGGCTGCGCCGACCCTCGAGGACGCGCATGCGCACCGCGCGGTCGGTCTGGCCGAAGAACGCGAAGCGCACACCGAAGTGCTCGTCCTCCCAGGCGTCCGGACCCGAGTCGGCCAGCAGTTCCTCGAAGCGCTGCTTGCCCTCGGCGGAGAGCCGGTAGACGATCTTCGATCGCTTGCCGTTCAGTGCGGTCGCCGGGACGTACTCGACGTCCGGGTTGTCCTCCACCAGGAAGCCCTGGGCGACCAGGCTCTTCAGGCAGGGGTAGAGCGTGCCGTAGGAGAAGGCGCGGAACGACCCGAGCAGCACGTTGAGCCGCTTGCGCAGCTCGTAGCCGTGCATCGGGGCGTCGTGGAGCAGGCCCAGGACGGCGAACTCCAGCACTCCGGAGCGTCTGCTCATGCCGTCCTGCCTCCCTTCCCCGTGGCGTGCCCCACCGGTATGCCGGACCGATGTGTCGGTCCGATGTATCGGCTCGATATATCGAGAACAGTAAACCCCTGGGCCATGGAACGGGCAAGGGGGGCGCGGGTGAATGTGATCACAGGATTTCGACGGACCCTCAGGAGACCCGTGGTCAAGCTCCGACGGGACCGCGTTGGCAACGGGCATGTAATGATCTGGCGCCGTTTTGCACCTGTTGTCACTTGATGCCCGATTAGTAGCTGTTTATAGGTGCGTACGCTGTCGCGTGTGCACGAGGACCACCTCCGGGGTGTAGGGCGGTTTCGGGCATCGGAAGTGAACCCTGCACTCAGGCCCGGAGAGGTCTGACCGAGGAGTTGCTGGAAGATGAGCGATCACCGGCGTAGGCCCAACCCGGGCGGTGAACAGCCTCCGGGCGGTCGGGCGGATGGCGCGCGCCCGTACGCCTACGGCACCCCCCCCGAGGGGGCGCCTTCGTACGATCGGCGTGCCGGCGTACGGGAGACGGCCCAGCAGCCTCGGCTGACGCGGGCCGAGATGCGCAAGCAGTCCCAGAAGGGCGGCGGACGCGGCGACGCCGCACGCTCCGCCCAGGGCGGTCCGCCGGGCGGGAGCGGGAGCGGCGGCAGAGGCGGCGGAAGCGGCGGAAGCGGCAAGGGCGGAGGCAAGGGCGGCGGTAAGGGCCCGGGCAAGAAGCGGTTCATCGACTACCCCCGGTACGGCAAGTCCGGGATCCGTCGCTGGCTGCCCTCCTGGAAGCTGATCCTGACGACGTTCCTGATCTTCTTCGGCAGCGGGGTGGCCGCGGTGGGCATCGCCTACGCGATGACGCCGATCCCCAACCCCAACGACCTGGTGAAGGAGCAGAACAACATCTACTACTGGGCCGACGGCTCGGAGATGACCCGCAAGGGTGCGACCAACCGCCAGCTCGTCCCGCTCGCCAACATCAGTGACGCCGCGCAGAAGGCGGTGGTCGCCGCCGAGAACGAGACGTTCTGGAACGACAGCGGCATCGACCCCAAGGGCATGGCGCGCGCCGTCTACAACATGGCCAGCGGCGGCCAGACCCAGGGTGGTTCGACGATCACCCAGCAGTACGTGAAGAACGCCTACCTGAACCAGGACCAGACGGTCAGCCGCAAGCTCAAGGAACTCTTCATCACGCTGAAGATCAACCAGAAGCAGGGCAAGCCGCAGATCCTCGAGGGCTACCTGAACACCAGCTGGTTCGGCCGTGGCGCCACCGGTATCCAGGCCGCGGCACAGGCGTACTACGGAGTGGACGCCAAGGACATCAACAACTGCCAGGGCGCGATGCTGGCGGGCCTGCTCAAGGGCGCCACGTACTTCGACCCGACGCTCAGCGACTCCAACCGCAAGAACATGCAGGAGCGTTGGAACTACGTGCTGAACCGGATGGTGGTCACCAAGGCGATCACCCAGGCGGACCGGGACAAGTGCGGCGCCACCTTCCCCGAGCCGATCAAGAAGAAGGCCCCGTCCAACATGAACGGGGAGATCAGCTACCTGGTCGACCTCGCCGAGAACTACCTGACGGTCAAGGACCCGAAGATCACCCAGGCCAGCATCGACAAGGGCGGCTACCAGATCTACACCACCTTCGACAAGAACAAGGTGGCGCAGCTGAAGAAGGCCGTCGACGACGTCAAGGCGGAGAGCCTCAACCCGGACAAGCAGGACAAGGATAAGTTCGTCCAGATCGGTGCGGCCTCGGTGGTCCCCGGTGACGGCGCGATCGTGGCGATCTACGGCGGTGACGGCGTGGAGAACGGTCACTACACCGACAACGCCGACGCCGGCGGTATCCCGGTCGGTTCGACCTTCAAGCCCTTCGTCCTGGCGACCGCCATGCAGTACGGCGTGCTCACCAAGACCGGGGACGACGGCAAGCCGGTCCGGATCAGCACCGACAGCCGCTACCTCGCCGACAACATGAGCCAGATCTACAAGGCGGACGGCTCACCCGCGATCGGCGACGACGGCAAGCCGTACCACCAGAAGAACGACGACGACAGCAAGCCCGGGGCCGTCACGCTGAAGACGGCCATGCAGTACTCCTACAACGTCCCGTTCGTGCAGCTCGGCCAGGACGTGGGCGGCAGCAACACCGAGAAGATGGTGATGGCCCTGGGCATCACCAACAAGAAGACCCTGGCGCCCAACACCTCGCTCACCTACCCGCTCGGCACCTCGACCCCGAGCGCGATCCGGATGGCCTCCGCGTACTCGGTGTTCGCCGCCCGGGGGCAGCAGGTCGACCCGTACTCGGTGACCAAGGTGCTCTACCAGGGCCAGGAGGACGCGGCCTTCAACCGTCCGAAGAACGCCACCAAGTCGGTGCTGGACCAGGGCGTCGCGGACAACATCACCGACGTCCTGCAGAACGTGGCGGAGAACGGTACCGGTAAGAAGGGGACCAAGGACCTCGGCCGCCCGGTCGCGGGCAAGACCGGTACCACCGACGCCGGCACCTCGGCCTGGTGGGTCGGCTACACCCCGCAGCTGGCCACCTCGGTCGGCATGTGGCGCGAGGAGCCCGGCAAGCCCGGTCTGCTCTCGCTGAACGGCACGGCCGGTCAGACCTCCATCCACGGTGGTGACTTCCCGACCGAGATCTTCACCCGCTACATGAAGGTGGCGATGGCCGACCAGAAGGTCCTGGACTTCCCGACCGCGGACGCCACGGGTACGGAGGTCGACGCCAAGGGCGCCACGCCGAGTGCCGTGCCGACTCCCTCGGCCACGCCGTCGTCCAGCCCGAGCCCCTCTGCCAGCACTGCGCCGAGCCCGTCGACCAGCGCCCCTTCGCACAGCCCGGACCCGAGCACGGAGCCGTCGTCGACCGCGAGCTGCCTGCTGGGGCTTCCCTGCAACTCGCCCTCGCCCTCGCGCAGCAGGCCGACCCGCCCGGGCAAGCCGAGTACGTCACCGAGCAACAGCCCCAGCCCCCCCGACGGTGGCGCCGGGGGAGCGCTGCCGGGGAACTGACCCCGCGTGACATCGACCGGTGGCGGTCGGCCGAGGACTCCGGTCCTCTGGCCGGCCGCCACCGGCGTGTTCGGGGGACGCCGAGCCGGGTCGCGGCCGGGCGCGGCGGCCCGCCGGTGCCGGTGCCGCCGCGGGTGCGCGGGGCGCGGGAAGCGCCGACCCGGCGCGGCTCGGAGGCGAAGGCGCCTCGTGGGTCCAAGGCTGGTGCGGCATCATGTCCGCCATGACGTCGAGCACGCGTGACGAGACCTCCGGCCCCGCGCCCGCCCCCGCCGAGGGGCCGCTGCCGAACACCGTGGTCGTCCCGGCGGACGAGGATCCGGTGGCGGCGGCCGGCAGCGAGCTGCTCGGCGGCCCGCCCGGGCGGCGGGCGCTGCTGGGGGTGTCCTGGTGGGTTCCGGCCCGGTTCCTGGCGCTGGTGGTGATCGCCGTCTCGGTACTCGGCATCGTGCAGAAGGCGCCGTGCTACGACGGCGGCTGGTTCCGCGGCGCGACCGCCCAGTACACCCACGCCTGCTACAGCGACATCCCGCACCTGTTCACCGGGCGCGGCTTCGACACCGGGCTGCACCCCTACCTGGACCAGCTGCCACAGCCCACCCCGGACATGCAGTACCTGGAGTACCCGGTGCTCACCGGCCTCTTCATGCAGGTCGCGGCCTGGCTGACGCCGACCGGGGGAGCCATCGAGACCCGTGAGCAGTGGTTCTGGATGGTCAACGCGGGGATGCTGATGATCTGCGCGGTGGTCGTCGTGGTGGCGCTCTCCCGGACCCACCGCCGCCGCCCCTGGGACGCACTGCTCTTCGCGCTCGCCCCGTGCCTGGCGCTGGACTCCACCATCAACTGGGACCTGCTCGCGGTCGCCCTGACCGCTGTCGCGATGGCCTACTGGTCGGGCCGCCGGACCGTACTGGCCGGTGTCTTCATCGGTCTGGCCACCGCCGCCAAGCTCTACCCCGTGCTGCTGCTCGGCCCGCTGCTGGTGCTCTGCTGGCGCACCGGCCGCTGGCGGGCGTTCGGGCAGGCGGCGGGTGCCGCGGCGGCCGCCTGGCTGCTGGTGGACCTGCCCATCATGCTGGCCAACTGGAAGGGCTGGGCGACCTTCTACACCTTCAGCCAGACCCGCAAGGAGGACTACGGCTCGTTCTGGTTGATCCTGATGCAGGACCGGGGCGTGCAGCTGGAGACCCTGAACACCTGGATCGCTGTGCTGCTGATCGCCTGCTGCCTGGGGATCGGCTGGCTGGCGCTGTCGGCGCCGCGCCGCCCGCGCTTCGCCCAGCTGGTCTTCCTGGTGGTGGCCGCCTTCGTGCTCACCAACAAGGTGTACTCGCCGCAGTACGTGCTCTGGCTGACCCCGCTCGCCGCGCTGGCCCGGCCGCGCTGGCGGGACTTCCTGATCTGGCAGGCGTGCGAGGTGCTCTACTTCCTCGGCATCTGGTCCTACCTGGCCTACGTCGGGGACTCCAAGCAGCACGGCATCGGCCAGGACTGGTACCACTTCGCCATCGTGCTGCACCTGCTCGGCACGCTGTACCTGTGCGGGATGGTGATCCGCGACATCCTGCGGCCCGAGCGCGACCCGGTCCGCTGGGACGGCAGCGACGACCCCTCGGGCGGTGTGCTCGACCTCGCCCCCGACGCCTTCGTCCTGGGCACGGCCCGGCGGCTGCGCGAGGAGGAGACCTACGCGCAGTACGCGCTGGCGGGCCGGGCCTCCCGGCCGGGCGAGCGGGAGCCCGCCGAGCGCTGAGCGCGGCGTGTCCCGGGGCCCCGGCGGGCGCGGGCGCCGCGAACGGTCGGACCGGCCTCAGCGGTCGGCGACCAGGTCGAAGTGGGTCGTGGTGTGCCGGACGTTGAGGTCGAGCTCGTCGCCCGGGACGGGGGCCTTGGCGGCGTCGGCCGGCAGGAAGAGGATGCTCACCTGCATGTGCGGGGGCTCGGCGAACCAGAGTTGCCGGCCGCTCCACGAGTACGGGGAGAGGGTGCGGTTGACCGTGGCGAGCCCGGCCCTGGCCAGGCCCTTGGCCCGGGGCAGCACGCCGTGCAGGTACTTGGGCGCCTCCAGGCCGACACCGTGCGCGGTGCCGCCGGTGACCACCAGCAGGTGGCCGTCCGAGGGGGCCTTGTGCTGGCGGTAGCCGTACCGCTGGCCGCGGGCGACCGGGGTGGAGTCCAGCACCGTGGCGCAGGCCCGCAGCGAGCCGACGTCGCCGAGCCAGAGCCGGGTGCCGATCCGCGAGCGGAAGGTCGTGGCCGGGAACAGTCCGGCCAGCCGGGTGAGGTCGGCCGAGGAGAGGTGGCTCAGGAAGACCGTCCCGGTGGGCAGCCCGGCGGCGGCGATCGCCCGTACCCAGCCGGCGACCTCGGCGACCGGGTCCGAGCCGTCCGGGCGGTCCAGCGGCAGGTGCAGCGCGAACCCCTCGATGCCGACCCTGGCGTCGAAGCCGAGGCCGTTCGCCGCCAGCCGGGGCAGGTCAGCGGGCGCGATGCCGTGTCTGCGCATGCCGGTCATGCACTCCACGACCACCCGGCTGCCCACCGGGAGGGACTGGAACGCCTCGGCGTGGGCGACCGTCCTGATCACCCGGTCCGACAGCTGCGGGCCCTGTTCGCCGACCCGGTACGGGGTGAGCACCAGCAGGTCGCCCTGGTAGCCGTCGAGCAGCCCGGCCGCCTCGTGCGCGGTGCCGACGGCGAGGACGCCGGTGCCGAGCCGGCCGGCCTCCGCGGCCAGCCGGCCGTTGCCGAAGCCGTACCCGTTGCCCTTGGCCACCGGCACCAGCCCGGGGAACTCCGCCAGCACCGAGAGCTGGTGCGCGCGCCAGCGCGCGGTGTCCACGTACAGCGACAGGGTCATCGGGTCTCTCCCCGTGGTTGGTGACGACGGCCGGCGTCGCCGACGCGGCCGGGTCGGCGGCGGTGGCTCAGCGGCGCGACATGTAGAGGTCGAGCGCCTTGTGCAGCAGCTTGTTGAGAGGGAAGTCCCACTCACCCAGGTACTCGGCGGCCTGGCCGCCGGTGCCCAGCTTGAACTGGATCAGCCCGAAGAGGGGGTCGTCCTCGTCGAGGGTGTCGCTGATGCCGCGCAGGTCGTAGACGCTGGCACCGAGCGCGTAGGCGTCGCGCATCATCCGCCATTGGATCGCGTTGGACGGCTTGACCTCGCGCTTGTGGTCGGCGGAGGCGCCGTAGGAGTACCAGACGTGCTCGCCGACGGTGAGCATCGTGGTCGCCGCCAGCGGTTCGCCCTCGTGGTACGCGATGTAGAGGCGCATCCGGTCCGGGTCCTCGGCGGCGAGGGCCTCCCACATCCGCTGGAAGTAGCCGAGCGGGCGCGGGGTGAAGCGGTCGCGCTCCGCGGTGACCAGGTACAGCTGGTGGAAGACCTTCAGGTCCTCGTAGCTGCCCTGGACCACCTCGACGCCGCTCTTCTCGGCCTTCTTGATGTTCCGGCGCCAGAGCTGGTTGAAGCCGCGCTGGACGTCGTCCAGCGAACGGTTGGCCAGCGGGACCTGGAAGACGTAGCGGGGCTGGACGTCGCCGAAGCCCGCGCCGCCGTCCTCGCCCTGCAGCCACCCGGCCCGGCGCAGCCGGTCGGCCACCTCGAAGGCCCGGCCCTCGTACCAGTCGGGTTCGACGTCGCGCAGCCGCTTGGCCTCCTTGCCGGCGATCGCCTCCTTGATGGTGGTGGCGTCCCAGCGGCGGATCACCACCGGCGGGCCCATCTTCACCGAGAAGGCGCCCTGGGACCTGAGGTGGTCGAGCATCGGCCGCAGCCACTGCTCCAGGTCCCGGTCGAACCAGTCGATCACCGGGCCCTCGGGCAGGTACGCCAGGTAGCGCTTGAGCTTCGGCAGCTGGCGGTAGAGCACCAGGCCCGCGCCGACCAGCTCGCCGGCGGCGTCGAACCAGCCGATGCTCTCGCTGCGCCAGTCGGATTTCACCTGTCCCCAGGAGGGCACCTGCATGTGGCTGGCCGACGGGCGGGTCCTGACGAACGCCAGGTGCTCCTCGCGGGTGATCGTCCTCAGGCGCAGGCTCATGCCCCCACCTCGCTGCGCTCGGCGGTGGCCTCGCCGGGCGCCGCCTTCACGACTCGCTCGCTGCGCTCACTCATGGCTGGGGTGCTCCTCCTCGGTCGGCAGGTTCAGGGTGACCCTATCGCCCGAATGGTCCGTTTCGTACTGGTCGGGCCCGGTGGCGTGAGCCGAGCCGACGACGCCCTCCCCGCGGACCTGTGCACAGGTATGTACGCGGTGAGGGCGCCGGAGGTTACGCGGGATGTGCGGCTTCCTGCAGGCGATCAGAGCGAGTGGGTCACCACACGCCCCCGAACAGTCCGCCGTGCGCGATGCCGAGGTAGAAGCCGATCGCGGCGGCGCCGAGCGAGATCATCAGGACGAAGCGTTCGGCCGTGGTCACCGACACGAACTGTCCCCAGAGGCCCGAGACGATGCCGAACAGGCCCGTCCACGAGCTGAGCAGGTGCAGGTTGTAGAAGAAGGCGCTGATGAAGGCGATCAGGCCGAGCACCGCGGTGATGCCGACGAGGGTGTTCTCCCTCGGGTGCCGGTTGCCGTCGGTGTTGAGTGTGAGCTGCGGGAATCGGCGGATGGTCTGTGCCATGGGACCCACCTCCTGAGGAGGAACACAGTCGTTCTGTACAGGTTCCCGCTGGTACGCCCAGGATCACAACCGGTATGCATTTTGTTCGGCCGTACGGGTGCGGGTAGGGTGTGCGGTCTGCACTGGTGTAGTTGTGCCCCCCGTCTGCCCTTCACCGGGTCGGGGAGCCCGATTGTCGGTCCCGGCGACTACGGTTGCCGGTAGGTCGTCGCCGTACCGGTGCGACGCTGCACAACCCTCCTGCCACGGAGAGACCGTGGCCGCTGAGTCCAAAGGAGGTGGGTTACTCATGCGTCACTACGAGCTGATGGTCATCCTCGACCCCTCGGTCGAGGAGCGCGCTGTCTCCCCCCTGATCGAGAACTTCCTCAACGTCGTCCGCCAGGGTGGCGGCAACGTGGAGAAGGTCGACACCTGGGGTCGCCGCCGTCTGGCTTACGAGATCAACAAGCAGTCCGAGGGCATCTACTCGGTCATCGACCTCAAGGCCACGCCTGAGGTCGTCAAGGAGCTCGACCGCCAGCTTGGCCTGAGCGAGTCGGTTCTGCGGACCAAGGTCCTGCGCCCGGACACCCACTGAGTCCTGCCTGATGCCTTCGGGCGTCGGGTGACTCGCGTCGCCTGTTTCACGTGAAACAGCGCGGCGAGCACCGCAGAACTTCTTTCCGAGAGGTCATCACCACCATGGCAGGCGAGACCGTCATCACCCTCGTCGGCAATCTCGTCGACGACCCCGAGCTGCGCTTCACCCCGTCGGGTGCGGCGGTCGCGAAGTTCCGTATCGCGTCCACCCCGCGCACCTTCGACCGCCAGACCAACGAGTGGAAGGACGGCGAGAGCCTCTTCCTCACGTGCAATGTCTGGCGTCAGCCGGCGGAGAACGTGGCCGAGTCGCTGCAGCGCGGCATGCGCGTGATCGTGCAGGGCCGACTGCGCCAGCGGTCTTACGAGACCAAGGAAGGCGAGAAGCGGACGGTCTTCGAGGTCGAGGTCGACGAGGTCGGCCCGAGCCTGCGTTCGGCGACCGCCAAGGTCACCCGGGCCAACCGCTCCGGCGGTCCCGGCGGCCAGGGCGGCTTCGGCGGCCAGCAGGGTGGCGGTGGCGGCTACGGCGGCGGCGGCCAGCAGGGCGGCGGCTGGGGTGGAAACTCCGGCGGCCAGTCCGGCCCGTCCGACGACCCGTGGGCGTCCAGCGCTCCCTCTGGTGGCAACCAGGGCGGCGGCGGCTGGGGTGCCCCGTCCGGTGGCGGCTACTCGGAAGAGCCTCCGTTCTAAGCGGTGCGCGCCGGGCCCGTTCGGTGGACGGGCCTTGGCATGCTGAGAGATTTCGTGCGGTCCACAGGTGCTCGGCACCGGTGGAGCGTCAACCCAAATGGAGCACATGATGGCGAAGCCGCCTGCTCGCAAGCCCAAGAAGAAGGTTTGCGTCTTCTGCAAGGACAAGGTCAACTACGTTGACTACAAGGACACGAACCTGCTGCGGAAGTTCATCTCCGACCGCGGCAAGATCCGTGCCCGCCGGGTCACCGGCAACTGCACCCAGCACCAGCGTGACGTCGCCACGGCCGTGAAGAACAGCCGTGAGATGGCGCTGCTGCCCTACACCTCCACCACGCGCTAAGAGAGGGTGACCGAGTAATGAAGATCATCCTCACGCACGAGGTCCCCGGTCTCGGTAGCGCCGGCGAGGTCGTCGAGGTCAAGGACGGCTACGCCCGCAACTACCTGGTTCCGCGTGGCTTTGCCATCCGCTGGACCAAGGGCGGTCAGAAGGACGTCGACGCCATCCGTCGCGCCCGGAAGATCCACGAGATCCAGACCCTCGAGGCTGCCAACGAGGTCAAGGCCAAGCTCGAGGGCCTCCAGGTCAAGCTGGCCGTTCGCTCCGGCGACGCCGGCCGCCTGTTCGGCTCGGTGACCCAGGCCGACGTCGTCGAGGCCATCAAGCTCGCCGACGGCCCGGCCGTGGACAAGCGCGCTGTCGCGATCGCCTCGCCGATCAAGACCGTGGGCACCCACAAGGTCTCGGTCAAGCTGCACGCCGACGTCCAGGCGAACATCGACGTCGTCGTCGCCTGAACGAAGCCGTAGCGGCCCGAAAGGGCCAGGCTGTGCACCGAGGGCCGGTCTCCCCCCAGGGGGAGGCCGGCCCTCGGTCGTTCCTGCGGGGCGTGGTGGGCCCTCGGCCGGGAAGGCGCGGGCCGACGCGGGGGCAGATGGCCGGGTACGGGCCGCCGGGGCCGGGTCAGGTGCGGACCGCGCCGGTGACCAGCCACCGGCCGCCGCGCGCCCGTACGGCGAGGAAGGCCGCCCGGACCAGCATGAACAGGTTCATGGCCCACCAGAGCGCCGTCAGGCCGCCGCCCAGCACGGGCACGGCCCAGGCCACCGGGGCGAAGACCGCGAGGGTGGCCAGCATCGCCCGGGCCAGGTAGGGGCCGTCCCCGGCGCCCATCAGCACGCCGTCCAGGACGAAGACCACCCCGCCGACCGGCTGGGTGAGCGCGGCCAGCAGCAGGACCTGCGAGAGCTGCTGCTGGACGAGCGGATCCGGGGTGAACAGGGGTACGTACAGCGGACGGGCCAGCACCACCAGCAGGCCGAGCAGCACCCCCGCGCCGATGCCCCACTCGACCATCCGCCGGGTGGCGGCCCTGGTGCCGGGGACGTCCCCGGCACCCAGGTGGCGGCCGATGATCGCCTGACCGGCGATGGCGATGGCGTCCAGGGCGAAGGCGAGGAAGCCCCAGAGGGCCATGGCGATCTGGTGCGCCGCCACCGCGGTGTCGCCGAGCCGGGCGGCCACCGCGGTGGCGACCAGCAGGACCCCGCGCAGGCTCATCGTCCGGACCATCAGCGGCCCCCCGGCCCTGGCGCAGGCCCGGATCCCGGCCGGGTCGGGACGGAGCCCCGCGCCCTCGCGGCGCGCACCGCGCACCACCACCAGCACGTACACGGCGGCCATCGCGGTCTGCGCCAGTACGGTGCCCCAGGCCGAGCCGGCCACGCCGAGGCCGGCGCCGTAGACCAGGCCGAGGTTGAGCAGCAGGTTGGCGGTGAAGCCGCCGATCGCCACCAGCAGCGGGGTGCGGGTGTCCTGGAGGCCGCGCAGCACGCCCGTGGCGGCCAGGACCAGCAGCATCGCCGGTGTCCCCAGGGCGCTGATCCGCAGGTAGGTCACGGCGTACGGGAGGGCGGTGGGGGAGGCGCCCAGGGAGGTGGCCGCCCAGGGCGCCAGCAGCAGCATCAGGGCCACCACGCCGACCGAGAGCAGCAGGGCGAGCCAGATCCCGTCGACACCCTGCTGGACGGCCGCCCTGCGGTCTCCTGCGCCGATCCGGCGGGAGACGGCGGCGGTGGTCGCGTAGGCGAGGAAGACGAAGGTGGCGGTGGCGGTGGTGAGCCCGGCCGAGGCGATGCCGAGACCGGCCAGCTGGGCGGTGCCGAGGTGTCCGACGATGGCGGAGTCGGCCATCAGGAAGAGCGGCTCGGCGACCAGTGCCCCGAACGCCGGGACGGCCAGGGCGAGGATCTCCCGGTCGTGCCGACGGCGGGTGGGGGCAGTTGTCATGCGGACTAGAGTACTCATCCACAGGTAAGTACTGCTAGGCCATTATGTCTATTACTCGAAATCTTGATCGACGGTGGCACCGCTCGGCGGTGGGGGGTGCGGCCCGGGCTGTGTGAAGAATTTCTCATGCACAGCCGGTGGAAAGAGTCGTCGCAGGTCAGCGGGTTGACGGTGGCCGGATTGTGTGGTTATCCACAGTGCTGTCCACAGAGTTGTACACAGGTTTGAGGGGGTTCTCCACAGGAGTGGGCCGTTCATCCACACAGCCTGTGGATAACCATCTTGGCCGATCGCCGTCCGGCCCCTTAGCGTGGTCGTCTGACCGCCGTAGCCACCCGTGCGACACCTCCTGCCCGGCGCCCGAATATCCGGCGCTGTGGCGTATGAAGGGGGATGCGCCACCGGCAAGGCCAGCTCCACTCGCACCACTCGCTGATCGGGGAACACGCTTGACCGGCCCCCAGTACGACGACCACGACGTGCCTCCCCCGCCGGAGGATGACTGGCAGCCGTCCGACGACGCCTTCCCCCCCGGCCCGTTCTCGGACGGGGCCTTCCCCGACGACCCCTTCCCGGACGGACCGGGCGACCGCCTGCCGGCCGGCCGCCGCCGTGCCGACGGCGACGGCGGTCGCGGCGAGGGTGGCAAGGGCGGCTTCCAGAAGGGTGGCAGTCAGAAGGGCGGCGACCGCAAGGGCGGCGGCTTCGACCGGAAGAAGCGCGACGACGCCCAGGACGAGGGCCGCTCCGGTGTGGACGGCTTCGAGCGCGTCCCCCCGCAGGACCTGGCGGCCGAGCAGTCGGTCCTCGGCGGCATGCTGCTCTCCAAGGACGCCATCGCCGACGTCGTCGAGGTGCTCAAGCCCGCCGACTACTACCGGCCGGCCCATGAGCTGATCCACGGTGCGATCCTCGACCTCTACGCCAGGGGCGAGCCGGCGGACCCGATCACCGTCGCCGGTGAGCTCACCAAGCGCGGCGAGCTCGTCCGGGTCGGCGGTGCCTCGTACCTGCACACCCTGGTCAACTCCGTACCGACCGCCGCCAACGCCGAGTACTACGCCCAGATCGTCCACGAGCGCGCCGTGCTGCGCCGGCTGGTCGAGGCCGGTACCCGGATCGCCGGCATGGGCTACGCCGCCGAGGGCGACGTCGACGAGATCGTCAACGCCGCCCAGGCGGAGATCTACGCCGTCACCGAGCAGCGCACCAACGAGGACTACGCCCCGCTCGCCGACATCATGGAGGGGGCCCTCGACGAGATCGAGGCGATCGGCTCCCGGCAGGGCCAGATGTCGGGTGTCCCCACCGGCTTCGCCGACCTGGACGCGCTCACCAACGGTCTGCACCCCGGGCAGATGATCGTCATCGCGGCCCGTCCCGCCATGGGTAAGTCGACGCTGGCGCTGGACTTCGCCCGCGCCTGCTCGATCCACAACAACCTGCCGAGCGTGATCTTCTCGCTCGAAATGGGGCGCAACGAGATCGCGATGCGTCTGCTCTCCGCCGAGGCCCGGGTCGCGCTGCACCACATGCGCTCCGGCAACATGACCGACGACGACTGGACCCGGGTCGCCCGTCGGATGCCCGACGTCACCAACGCCCCCCTCTACATCGACGACTCGCCGAACCTGTCGATGATGGAGATCCGGGCCAAGTGCCGCCGCCTCAAGCAGCGCAACGAGCTCAAGCTCGTCGTCATCGACTACCTCCAGCTGATGCAGTCGGGCGGCTCCCGCCGGGCCGAGAGCCGCCAGCAGGAGGTCTCCGACATGTCCCGTAACCTCAAGCTGCTCGCCAAGGAGCTGGAGCTCCCGGTCATCGCGCTCTCCCAGCTGAACCGTGGCCCCGAGCAGCGTACGGACAAGAAGCCGATGGTCTCGGACCTCCGCGAGTCCGGCTCCATCGAGCAGGACGCCGACATGGTCATCCTGCTCCACCGCGAGGACGCCTACGAGAAGGAGTCCCCCCGGGCCGGCGAGGCCGACCTGATCGTCGCCAAGCACCGTAACGGTCCCACCGCCACCATCACGGTCGCCTTCCAGGGTCACTACTCCCGCTTCGTCGACATGACGCGCGACGTGACCTGAGGCGTCGTAGGGTCTCGAACTCCCTTCCGGAATCCCGGGTCCGATGTCCGGCCGGGGGTCGGGTGCGATTTGGTCCCGGGGTTCGCGGGTCAAGGCATCGCTTGTTCGAGTGGGCCGCCGAAGGGAGGCCGGACCGTCCGGCCGTGTGTGACGGCGCGCCCGCTCCGGCCCGGTCGCAGCACGGCCCGGTCCCGGCGCCGGGGCGATCAGCGCCCGCGGGCGAGGTGCTCGGGCACCCGGTGCGGCACCGGACGGTGAACGTCCTGCGCCACCTCCGGCTCACGCCGGACGGGGCCCACGCACCGGCCGCCCGGCTGCGGGCAGAAGCCGCCGAAGCGCACACGGTCGACGCCGCCCGGGGCGAGGCGTACGGCCTGCCGGTCAGCCTGTACCGGGCGGACGTCCCGAACCTGTCCCCGACGAGTCCGACTGCCCCCGCGCGCGGACGGTACGGCGGTGGTCGCCGTGCGCCGATGGGCGAAGTGGCTTTTCCGGCAGCCGAGTTCGGGGCGGTCGGGGCGGGCGGCGGATGATCTGACCGGTAGTCGGGAGCAGGGTGGGGTTCGGCCGGGAGGAGTCAGGTGCTTGACTTCAAGTCGGCGTGAGATCCCATCATGGACGCATGACGAAGACGAACCAACAGGCGCGCCGGAAGGCACTGACCGATTCGGCCGAACTCGCCATGCTGCGCGAACTGTTGGGCGCGTACGTGGAACGCGACGCGGTGGCGAAGCTGATCGACCGCTACCTGGCCGGCCTGGACGCCCGGGTCCACGACGAGGAGTGGGCCAGGTCGCTGTTCACCGAGAACGTCCGGCTGGTCTTCCCGGTGGGCACCCGGGAGGGCATCGAGGGGCTGGGGGCGTACCACGCCGAGGTGATGGGGAGGTTCGACCGGACGGTGCACCTCGGCTCGAACTACGGCATCACCGTGCAGGGCGGCCGGGCCGTCTTCCAGTTCAACCTGCTCTGCCTGCACGTCCTCTCGGACGAGCTGCACGCGGAGCGCTCGCTCGCACCGGGGACCACCTTCGAGGTCGCCGGACGGATGTCCGGCGAGGCCGTGCGGACGGCGGCCGGCTGGCGGTTCGACCTGCTCCGGCTGGAGGTGGTCTGGGCCAAGGGCGAACCGCCGGTCCGGACCGGGCCGCCCGGGGACGCCGACGGCGAGGCACGGTCCAGCGACGGCGAGGCGGGGTTCAGAGCGTGACGGTGGCCCGGAAGACCGTGGCGCCGGGGCCACGGAGCCCGGTGTCGGCGCCGGTCGCGGGGAGGAAGGCGGAATCACCGCGGGCCAGCGCCAGGGTGCTGCCGTCGGCGGCGGTGAGCAGGGCGGTGCCCTCCGTGCAGAGCAGGATCTGCGGGGCGTCCCCGGCCAGCCGGCGGGCGGCGCCGCCGAGGACGAAGCGGGAGAGCCGGAACTCGTCGATCGGCACCGGATAGAGCTCCTCGCCGTCGGCGTCGGCCACCGGCCGCAGCACCTCGGGCTTCCCGCCCCGGAAGATCACCACCCGCAGCAGCTCGGGGACGTCCACGTGCTTGGGGGTCAGCCCGCCGCGCAGCACGTTGTCGGAGTTGGCCAGGATCTCGATGCCGAGCCCGCGCAGATAGGCGTGCGGGACGCCCGCGCCGAGGTACAGCGCCTCGCCGGGCCGGAGCCGTACGTAGTTGAGCAGCAGCGCGGCCAGCAGCCCGGTGTCACCCGGGAACTCCCTTGCCGCGTAGGCGTATCCGGCGAACTGGCCGTCGGGCTCGGCCTCGGCGGCCCGCTCGACGGCGGCGGCGACCTCGGCGACGGTGGTCCGCGCGGTGTCGCCGCTCATGGTCAGGATGGTGGCGAGGCTCTGGCTCAGCGCCTCCGACTCGGGCTTGTTGCGCAGGATCTCGACCAGCGGGGTGAGCGCGGCGACGCCCAGGGACTGCAGCAGATCGGCCGCCTCGGACGGGGTCCGGAAACCGCACAGACCCTCGAACTCGCCGAGGGCGCAGATCAGTTCGGGCTTGTGGTTGGCATCCTTGTAGTTGCGGTGCGGGGCCTCGATCGGCACCCCGCGGGCCTCCTCGTCGGCGAACCCGGCCCTGGCCTGGGCCGGATCGGGATGCGCCTGGATGGAGAGCGGCGTGCCGGCGGCGAGCACCTTGAGCAGGAACGGCAGATCGGGACCGAACTTGGCGACGGTCGCGGCGCCGAGCTCGCGCTGCGGGTCCGCCGCGATCAGCGCCGCGAGTGAACGGCTGCCCTCGCCGCGATCCACCCGGGAGGGTGAACCGGGGTGCGCCCCCATCCACAGCTCGGCCTGCGGCTCACCGGTCGCCTCCTGCCCGAGCAGCTCCGGGATCGCGGTGACCGAACCCCAGGCGTACGGGCGGACGGTGTTGACGAGCCTGTCCATGTGCGCGGTCCTGCCTGTTCTGTGGGGCGTCCGGTCGGTGGCGTGTCCGGTCGGGTGGGGCGGTCGGTAGGGGGTGGGAGAACCGACCCTAGCCGACCCGGGATACCGGTTCACCAGCTCCGGGAGACGGTCCGGTGAACAGCCGGACCGCTCTCCCGAAGCCGGTGCGCCGGGCGTTCCGGGCGGATCCGCAGGCCGGACGGGACGGCGGCGGGGGCGGTCCCGAGCAGCTGCCGACCGCCGTTTGCCGGGCGGCCCACGGGTGTTCAGGTTGGGCTAAGAGACTACCCGGCGAGGGGATCTCCATCGGGATTCCTCCGAGCCCTGGCAGTCGGCGGACTCACTGTGCCGAGGTAGCATGCGCATCCTTGACCTCTTCATACGTGTGGGCCCATACACCAACTCGCGCACTGCCGATCCGGCCTCCGGGCCGCGGGCTCGCTGTTTATTCCAGCTGCTTCGAAAGGCACAGACGTGACTGCCCCTGAGGAGAGCACCTTCGCCGATCTCGGCCCGGTGCTGGTGATCATCCCGACCTACAACGAGGTCGAGAACGTCGAGCGGATCGTCTCCCGGGTGCGGGCCGCCGTCCCCGAGACCCACGTGCTGGTGGCCGACGACAACAGCCCCGACGGGACGGGCGACCTCGCCGACAAGATCGCCGCCGAGGACGACCACGTCCACGTGCTGCACCGCAAGGGCAAGGAAGGACTCGGCGCCGCCTACCTCGCCGGCTTCCGCTGGGGCATCGACAACGGCTACGACGTCCTGGTCGAGATGGACGCCGACGGTTCCCACCAGCCCGAGGAACTCCCCCGCCTGCTCACCGCCCTGCGCGGCTCCGACCTCGTCCTCGGCTCCCGCTGGGTCCCCGGCGGGAAGATCGTCAACTGGCCCAGGTCCCGCGTCCTGCTCTCCCGCGGCGGCTCCACCTACTCCCGCCTGATGCTCGACGTCCCGCTGCGCGACGTCACCGGCGGCTACCGCGCCTTCCGCAAGGAGACCCTGCTCGGCCTCGGGATGGACCAGGTCGCCTCGGCCGGCTACTGCTTCCAGGTCGACCTCGCCTGGCGCGCCGTCAAGGCCGGCTTCAAGGTCACCGAGGTCCCCATCACCTTCATCGAACGCGAACTCGGCGCCTCCAAGATGAGCCGCAACATCGTCGTCGAGGCACTCCTGCGCGTCACCGCCTGGGGCATCGAAACCCGCCTCCAGCAGCTCACCGGCAAGAAGAAGTAACAGCCGTACCGGCCGAGTTGGCATCGGCGACCGGCATCGGACGTTTCGGTCGCCGGCGAAGCGTTCCACCCTTACGGTGCCGTCATGACCAAAGCGAAGCCCCGTTGGTGGGACGCCCTGTTGCTGCTGGCCCTGATCTGGGGCAGCAGCTTCCTCTTCGTCAAGGTCGCGGTCCGGGTGATGCCACCCGGTTACGTGGCGCTGGCGCGGATGGCGGTCGGCGCCGTGACGCTGCTCCTCGTCCTGGCCGCGACCGGGCAGCGGCTGCCGCGCGGCCGGGCGGTCTGGGGCCACTCGGCAGTGACCGCCCTGCTCGTGAACGTCGCCCCCTTCACCCTGTTCTCCTGGGGGGAGCAGCACGTCTCCTCGGTGCTGGCCGGGATCTTCAACGCCACCACCCCGGTGCTGGCGATGCTGGTGGCCGCGGTCCTGCTGCCGGACGAGCGCCCGGACCGCCGGCGCCTGGTGGGCCTGCCGATCGGCTTCGCCGGGGTCCTGGTGGTGCTCGGGGTCTGGCGCGGCGCCGACGGGCAGAGCCTGGCCGGCCAGCTGGCCTGTCTGGCCGCGGCCGCCTGCTACGCGCTCGGCTTCCCCTACGCCAAGCGGACCCTGGCAGGGCGTCCCGAGTCCACGGTGGCGCTGTCGGCGGTCCAGGTCCTCCTGGGGACGGCCGAGGGGGCCGTGGTGGCGCCGCTGCTCTCGGGCGGACTGCCGACCGACCCCGGCCGCTGGTGCACGCCGCCCGTGATCGGCTCGGTGCTCGCGCTCGGCGCGCTGTGCACCGGGGTCGCGTACCCGCTGAACTACCGGGTCATCCGCCGGGCCGGCGCGGTGGCGGCCACCATGGTGTCGTACCTGATGCCGCTGGTCGCGGTGGTGGCGGGCGTGCTGCTGCTCGACGAGCGGGTGACCTGGAACCAGCCGGTGGGAGCGCTGGTGGTGCTGCTCGGGGTGGCCGTCGCGCAGGGCGTGCTGCGGCGCGGCGGGGCGGGCCGGGCGCCGGTGGGTCCGGCGCCGGG
This sequence comes from Kitasatospora sp. NPDC056138, assembly GCF_042264695.1. NCBI lineage: Bacteria > Bacillati > Actinomycetota > Actinomycetes > Kitasatosporales > Streptomycetaceae > Kitasatospora > Kitasatospora sp. NPDC056138. The sequence continues at coordinate 77,863 of NZ_JBHJVK010000002.1, read as the reverse complement.
GGAGCAGGTGTCCGGGGAGCCGGCACCGGCGGGTCCGGTGGGTGAGGAGGTGCCGGGGCGGTCATCCGCCTGACAGGACGGGGAACGCCGGGTACCGTGCGCAGCGGGCCTGGGAGGGGAGTCCGAGGGCCGGGGGGACGGCGGGCCGGGCGTGACGTGGTTGATCACTCACCTGGGCGCGCCTACCCGGCAGTCGTTCGCCGTTGCTTCCAAGCTGGTACCGCACGAGGCCCGGAACGGGCCCCGCCACACCGACCAGGGAGCAGATGTGACGCCGTCCCCGTCCGACCAGACCGGAGCCCCGCCGGGCGACCGAGGCACGGGGATCCCAGCCGCCCGTCCGCTCCGGATCGAGGTCTTCACCGGCCCGGAGAGCGGCTTCTTCGCCACCTCCACCCTGATCATGGGCGAGCAGACCGCGATCCTGATCGACGCCCAGCTCACCCGCAGCGCCGGCCGCGAACTCGCCGAGTGGATCGCGGGCAAGCAGCGCCAGCTGCTGGCCGTCGTGATCACGCATCAGCATCCCGACCACTACTTCGGCGCCGAGGAGGTGCTGAAGCTCTTCCCCAAGGCCCAGCTGCTGGCCGCCCCGCCGGTGGTGGAGGCGATCGCCCGGACCGCCGCCGCCAAGGTCGCCCAGTGGAAGCCGGTGTACGGCGACGACATCCCCGACCACCCGCTGCTGCCCGCGCCGCTGCTGCCGCAGCCGCTGATGGTCGACCGGCAGCTGATCCGGGTCCTGCACCTCGGCCAGGGCGACTGCGCGGACTCCACCCTGGTCTACATCCCCAGTGCCCGGACGGTCGTCGCGGGCGACTTCGCCTACCACGGCACCCATGTCTGGACGGCCGACACCGACGAGGGCCAGCGCCTGGACTGGGCCCACAACCTGGCCAGGATCGCCGACCTGGACGTCGACCGGGTGATCGCCGGGCACCGCGCACCGGGGTACGACGACGACGCGATCCGCGTCCTCGCCTTCACCGGCGAGTACCTGCAGGACTTCGACCGTGCCCTGGCCGAGCACCCCGGCGACCCCGAGGCCCTCGCCGCCGCGGTGAACGAGCGCTACGGCGGACTGACCCTCCCGGTGATCCTGGAGCTCGGCGCGGCCGCCAACACCGCCCGCCTCGCCGCGGCCCCGGCGGAGACCGGTGAGCCGGTCGGGACGGTCGGGCCGGACGAGCCCCACGACGAGAGCGGGATCGTCGAGGCCGAGATCGTCGACGAGCCCTGAGCCCCTGCCCGCCGGGCTCCTCCGGACGGGGCTCCTCCGGACGGGGCGCTTCCGCGCGTTGGCCACCGGCGGATACTGGCGGCATGACGGCGTACGACGCGATGGTGCTGGCCGGTGGTTCCGCCCGCAGGTTCGGCGGGGCGGACAAGCCCGCCCTGGAGGTCGGCGGACAGCCCCTGCTCGACCGGGTGCTCGCCGCCTGCGCGGACGCCGCCACGACGGTGGTGGTCGGCCCGTCCAGGGACACCGCGCGCGCCGGGGTGACCTGGACCCGTGAGCAGCCGCCCGGCGGCGGCCCCGTCGCGGCCGTCGCCGCCGGGCTCGGGCGGATCACCGCCGACCGCGTCCTGCTGCTCGCCGCCGATCTGCCCTTCCTCGACCGGCCGACGGTCGGGCGGCTGCTCGCGGCGCTGGACGGGACCGGGGGCGACGGCGCCCTGCTGGTCGACGCGGCGGGTCGGGACCAGCCGCTGGCCGCCGCCTACCGCACCGCCGCGCTGCGGCGCGCGCTGGCGGACCTCGGCGATCCTGACGGGCTGCCGCTGCGCCGCCTGCTCGCCCCGCTGGACGTCGTACGGCTGGCCGATCCGCAGGGGGTGGCGTACGACTGCGACACCTGGGAGGAGCTCGCGCAGGCCCGGGAGCGGGAGCGCGCCGAGCGGCACACGGACCGGTAGCGGCCACCGGCTGCGGTCCACCGGCTGCGGGGCGGCGGACGGGCGGGCACGTGCTCACCGGGCGCCGACGGTGCCGGTGAGCGAAACGACTCGCGCTGCTGACCGGCCGGGGATCCCGGCGGCCGCCGGATCGTGCAGCATGGGCCCTATGGAGCGCACGCTGGATGACTGGATCGCCGAGGTCGGCACCGAGCTGGGGATCGACCTGGAGGTGGATGTGCGGGGCCTGCTGGACCTCGCCCGGGTGGTCGCGCACGGGGTGGACCGTCCGGCGGCCCCGCTGACCACCTTCCTGATCGGCTACGCCGCCGCGCAGCAGGGCGGCGGGCCGCAGGCGGTCGCCGAGGCCGCCGCCCGTGCCGGTGCGCTGGCCGAACGGTGGGCCGCGGCGGCATCCGCCGAAGCCGGTGGCGATGGCGAGCCGGGGACGGGGACGGCGTGAGCGCGCTGACCGACGTGCCCGAGGCGGCCGGCAGCGTGCGGACGGGCGGCGGATCCGACGCCGGTACCGCCGCTGCGCCGCTCTGCCACGGCGGGTGGCCGCAGGCGCGCCGCGCTGCCCGGCTGGCGGTCCGCGGCCCCCTGCCCGAGGTGACCGTCGAACTGGCCGAGGCCCTCGGCTGCACGCTGGCGGTGCCGCTGGCCGCACTCACCGACCTGCCCGCCTTCGACACCTCCGCGATGGACGGCTGGGCGGTCGCCGGCCCCGGCCCCTGGCACACCTCGGGCCGGATCCTGGCGGGCGACCCGGTCGACCTCCCGGCCGGTCCGGGCGCACCGGCGGGGCCCGGTGGGCGGGCGGCGTCCGACAGCGGGGAGGGCGGGCCCACCGGGAGCCCTCGGACCGTGCTCGCCGACGGCGCGGCAGTGGAGATCGCGACCGGGGCGCAGGTCCCGGCCGGGGCGACCGGTGTCCTGCGACGGGAACACGCTCGGATCGACCGGGGGCTGCTGTACCCGCGGTACGACGTGGCGCCCGGGCAGGACGTCCGTCCGCGCGGGCAGGAGTGCCGGCGGGGTGAGCCGTTGCTGCCCGCCGGTACGCCCGTCACCGCGGCGGTGCTCGGGCTGGCCGCCGCCTGTGGCCACGACCGGCTCGCGGTGCGCCGCCGTCCGACCGTCGAACTGCTGCTGCTCGGGGACGAGTTGATCGACTCCGGGGTTCCGGAGGGCGGACTGGTCCGGGACGCGCTCGGCCCGCTGCTGCCGCCCTGGCTGGCGGCTTCGGGTGCGGAGCTGGTCGGTTGCCGTCGGGTCGGGGACGACTTCGCACTGCTCCGGGACGCCGTACGGCTCTCGCCCGCCGACGTCGTGATCACCACGGGCGGCACCGCGGCGGGGCCGGTGGACTTCCTGCACGACGCGCTGACGGCGGTCGGGGCCCGGTTGCTGGTCGATGGGGTCGCGGTCCGCCCCGGGCACCCGATGCTGCTGGCCGAACTCCCCGGCGGCCGCCGCCTGGTGGGCCTGCCCGGCAACCCGCTCGCCGCCGTCGCGGGGACGGTCACGCTCGCACTCCCGCTGCTGCACGCGCTCTCCGGGCGGCCGGCGGAGGTTCCCCGACTTGCCGTCGCTGCAAGGGACTTCCCTGGGCACCCCGATGACACCAGGTTGCTGCCGGTGGTCCGGACCGAGCAGGGCGTCGTGCCGCTGGTCTTCGACGGGCCCGCGATGCTCCGGGGGCTGGCCCTGGCCGAGGCGCTCGCCGTGGTCCCGCCGGGTGGGGTGCGGCCGGGCGGCCGGGTGGAGCTGCTGGCGGCGCCGTAGGCGCCCGGCCGCCCGGCGGGCCCTGAGGTCAGCCGGCGGCGGCGCGCTTGATGGTGATGATGCGGTCGGTGAGGTGCAGGGTGGCGGCCTCGGGGTCGGTGTAGTTGAGGACCCTGCGGCCCCGGACCACGGCGAGGACCAGGTCGGCGCACTCCCGGGGGCTGTGGCCGGCCTCCGCCCGGGTGACGGGGCGTTCGACCAGGTCGAGGCCGGTGCCGTAGGTCAGCAGGTCCTCCATGACCGCCCCGGCGTGCGGGCTGAGCATTGACAGGCCGAGCAGCCGCCCGGCCGAACTGGAGCTGGTGACCACCACGTCGGCGCCGCTCTGCCGGAGCAGCGGGGCGTTCTCGTCCTCGCGGACGGCCGCGACCACGGTGGCGCCCTTGTTGAGCTGACGTGCGGTCAGGGTGACCAGCGCGGCCGTGTCGTCGCGCTCGGGGGCCACCACCACCCTCGCGGCCCTGGGGAGTTCGGCCCTGAGCAGGGTCTCGGTGCGGGTCGCGTCGCCGACCACGCCGACCAGCCCGTCCAGGGTGGCCTGTTCGATCGCCTTGTGCTGCGGGTCCACCACGACGATGGCGTCCTTGCGCACGCCCTGCCCGAGCAGGGTGTGGACGGCGCTGCGGCCCTTGGTGCCGTATCCCACGACGACGGTGTGCTCGCGCACGATGGACCTCCAGCGTCCGATCCGCCACTGCTGGCGGGTCCGTTCGGTGAGCACCTCGAGGGTGGTGCCGACCAGGATGATCAGGAAGAGGACGCGCAACGGCGTGATCACCAGGATGTTGGTGAGCCGGGCGGCGTCGCTGACCGGGGTGATGTCGCCGTACCCGGTGGTGGAGAGGGTGACGGTGGCGTAGTACGCGGCGTCGAGCAGGCTCACCGTCCCGTCCGCGTTGTCGTGGTAGCCGGCTGCGTCGAGCCGGACGATCAGCGTGGTGGCGGCCAGCACGGCCAGCGCCACCAGCAGCCGTCGGGCGACCTGCCGCAGCGGGGGGACGCTCCGCCGGGCGGGCAGCGCGATGTGGCGGCCCGGGTCCGGATCGGCGCGGGCGGCGGAGGCGGCGTGGGCGGCGCGGGCGGCGCGACCCCGGGGGTCCGGCGGATCCTGCGGGGTCCGGAAGCGTGGGAGCCGACGGCCTGGCTTGGTCGAGCGATCACCAGTCACGGCACCAAGCATGCGTGCTCCCCGGCCCGGACACGTCCGTCGACCTGCTGTGTGTCGACCGCGTGCGGCCAACTCCGGCTCGGTGCGCGGCCGGTCGGGCGTCGAGCCGGGCCCGCCCCGGCGGCGGGACGGCCGCTGCGCCGGTGCAGTGCCGGAGCGACGGCGCCGCCGGTCCGGAAAGCAGTCGGGCGCAGTCGGAGGCGCCGGCGGTCACGGTGGTCCCGGGGCGGTTCGGCGCCTGGTGCCGGTCGGTGTGACGCCTGCTGCTCCCCGGCATCGGGTCACCGGGGCACGGCCGCGCCGATCGCCAGCCGTCGTGTGGCCTTCCGGGAGTTCGCCGACGCGGACCGGCGGTCCAAGGCCGACGCGGACCGGCGGTCCAGGCGGCTCTGGTGGCCGTGTGCGGCGCCCGCCGGTCCGGTGACCGGGTCGGCCGCCCGCAGGTCGTCCGGCAAACCGCCGATCTCGGCGGTGTCTCGCAGTAGCGTCGTCGGCATGTATGCGATCACGATTCCTGAGCCCGGCGGTCCGGAAGCGCTGACCTGGGCGGAGGTGCCGGACCCGGTGCCCGCGGCGGGTGAGGTGCTGGTCGAGGTGGCGGCCACCGCCGTCAACCGGGCCGACCTGTTGCAGCGCCAGGGCTTCTACGACCCGCCCGAGGGCGCATCGCCGTACCCCGGTCTCGAGTGCGCGGGACGGATCGTCGCGCTCGGTGCGGGCGTGGCCGGCTGGGCGGTCGGGGACGAGGTGTGCGCCCTGCTCAGCGGCGGCGGTTACGCCGAACGGGTGGCGGTGCCGGTCGGGCAGCTGCTGCCCCTGCCGAAGGGGCTCGGCCCGACGGACGCCGCCGCGCTGCCCGAGGTGGTCGCCACGGTCTGGTCGAACCTGTTCATGGTGGCCCACCTGCGTCCGGCCGAGACGGTGCTGCTGCACGGCGGTGCGAGCGGTATCGGCACGATGGCCATCCAGCTCGCCAAGGCGGTCGGCGCCCGGGTGCTGGTCACTGCGGGCAGTCCCGAAAAGCTGGCCCGCTGCGCCGAGTTGGGGGCGGACGTCGGTATCGACTACCGGCGGCAGGATTTCGTGGAGGCGGTCCGCGAGGCCACCGGTGGTGCCGGTGCGGACGTGATCCTCGACATCATGGGTGCCAAGTACCTCCAGCGGAACGTGGACGCGCTGGCGACCAACGGCCGCCTGGTGATCATCGGTCTCCAGGGCGGCACCAAGGGTGAGCTGGACCTCAACACGCTGCTGAAAAAACGCGCCGCCGTGGCCGCCACCAGCCTGCGCGGCCGTCCGATCGCGGAGAAGGCGGCGATCGTGGCGGCGGTCCGCGAGCACGTCTGGCCGTTGATCGAGGCCGGGGTGGTCAAGCCCGTGGTGGACCGGGTGCTGTCGTTGGCCGAGGCCGCCGAGGCGCACCGGGTCGTCGAGGCGAGCCGGCAGGTCGGCAAGGTCGTCCTCAAGGTCTGAGCGGCAGGGGGTCCCGCCCCGGGGCAAGGCGGGGCCCCGCGTCGTCGGCCGCGCCCCCGGCGCGCATCTGCGCCCGCGCCCGCCCCGGCGCGCCGCTGTGCCCCCGTGCTCCCGCGTTGCTCGGAAGCGGACGGGCTGCCGGCCTGCTGAGCTGCTGGAACCGGCAGGGCGCTGCGCAATCGGGTTCCGAAATGCCCGATATGCCGGAATATGTGAGGCTGGTCCGGAGCTGTCCCGCCGCCGGTCGCGTCCCGAGCGCGGCCGGCCGTCGGAAGGACCTCCGTCCGTGGCCGCACTTACCCACGCGTTCTCCGCGCTCTGCGCCGCTCTGCCGTCCTGTTGTGCCGCACCGCGGCAGTGGGCCGCGGTCGCCGCCACCGGGCTGGCCGTTCCGCTGCTGCTGGCGGGCCCGGCCCCGGCGGTGGGCGGTGGGGCCGGTGCGTCCCATGCGGCGGGGTCGACGGGGACGGCATCCCTGCGGCCGGCGGCCTCGGCCCCGGCCACCCAGGGCGCCGTCCAGGGCGTTCCGCAGCCGGTGGTGCCGACGGGGTTGGTGGAGGGCGCCGTGCCGTCGGCGCCCTCCGGTCCGCCCACGGCGGCTGGGACGGCCGTCGCCGTGCCCCCGGCGTCCGAGACCCGGGCGGCCACCGTGTCGCCGCCGCCCCCGGCGGGGAGCGCGACCCCGGTGGCCGGCGACCAGGGGACTGTCGGCCAGGGGGCTGCCGCCGTGCCAGGCCGGTCGGCCCCGCCGTCGGCCCCCGCCTCACCCGAGCCCCCGCCCGGGTCCGCCACCGTGCCCGGTCCGCCCGTGGCGGCTCCCACGGAGGATCCGGCAGCCGCCCAGCCCGGTGAGTCGACCGCCTGGCCGCCGGAGGAGGGATCCGCCGCCGACAGCACCACCGGCTCGGGCCGCCCGAGGTGGGGGGCGTCCTGGGGAGGTTCCCGCGGCGGTCCGCCGTGGGCGGCGCCGGCCCGCGGCTGGCCCTGGGGCGGACCCCGGCACCGGGCCCCCGCCCACCGGCCCGGCGGCTCGGAGGAGGACGACGGCGCGGGTTCCGCCGGGCCGGAGGTGTCGCCGGGCGGACCGCAGGAGCCGGAGGCCGCCGAGGAGCCGCCGGAGGCCGGTGCGGGCGATCCGGTGCCGCTCGCGCAGGGCCGGGGCACCGGCGAACTGGCCGGGCCGATCCGGTGGACGGACCCGTCCAACCTCCAGTTCCCGCTCGGAGCCGGGCTGACCATGATCGGCTGCGGTCTGGCGCTGATCGGGATGCGGTTGCGCGGTCGTTGAGCACGGGGCGGGCGTCCCGCCGCCGCTGACATGAGGTCAGGTGGTCGGGCGGCCCGTCCCGGCGGGGCATCATGGTCAGTCAGTTGACCCTCTCGCTGCCCGAAGCATATGAAGGAGCTATGACGAAGCCGATGAACGAAGGGCCGCAGCCGGAGTCGTACCAGGCGTCGGCCCAGGGAGCGGACGAGGGCCCGAAGGTCCTGATCGTCGGCCCGGACGGCATGCCCATCGGTGCGGTCCCCGGCGGTGGCACGGGCCGGTTCGGCGAGGGCGAGGGCGTCGAGCCCCGGGAGCTGCCGGTGACCGAGATGGTCGAGCAGCCGGCCAAGGTCATGCGCATCGGCAGCATGATCAAGCAGCTGCTCGAGGAGGTCAGGGCGGCGCCCCTGGACGAGGCCAGCCGGGCCCGGCTGAAGGACATCCACGCCAGCTCGATCAAGGAACTGGAACTGGGCCTGGCCCCCGAACTGGTCGAGGAGCTGGAGCGGCTCTCGCTGCCCTTCACCGAGGACTCCATCCCCACCGAGGCCGAGCTGCGGATCGCCCAGGCCCAGCTGGTGGGCTGGCTGGAGGGGCTGTTCCACGGGATCCAGACCGCGCTGTTCGCCCAGCAGATGGCCGCGCGGGCGCAGCTGGAGCAGATGCGGCGGGCGCTGCCGCCGGGGAGTCACGGCGCCGAGCCGGACGACGAGGAGCCCATGCCCGGTCGCGGCATCCGCTCGGGTCCGTACCTGTAGACCGGAAGTCGAAGCGCGCCGGGGCACCGGGAGCGGCGCGGGTGGCCGGGTACCTCCCTACCGGGCTGCCCGCGCCGCTGTGCGGGCCGCCGGGTGCCGCCCGGCGGTGGCGGACCGGGCGGGGGCGCCCCTGTACCCCGTTGTGTGGTGGTTTGCCGATACCCTGGCCCGTGTCGTCGGCCCCGGCCGCCGACCCGGGCCGGTGGCCGAGCGGGCCGCGGACGCCGTGCGTGCGTGCGGTACGGCCCCCAGTCGGGCCTCGCGCCCGGACGAGACGATGCGGCTGCGGACCGACGCGCCGAGGGGGAGCAGATGACCATGAGCGAGGACGGCACCGCTTCGGGCGCGCCTGCGGCGGGTTCCTCCCTGGGCCACGGCCGGTACGTGCTGCGGAGCCTGCTCGGGCAGGGCGGCATGGCGTCGGTGCACCTGGCGCACGACACGGTGCTGGACCGCCAGGTCGCGGTGAAGACGCTGCACACCGAGCTCGGCCGCGAGGACTCCTTCAAGCTGCGGTTCCGCCGTGAGGCGCAGGCGGTCGCCAGGCTCCAGCACATCAACATCGTGTCGGTCTTCGACAGCGGCGAGGACGTCGGCCCGGACGGTTCGGTGACCCCGTACATCGTCATGGAGTACGTCGAGGGCAAGGCGCTGCGCGACGTGCTCAACGAGTCGATCGCGCAGTACGGCGCGATGCCGGTCGAGCAGGCGCTGAAGCTGACCGCCGCCGTGCTGTCGGCGCTGGAGGCCTCGCACGACCAGGGGCTGGTGCACCGCGACATCAAGCCGGGCAACGTCATGGTGAGCACCAAGGGCGTCGTCAAGGTGATGGACTTCGGCATCGCGCGGGCGCTGCAGTCCGACGTGACCTCGATGACCCAGACCGGCATGGTGGTCGGCACCCCGCAGTACCTCTCGCCCGAGCAGGCGCTCGGCAAGAGCGTGGACGCGCGGTCCGACCTGTACTCGGTGGGCTGCATGCTCTTCGAGCTGCTCACCGGCAGCCTGCCGTTCGACGGGGACACCGCCTTCTCGATCGCGTACAAGCACGTCCAGGAGGAGCCCCCGGCGCCGTCCACGCTGAACCGGGCGGTGTCGCCCGCGGTGGACGAGCTGGTGGCCCGGGCGCTGCGCAAGGAGGCGGACCACCGGTTCCCGAGCGCGGACGCGATGCGCACGGAGGTCGAGCGGATCGCGTCGGGGACGCCGGGCGGTGGCGGCCCGCTGCAGGCGAGCACCCCGCTGGTGATCGGCGAGGGGCCGCGCTCGGTGCACGCCGCGCCGTCGCTGGCCGGCTTCCCGCAGGTGCAGCCGCAGCCGTACCCCTCCTTCCCGCAGTCGCAGCAGCAGCCGCAGCAGCAACCGCCTCAGTACCAGCAGACGCCGCCGACCCCGCAGCCGTTCCCGCAGGTGCCGCCGCACCTGCAGCAGCAGCCGCCGGCGTACCAGCAGACCCCGACCCCGTTCCCGCCGCAGTACGGGACGCCGACGCCGTTCCCGCAGCAGGCGCCGACCCCGCAGCCGTTCCCGCAGCAGGCGCCGCACACCCCGCCGCCGTACGCGGCGCCGCAGCCGCAGCCGTTCGCGCCGGGTCCGGCGAACAAGAGCGGCAACGGGTGCGGGACGGCGATGGTGGTGATCGGTGTGATCATCGGCCTGATCGTGCTGGCGGTGATCATCGTCGGCATCGTGGTGGCCAAGCAGGAGAAGAAGAAGCTGGAGCCGTACGGCACTACCACGGGCTCCGGCTCGCTGTCCGTGGTCGTACTCGATCAAGGTCGGAACAGCATGGTCTGAACCGTATTGCCAGATCTGCGGTTCCACGGTCGGCGCGCCGAAGCTGTAGCGTTCTGAGGACGTAACCGAAGGGCGACCGCGCACCGAGCGACAGCCCGGGGCGAGGAGTGATGGCACAGACACAGCAGCCGGGAGACGGCGCGGCGGAGCATGCTCGGGGTGCCGGTGGCCAGGGCTCCGGGGACGACAGTACCCGTGAGACGCCCCAGGTGCCGGGCGGCGACACGGGCCCCGGAGCGGACGAAACGCCCTTGCTGCCGCCGGTCGATCAGGTGTTCACCCCGAGCCGCGGCACCGCGGCCCCGCTCGGCACCCTCGGCGACGGCCGCTACCGCGTCACCCACCGGCTCGGCCGGGGCGGCATGGCGGAGGTCTACGCCGCACAGGACGTCCGGCTCGGCCGGACGGTCGCGGTCAAGCTGCTCCGCTCCGAGCTGGCCCAGGACGACGTGGCCCGGCTGCGCTTCACCCGTGAGGCGCACGCGGTGGCGGCGCTCAACCATCACTCGATCGTCTCGGTGTACGACACCGGCGAGGAGGACCTCGCGGGGGACTCGACCCCGTACATCGTGATGGAGCTGGTCGAGGGCCACACCGTCCGCGAGCTGCTGATGGACGAGGACGCTCCGCCGGTCGACCAGGCGCTGATCATCACCGCCGGGGTCCTGGAGGCGCTCGCCTACAGCCACCGCAACGGCATCGTGCACCGTGACATCAAGCCCGCCAACGTCATCATCACCAACGGCGGCGCGGTCAAGGTGATGGACTTCGGCATCGCCCGCGCGCTGACCGGCGGCGCCACCACCATGACCCAGACCGGCATGGTGATGGGCACCCCGCAGTACCTCTCGCCGGAGCAGGCCCTGGGCAAGGCGGTCGACCACCGCTCGGACCTGTACGCGGCCGGCTGCATGCTCTTCGAACTGCTGACGCTGCGGCCGCCGTTCACCGGCGACACCCCGCTCTCGGTGGTCTACCAGCACGTCCAGGACATGCCGGTGCCGCCTTCGCAGGCCAACAACCGGGTGCCCGCCCAGCTCGACGAGCTGGTGCTGCGCTCGCTGGCCAAGGACCCGGACGACCGCTTCCAGAGCGCGGACGAGTTCCGGGCCCATGTGCAGCACGCCCTGCGGGAGATGCACAGCGCGGCCGGTTCCGGGTTCGCGACGGGTGCGACCACCATCGCCCCCGCGGCCTCCGGCGGCGGGTACTACGGCGCCGGGTCGAGCGGTGCGACCGCCGTCACCAAGCCGCTGGGCTCGGTCGACGGTTCCGGCGGTGCGGGCGCGGCCGGCACGCCGATCGACCAGACGGCGATGCTGCCCTACCCGGCCACCGGGCAGCACGACGGGCCGCTGAGCCCCTACACCGCGGGTTCGTACGGCGGCGGCCACGGCGGCGGTTACGACGACGGCGGCTACGACGACGGCGGCAACGGGCGCGGGCGCAAGCGCAGCCCGTGGCCGCTGATCGGCGGGATCGTGGTGCTGCTGGTGGTGGCCGCCATCGGTGCCGCCATGGCGCTGAGCCCCGCCAAGAAGCCGCACGACTACACGCCGAAGCCCGGGACGGTGCAGACCCCGTCGGCGCCGTCGGCCGAGACGCCCGACGCGTCGACCCCGCTGCCCTCGCCGAGCCGCAGCTACGGCGGCGGCACCAACCCGAACCGGAGCACGCCGCCGCCGGAGACGCAGGACAGCCCGCCGACGTACCCGCCGCCGGGGCGTTCCAGCGCGCCGTCGCCGTCGGCCTCGGCCTCGGCTTCGGCCTCGGCCCCGGTCAGCCATCCCCCCACGGACTCGCCGAGCGACGGCCCGGCCCCCTCGCACTCCAGCAACCCGACCGCCGGCTCCAGCCCCTCGTCGGGCGTCAGCACGCCGCCGGACGGTGGCGGCAAGAGCACCACGGGCACGGGAGGCGGCACGACCCACTGAGCTCCTTCGAAGGAGCAGTCCCGTAGGGGCGCGGGGAACCGCACGGACGGAGGACGGCCGGGGTCGAGCACGATCCCGGACCCCCGTTCCGCGCGGTTCCCCGCGCCCCTTCCGGGTCTTCCGGGCTCCCCGCCGGGAGCCTCCGGTGGCCCGGTCAGTTGGTGAAGGCGTCCAGGACCTGCTCGTACTCCTCGCACCACCAGGTGAGTTGCCCGGCCGAGGCGGGGAAGAGCGGGTCGGCGCGGCGGTCGCCGCGCTGGTAGTGCCACTGGAGCATCCAGAGGTCGTTGAGGCGTTCCCACCACACCCGGTGCACGGCGGAGGCCAGTTGGGCCGGGGTGGCGGCCCCGCAGGCCCGGTACGCCTGCGAGTAGCGGCGGACCCGGACCAGGTCCAGGACGCCGCTCTCCCGGTCGTTGAAGATCAGCGTGGCGGCCCGGACGGTCTCCTCCGCCTGCGGGCGGACGCCGAGCTTGTCCCAGTCCAGTACGGCCGTGAGCAGGTCGCCCCGGTAGAGCAGGTTGAGGCCGTGGAAGTCGCCGTGCGTCCAGCCGGTCGGCGGGGCGCTCTCGGGGGCGGGCCGCCGGTGCCGGTGCACCGAGAGCAGGTCGAGGCGTTCGGCCAGGCGCTGTTCGGCGAGCGCGTCGAAGGCTTCGTACGGCTCCTGCCGGGCGATTCGCCGGCGTAGCTCGCCGACCAGCCGGACGGTCTCCGCGGGGTCGGCGGTGGCATGGCCGCCGGGCTGCCGCACGGGGGCGCAGACTTCGCCGAGTGCGCCGTGGATCCGCCCGAGCAGTGCGCCGAGTTCGGCGCACTGGGCGGGTGCCAGTTCGGTGCCGTGCCGGTGGCCGCCCGCCACCCAGGGGTAGAGCGCGAACAGCCGGCCGCCGTACGCGGTCACGGTCCGGCCGCCGGGTGTCGGCAGCGGGGGCGGGGTGGGCAGTCCGAGGGCGTTCAGGTCGGTGGTGGCACGGTGCTGGGCGGTGATCGCGGCACGGGTGGCGGTGGCGCGGTCGACGTAGCACTTGAGGAAGTACCGGCCGGATTCGGTGGTGATCCGGTAGCCCCGGTTGAGCAGTCCCTCGGCCACCGGCCGTATCTCGCGGGGCCTGCCGACCCGGTAGGAACGCAGCACCCCGGTCACGGCTTCGTATCCGACCGGGGGGCTGAGGGTGCCGAAGGGGGGTGCGGTGTGGTCCGGACGGGGCGGCGCGCACACGATGATCTGGCCTTGCGTTGTCACGGAACAGGAGCGTAATGCGCGCCTGCACAGGCCCTTGACAATGTGTCAGAGATGTGCTTAATGCTGATGATCGGCCTGATGGCGGGCCACGTAGGCGGCCGCCTGGGTGCGGCGCTCCATGCCCATCTTGGCCAGCAGGCTGGAAACGTAGTTCTTGACGGTCTTTTCGGCCAGGTGCAGTTCGTTGCCGATCTGACGGTTCGTCATGCCCTCGCCGATCAGGTCGAGGATCCGCCGCTCCTGCTTCGTCAACTGGGCGAGCCGTTCGTCCTCCTTCTCGCCGCCGCCGTCGCGCAGCCGCTCCAGCACCCGGCTGGTGGCGACCGGGTCGAGCAGCGACTTCCCCGCCGCCACGTCGCGGACCGCCGAGAGCAGGTCGGTGCCCCGGATCGCCTTCAGTACGTACCCGGAGGCTCCCGCCATGATGGCGTCGAAGAGCGCCTCGTCGTCCGAGAAGGAGGTCAGCATCAGGCACTTGATCTCCGGGCGGCGCGAGCGGACCTCGCGGCAGACCTCGACGCCGTTGCCGTCCGGAAGCCGGACGTCGAGGATCGCGACGTCGGGGTCGACGGCCGGGATCCGGGCCAGCGCCTCGGCGGCGGTGCCGGCCTCGCCGACGACCTCGATGTCCTCCTCGGTGGAGAGGAGATCGTGGACGCCGCGCCGGACGACCTCATGATCATCTAGTAGGAAAACCCTGATTTGTCCGTTTCCAGTCACGGTCAAATGCTCCCATATCCGCCCTTAGGAGACCTATTGCCCGTGATACCACCGACGCAGAATCCGTGCCGATTACCCCCTTACGCGGAGGGCTCCGCCCGGATAACGTGCGCAGGTGTCCTGACGGCACCGCCCAGAGAGCTGCACCACACCTGCACTCTCCGGCGTGAACAAGTAGGACGTCCTAGCGCAAGCGCGCCAAAGGGCGCTGCTGGGTAACGTTCTCGTGAGGGACGCCGTCGGAAAGGGAACACCACCTGCCTCGCAGTCGGTGCGCACACCCACGCGTGCCTGCGAGGCGGTGACCGGACCGGTCACCGGCGACCCCGGGCGGCCGGACAGACCGAGGAGTGAACGTGACCGTCAAAAGCACGGCGAGGGCGCGCAAGAAGGCCGCCCCCGGCGTCCCTGACAACCTCCGCATCAAGGGTACGGACGCCCCGCCGGAGCTCGTACAGCTACTCACGCCCGAAGGGGAGCGGGTCGAGAACCCGGAGTTCCCGCTGGCGATCACCGCGGACGAACTCCGCGCCCTCTACCGCGACCTGGTGCTGGTCCGGCGCTTCGACGCCGAGGCCACCTCGCTCCAGCGCCAGGGCGAACTGGGCCTGTGGGCCTCGCTGCTCGGCCAGGAGGCTGCGCAGGTCGGCTCGGGCCGCGCGATGCGCCCCGGTGACTACGCCTTCCCGACCTACCGCGAGCACGGCGTCGCCTGGTGCCGCGACGTGGACCCGCTGAACCTGCTCGGCATGTTCCGCGGTGTGAACCACGGCGGTTGGGACCCGAACGAGAAGAACTTCCACCTCTACACCATCGTGATCGGTGCGCAGACCCTGCACGCCACCGGCTACGCGATGGGCATCACCAAGGACGGCGCCGACGACGCGGTGATCGCGTACTTCGGTGACGGCGCCTCCAGCCAGGGTGATGTCAGCGAGGCCTTCACCTTCGCCTCGGTCTACAACGCCCCGGTCGTCTTCTTCTGCCAGAACAACCAGTGGGCGATCTCCGAGCCCACCACCGTGCAGACCCGCATCCCGCTCTACCGCCGCGCCGCCGGCTTCGGCTTCCCCGGCGTCCGGGTGGACGGCAACGACGTGCTCGCCTGCCTCGCGGTCACCCGCTGGGCGCTGGACCACGCCCGCAACGGCGGCGGCCCGGTGCTGATCGAGGCGTTCACCTACCGGATGGGCGCGCACACCACCTCCGACGACCCGACCCGCTACCGGCTGAGCGAGGAGACCGAGGCCTGGAAGGCCAAGGACCCGATCACCCGGCTCAAGGCCCACCTGGAGCAGCAGGGCCTGGCGGACGAGGCGTTCTTCGCCGGGATCGAGGCGGAGAGCGAGGAGTTGGGCCTGCGGGTGCGCGAGGGCGTGCGCAGCATGCCGGACCCGGACCCGACTCTGATCTTCGACCACGTGTATGCCGAGCCGCACGCACTGGTCGAGGAAGAGCGAGCTGAGTACGAGGCGTACGCGGCGTCCTTCGAGGGCGGGGAGAACCACTGATGGCCGGTCAGCTGAGCATTGCCAAGGCGCTCAACGACGCCCTGCGCAAGTCGCTGGAGAACGACCCGAAGACCGTCCTGATGGGCGAGGACATCGGCAAGCTGGGCGGGGTCTTCCGGATCACCGACGGGCTGCAGAAGGACTTCGGCGAGGCCCGGGTGATGGACTCCCCGCTCGCCGAGTCCGGCATCATGGGCACCGCGATCGGTCTGGCGCTCAGAGGCTACCGGCCGGTGGTGGAGATCCAGTTCGACGGCTTCGTCTACCCGGCCTTCGACCAGATCGTCTCCCAGCTGGCGAAGATGCACGCCCGCGCGCTCGGGCACGTGAAGATGCCGGTCACCGTCCGCATCCCGTACGCGGGCGGCATCGGCGCGGTCGAGCACCACAGCGAGTCGCACGAGGCCTACTTCGCGCACACCGCCGGTCTCCGGGTGGTCAGCCCCTCCAACGCCCAGGACGCGCACTGGATGCTCCGCCAGGCCATCGAGTCGGACGACCCGGTGATCTTCCTGGAGCCCAAGCGCCGCTACTGGGACAAGGGTGAGGTCGCCGACTCGGCCGACCTGCCGCTGCACGCCGCCCGGGTGGTGCGTCCCGGCACGGACGCCACGCTGATCGCGTACGGCCCGATGGTGAAGGTCTGCCTGGAGGCCGCCGCGGCCGCCGAGGAGGACGGCCACCACCTGGAGGTCGTCGACCTGCGCTCGCTCTCCCCGATCGACTTCGACACCCTGGAGGCGTCGCTCAAGCGCACCGGGCGCGGCATCGTGGTGCACGAGGCGCCGGTCTTCATGGGCATGGGCGCCGAGCTCGCCGCCCGCCTCACCGAGCGCTGCTTCTACCACCTGGAGGCCCCGGTCCTGCGGGTCGGCGGCTACCACGCGCCGTACCCGCCGTCGCGGGTCGAGGAGTCCTTCCTGCCCGACCTCGACCGCGTGCTCGACGCCGTCGACCGCGCGCTGGCGTTCTGAGAGGGAGCGAGATGACCACCGAAGTTCGCTCGCTCCGCGAGTTCAAGATGCCGGACGTCGGCGAGGGCCTCACCGAGGCCGAGATCCTGACCTGGTACGTCAAGCCGGGTGACGAGGTGACGGACGGCCAGATCGTCTGTGAGGTGGAGACCGCGAAGGCGGCGGTCGAGCTGCCGATCCCGTTCAACGGGGTCGTCGAGCAGCTCTTCTTCCCCGCCGGCAGCACGGTGGACGTCGGTACGGCGATCATCTCCGTCGCGGTCGGCGCCGTCGCGGGTGACGTTCCGGCGGCTCCGGCCGCCTCGGTGGCCGCCGACGCCGTCGCCGAGGAGGCCGTGCCCGAGCGCCGCGAGGTGCTCGTCGGCTACGGGCCGCGCACCGGGGGGACGCAGCGCCGGGCCCGCCGGAGCGCTGCCCCGGCCAAGTCGGCCGCCGCCCCGGTTCCTTCGGTCGCACCGCAGCCGGTCGCCGTCCCGGTGGCCCCGGTCCCGGCCGCTCCCGTCACCGCTCCGGCGGTGGGCGAGCGTCCGCTGGCCAAGCCGCCGGTGCGCAAGCTCGCCAAGGACCTTGGGATCGACCTGCGGACGGTCGTGGCGACCGGTCGCGACGGTGTGATCACCCGCGAGGACGTGCACGCCGCCGCGGCGGCAGCCGCGCCGGGTGAGGCGGCCGCTTCGGCCCCGCTCGCCCCGGTCGTCGAGGCGGTCGCGGTCACCGAGGCCGCGGCGCAGCCGGTGCCGGCCGTGCGGGGCGACGTCCGGGTGCCGGTCAAGGGCGTCCGGAAGGCCACCGCGCAGGCGATGGTGGCCTCGGCCTTCACCGCGCCGCACGTCACCGAGTTCGTCCAGGTCGACGTGACCCGGACGATGAAGCTGGTCCGCAAGCTCAAGGAGAGCGGTGACCTGGGCGCGGGTGTCCGGGTCAGCCCGCTGCTGCTGGTCGCCAAGGCGCTGCTGACGGCGGTCCGGCGCTACCCGGAGATCAACGCCGCCTGGGACGAGTCCGCCCAGGAGATCGTGATCAAGGGCCAGGTCAACCTCGGCATCGCGGCGGCCACGCCGCGCGGCCTGATCGTGCCCAACATCAAGGACGCCGGCTCCCAGACCCTGCCGCAACTGGCCGTATCACTCGGTGAGTTGATCGACACCGCGCGTCAGGGCAAGACCTCGCCCGCGGACATGCAGGGCGGCACCATCACCATCACCAACGTCGGCGTCTTCGGCGTCGACACCGGCACCCCGATCCTCAATCCCGGCGAGGCCGCCATCCTGGCCTTCGGTGCGGTGCGGGAACTCCCGTGGGTCCACAAGGGCAAGGTGGTGCCCCGTCAGGTCACCACGCTGGCACTCTCCTTCGACCACCGCCTGGTCGACGGCGAGCTCGGTTCCAGGGTCCTGGCGGACGTCGCCGCGGTCCTGGAGCGCCCGAAGCGCCTGATCACCTGGGGCTGACGCCCCCGCGTGCCACGGGCCCTGCCTCTGCGGAGGCAGGGCCCGTGGGCGTTCCGGCGGGTGTGCCGGTGGGCGCCGGGGCTTCGGGTGCGTGCCCGGCGGCCCCGGTGCGGCCCGGCGGTGCGGCTCAGCGGTGTGCGGACCGGCGCCGCAGGGCCACCACCGCGCCGCCGCCCAGCAGGACGAACGCGCCCGCCGAGCCGGCCGGCAGGGCGCTGCCGCCCGGCAATCCGCTCTGCGCGAGCCGGTTGCCGACCGGGACGGTGTCGGGTTCCGGGTCGACGCTCGGCAGCGGGGTCAGCACCGCCGGGACGGCCGACGCCGCGTCGGTGGCCGAACCGGCGGCGTAACCGGCAGCACGGGCCGGGGAGTTGGCCGTTCTGGCGGCGGAGCCGCGGAGCACCTTGAGCGTGGTCGAGTTGCTCTTGCCGTTGAGCCCGAAACCGCTGAAGACCTGGATCTCGGTCTGCTGCGCGGGAGCGTCGGCGGCGAGCGAGAGCCGGAACAGGTAGCGGTGGGCGTGCTGGTCCGTCAGCGAGTCGGCCAGCACGGAGGTATCGGCGACGATCGTCGGGTCGCAGCTGTTGCGCAGCGGCAGGTCGACCCACCGGCCGCCCTTCATGACCGCCACCTTCAGGTCCTGGATCCGCAGGTTGGTCCCCGGGGTGCCGTAGTCGGAGTTGGACCTCGGGTTGTAGAGCGCGAAGGACGGGGCGATCTTGGCGTAGTCGGCACCGGTGAAGTTGGCCATCTCGACGCCGATTTCGACCGGGGCGCCCCCGGCGGTCAGCGCGGCCGGGACCACCGGGATGAAGGCCGAGGCCGGGCTGCCGTGGTGGGTCTCCGCCGGGGAAGGGGCAGTTGCGGACCCGGAGCCGGTGGCACCGGCACTCGCGACGCCGGCCGGGGCGCCGTCGTCGCCGCACGCCCAGGCGGCGGAGGCGCCCGGAAACAGGGGGACGGCAGCACCGACGGTGAGGGCTGCGAAGCCGATGGCGAGGGACCTGCGGGTGGAGAGCGCGGACAGGACGTTCTTCGCAAAACCTGGCATAGCGGATACTCGCATGATGGGTTCCCCAGGGACCTGTTGCGGACTGCGTGCTGGAAGGAGTCGGCCGGTAGCTGCATCCCCCGGCGGCTCGCCGGTCCCGCTCTCCGTGCCTTCGCACACACAGACACGTCCGCCGACGGACGACTGCAGCAGTGGTGAAGATATTTCCGGAGTGTCGCAAAGGGTCTTCCAGAATACTGCTCGGATGGCAGAGCATCGCGCTGAAATGCAGCAGCGGACGGAACGGAACACCGAGGCGACGGGGGAGCCCGGGGCGCCGGACGGACGGCGCTCGCTGCGCAGGGACGTCTCGGTACCCGCCCTGCTGGCCGGGCTGGTCTGCATCGTGGTGTCCTTCTCGGGCCCGCTGGTGGTCGTCCTGGCGGCGGCCGCCGCCGGACACCTGGACCAGGCGCACACGGTCTCCTGGATCTGGGCGGTGTCCATCGGCAGCGGGCTCACCTGCCTGCTGCTGAGCTGGTGGACCAGGACCCCGGTGATCACCGCCTGGTCCACGCCGGGAGCGGCGCTGCTGGTGACCAGCCTGGGCGCGTACCCGTACCGCGAGGCGGTCGGGGCGTTCCTGGTGAGCGGCGTCGCGGTCACGGTGTTCGGGATGACCGGACTGTTCGGGCGGCTGATCGAGGCCGTGCCGTCCGGCATCGTCAACGCGATGCTGGCCGGAATCCTGTTCTCGTTCGGCGCCGGAGTCTTCGGCTCCCTGCACCAGGCACCCGTCCTGGTCCTCGGCAGCTTCGCGGCCTTCCTGCTGGCCAAGCGGTACGCACCCCGGTACGCGGTGCCGGCGGCACTGCTGGCGGGCGGGATCCTGGCGGCGACCACCGTCGGACTGCCGCTGCACCTGGGGAGCGGCGGCCCGGTCCGCCCGGTCCTGACCGCACCCGCCTTCTCCTGGCCCGCCACGGTCGGCCTGGCGCTGCCGCTCACCGTCGTCGTCCTCGCCTCGCAGAACGCGCCGGGACTTGGCATTATGCGCGCCTTCGGCTACCGGCCCGACGACCGGCTGCTGATCGGCGCCACCGGTGCCCTCTCCGTCCTGCTGGCGCCGTTCGGCTCGCCCGGGGTCAACCTGGCCGCCATCACCGCCGCCATCTGCACCAGCCCCGAGAGCCACCCCGACCCCGACCGCCGCTACATCGCCGGAATGTCGGCCGGTGCCCTCTACCTGCTGGTCGGCAGTTTCGGCGGAGTACTGGTCAGCCTGTTCACCGGACTGCCGCCGGCACTGATCGCGGTGATCGCCGGAGTCGCCCTGCTGGCGTCGTTCCAGGGCAGCCTGGCCGGCGCCCTCGCCGACGAGGCAGGCCGCGACGGCGCCGTGGTGACCTTCCTGGCCACCGCCTCCGGGATGACCCTCTTCGGCATCGGACCGGCCTTCTGGGGCCTGCTGCTGGGCATCGGCACCCACCTGCTGCTGCGCCGCCGCTGAGAGCAGGAGGCGTCTGCGGGCGTCCCGAGGCATCCCAGGGCGGGCGTTCCGGGGCGTCCCGGGGCGTCTGCGGGCGCTCGAAGGTGCTTGCGGCGCCTGCGGTTGCTCGAAAGCGGTCGCCGGCGGTCGGAGGGGGCGCCAGCGGTCGGCGGCGAGATGCCCAGGGACGCCCGATGAGGGGGGTTTAAGGCCCAGACCGCAGATCCGCCTGCGGATTGCGCCGGATGCCCCGGCACGGTGATCCGGTCCGGCGAAGTCGGGCCCCGAGAGGTCTGGCCCGTCCGACGGGCCGGGTACGTCTTGGCGACCCCCCCACCCGCGCTCCAGCCGGGTGACCGGAGTCCGGAGGACGCACCGTATGCCGAACGGTTGGTCTGGCCGAATCGTCCGGAGCGCAGCGGCGCTCAGTCTGCTCTCGGTCGCAGCTCTGCCGACCGCGCTGGAAGTCGCATCCCCAGCACCCTTCGGGACGATAGGCGCCCCGGCGCCGTCCCCGGACCGCGCCGCACCGCCGCACCGCCCGGCCGGGCCGGACCTGCGGACGCCGGAGCCCGCGCCGACGGTGGACATACGCCGCACCGGCGAGCCCGCCAACCGGATCACGCTGGTGCTGATAGGCGACGGCTACACCGCCGACCAGCAGGAGCTGTTCCAGGAGCAGGCCGACCGGGCCTGGCGCGCACTGCTGGAGATAGAGCCGTTCCGCAGCTACCAGAGCTACTTCAACATAAGGCGGGTCGACGTGGTCTCCCCGGTCGCGGGGATAGCCGAGTCGGAGAACCACAGCCGCAGGGCGACCACCCCGCTCGGCATGCACTTCTGGTGCGAGGGCACCGCCCGGCTGCTCTGCGCGGACGAACCCGCCACCGCCCGGTACGCGGGCAACGGCGAGGGACCGCAGTATCTGATAGCCCTGGCCAACTCCAGTGAGTACGGCGGCGCCGGCGGCACCGGAGTGACCACCCTCGCGGGCGGCAGCCCGGACGCCGGGCGGATCATCCAGCACGAGATCGGCCACACCGTCGGTGACCTCGGCGACGAGTACGACAGCGCCCCCGACGACGCCGACTACCCCAACCTCTCCACCGTGAACGCCGACGAGATGGCCCGCGCCCACGTGAAGTGGTGGCGCTGGCTCGGCGCCCAGTCCCCGGACGGCGGTGGCACCGTCGGGGCGTACCGCAGCGCCAACGGCATCTACCGGCCGACCGTCGACTCGGTCATGCGGACCCTCGGCGGCAGCTACAACCTCCCCTCCCGGGAGGCGATCCTCGAACAGCTCTACCGCCGGATCGGGCCGATGGACCCGCCAGAGCCCGCCGCCGGTGCGGTGACCGGGCGGCCCCGACTGCACGTCCGTCCGCTGCCGTTGACGGGGACCCGGCAGCTCCAGGTGCAGTGGCGGGTGGACGGCGTTCTCACCGCCCCCCAGGGCCCGGACCCGAGCTGGCTGGACACCGCCACGCTGCCGATCCGTCCGGGCAAGGACGTGAAGGTCACCGCGACCGTGCGGGACACCACCGACTGGGTGCGCGACGAGACCTTCCGCAGCCAGCACATGACCAAGACGGTGACCTGGACGCTCAAGGGCTGACGCGGGGTTCGGGCGGGGTGCGGGGGCGGCTCACCAGGGGCCTGCCCGAGGACGCCCTAGGGAGACAAGGCTGCTTCGCGTCCCTACTCCGGGCCTGCCAGATTGATCATTTGATGGGATGACTAGTCTGGTCGCCGTGCCCGTGGACCCCGATAGCCCCGCAAGATCCCGCTCCGTCCCTGGTCCTCGACAGTCGCAGCGCCCCGGGGCCGCTCCCCCGGGCCATGACCCCGTACCGTCCGACCCGGTGCCGTCCGGCGCCGTACTGCCGGACCTCGCGCCGCCCGGTGGCCGGGCCGCCTGGACCGCCTGGTCGATCGGCGTCTGCGTCTACGTCCTCGCGGTGATCCACCGCACCAGCCTCGGTGTGGCCGGGCTGGACGCGGCGGCCCGGTTCGGCATCGGCGCCTCGGCGCTCTCCACCTTCACGATCCTCCAGGTCATGGTCTACGCGGCCATGCAGGTACCGGTCGGCCTGCTGGTCGACCGGTTCGGGCCGCGCCGGGTGCTGCTGCTCGGCGTACTGCTGCTGAGCTGCGGCCAGCTCGCCTTCGCCTTCAGCTCCTCCTTCGGGCCCGCGCTGGCCTCCCGGGCGGTGCTCGGCTGCGGTGACGCGATGACGTTCATCAGCGTGCTGCGGGTCGCCGCACGCTGGTTCCCGGCGGCGAAGAACCCGCTGGTCGCCCAGCTCACCGGGCTGGTCGGCACCGGCGGCAACCTGGTGACCACCGTCGTTCTCGCGCCGGCCCTGCACAGCGAGGGCTGGACCTTCACCTTCGCCCTGACCGCCCTGCTCGGTGTCGGGGCGTTCGCGGCGGTCGCGCTGCTGCTCAAGGAGGCCCCGGTCGGCGTCACCGTCGTACCGGTGGCCGGGCGGCGACTGCCGGTACGCGAGCAGATCCGGCAGGCCTGGCGGGAGCCCGGAACCCGGCTCGGCATGTGGGTGCACTTCACCACGGCCTTCCCGGGCGCGGCCTTCGGCCTGCTCTGGGGGATGCCGTACCTGGTCGAGGGCCAGGGCATGAGCCGGGGCGAGGCAGGCGGACTGCTGACCCTGCTGGTGCTCAGCAACATGGCCTTCGCCCTGGCGTTCGGACGTCTCGTCTCGCGCCGTCCCGGCATCCGGATCCCGGTCACCTTCACCGTCATCGGCAGCACGGCGGCCTGCTGGGCCGTGGCGCTCGCCTGGCCGGGCGGGCACCCGCCGCTCTGGCTGCTGGTGCTGCTGCTCGTGGTCATGGGCAGCAACGGCCCCGCCTCCCTGGTCGGCCTCGACTACGCCCGTGCCCACAATCCGCCCGAGCGCCTCGGCACCGCCTCGGGCATCGCCAACATGGGCGGCTTCATCGGCACGATGATCACCCTCTTCGGCATCGGCCTCCTGCTGGACTCCCTCTCCGGACCCGCCGGGCACACGGCCGAGACGTACCGGTGGGCCTTCTGCTGGCTGTACGTTCCGCTGGCGGTCGGGACCGTGATGATCATCCGGCTGAAGGGCAGGCTGGGGCGGGCCCAGGCCATCTGACCTGCAGAGACGCGAACGCCCTCGGTCGGAGGGGGCCGGGAACGGCGGGGGTGTCGGGAACGGCGGGGGTGTCGGGAACGGCGGGGGTGTCGGGGATGGCGTGGCCGTCGGCGCCGCCGGGGCCGCAACCCTGCGCAGGGCATCGGGTCACGGCGCCGACGGCGGCCCGGCGGCCTAGTCCTCGCCGAGGGTCCGGAGGATTTCGACGATCTCCTGGAACGTCGCCTCGAACCTGAGCGAACCGGCCTCGCACGGCCGGACCCGGGGGTCCGGCCGCTTCGCCGCTCCGGGCGGGCGGTCGGCGAGGCGGCGGATCAGGTCGACCAGCTTGAGCCTCCGGCACTGCGGGATCGCCGTGCCGCCCCGAATGCCCACGCGTTCGACGCTCGGGCACTGGAAGTAGGCGCCGAACGGCGGTCCGCTGTCGTCCTGCCGGCTCGGCACCCGGAACTCCATCTCGCCGTGCCGGCAGTGCACCGTCCCGTCCGAGCGGACGTGGATGCCCGGCCCGTTCTCCTGGTGGATCTCCGCCAGGATCTGCACCTGCTGCCCGATCGCCTCGGCGAGGGTCTCCGCCATCCGCCGCTGCTGCGCGGGGACGTCGGTGTCGCCGCGCCGGACCGAGGGGAGGAGTTCCCCTGAGACCCACTCCTGGAACGCCTCCGCGCTCCGCTTGTCCGAACGCATGATCAACCGGTAGAGACCGGCTTCGCTGATCACCCCGAGCATCGGGTTTCCGCGCCCGTAGGGTTTCTGACCTGCGGGGACGGCATTACCCTCTGTCTGACAGAGGGTTGCCGACCGGAGGTCGATGGTCCGGCTGTGCTTCGTGCCCAGGCCCCTTGCGGTGTCGCTGGGGTTCACCCGCCCCAGGACCTTGCACACGTCGGCCGTGACGAACCACGGTTCGTCGTCGATCATGACCACCCGGACCGGCTGGCCGGTGACCGGGAAGGTGGACCGCACCAACACCATGTCGGCTCCGTCGTCCATGACGCCCCTCCTTCACTCTCGGTGATGGGCTGTCCTGGACAACGAGGCCGAACGGGTGATGTACCGGTACCAGCCGGCCGTACGGGAGCACGATGTGCGCCACCCGCGTACGCCGTTCGGCGCACTTCTGCTCAGCTGTAACGCTTCTCCGTGTACGTCAAGTGGTCAGAGATCTCACGGAGCGTCACGGCATCAGCGCGAAGTTGGCCAGCACCCGGGCGGCCAGCTCCTGGTCGCCCTCGGCCTTGACCGGGCCGGGGCGGCCGCGCCCGCAGGCGAGCCGGACGTACGTCTCCCAGTCCATCGCGAACTGGACGTCGGGGGCGAGGCTCACCCGCTCGTCGACCGTTCCCCGGCCCTCGGCGTCCACGCGGACGGTGCGCAGGAACTCCACCGCGCCGGTCACGTCGAAGGAGACGACCGTACCTGCGGGCGCGCCGGCCAGTCCGGCGACGGCCTTCGGGAGGCCCTCCAGCAGGGCGTCGCGGGTGATCAGCGCGGCCGGGGAGCCCAGGTTGCCGGGGACGCCGAGCGCGCGCCGCAGGTCCTGCTCGTGCACCCAGACGTCCACCGCCCGGTCGCGCAGCAGCGCCCAGTACGGCAGCTCGCGGGTGAGCGGCCCGGCCGGCGAGCGGACCTGGTCGCCCGGCTCCTGCCGGGAGTTGCGCAGTGCGCGCGAGCGGCGGATGACGACGTACTCCAGCTCGCTGGTCAGCTCGATCGGGGTGTGGCAGCGGCGCTTGTCGACGGGCAGTTCGACGTAGCGGGCGAACTCACTGGTGACGTGCAGCAGGTCGCGCGGCAGCGAGTGGATCGGCCGGGGGTCGCCGAGCAGTTCGGACTCGACCGCGATGATGTGCGAGACGACGTCGCGGACGGACCAGCCGGGGCACTCGGTGGCCCGGTTCCAGGAGTCCGTCGGCAGGGGGGCCAGCAGTTCGGATATCGACTCGATGGACTGCGTCCAGGCGTCGACACAGGCCTGCACGGTCTGGTTGTCCGTCACGGGTATCTCCGGCCCTCCGTCAGGTTCCTTGCTGTGCCGGTCCGGACCGGGCGGACCTGAGGTCCGATGGACGAGGTGTCCAGGCTTCCGGGCGGACGTGCTACCCGCACGTTACGCTGCCGGATGACAGCTGGGCAGCGCTTTCGGGTGACGATCGTAGGACGGGTGCCATGGACGGTGGTAGTGTGCGCGCTTCATTGATCCAACTCGCGGTCTCCGACACCGAGCCGCCCGCCGAGCGGCGGGCCAGGGCAGCAGCCCTGGTCCGGGCGCAGGAGGGGGCCGATCTGGTCGTCCTGCCCGAGCTCTGGCCGCTCGGCGGGTTCGCGTACGACGCCTGGTCGGGCGGGGCCGAGCCACTGGACGGGCCGACCGCCGAAGCGATGTCGGCCGCCGCCAGGGCGGCCGGGGTGTGGCTGCACGCGGGGTCGATCGTGGAGCGCGATCCGGACGGGCCGATCTACAACACCTCGCTCTTCTTCGCCCCCGACGGTGAGCTGCAGCACACCTACCGCAAGATCCACCGCTTCGGCTTCGACAGCGGCGAGGCGGTCGCGATGGGGGCGGGTCAGGAGATCGTCACCGCCACCACCGACTTCGGCACCCTCGGCCTGGCCACCTGCTACGACCTGCGCTTCCCCGAGCTGTTCCGGGCCCTGCTGGACGCCGGCTCCGAACTGCTGGTGGTCCCCGCCGCCTGGCCGGAGCGCCGGCGCGAGCACTGGACGCTGCTCGCGCGTGCCCGCGCGGTGGAGGAGCAGGCCTACGTACTGGCCTGCAACACGGCCGGGACGCACGGCGGGGTCGAGCAGGCGGGCCACAGCATCGTGGTCGACCCGTGGGGCCGGGTACTGGCCGAGGCGGGTGCGGGTGAGGAGGTGCTCACGGTGGAGTTCGACCCCGGGGAGACCGCCAGGGCCCGGGCCGATTTCCCGGTGCACCGCGACCGCCTGCTCGGTATTCCGGCCCCGGTGCAGCGCTGACTCGGACACCGGGGAGCGCAGGTCGGACACCCGGCGGCGGCGAACTCGGTCCGGTGTCCCGGTATGGCCGGGGTTAAGGCTCTTGCGCACTCGGTGGACACATTTGAGAAGATGAGCCACCGTCGCGTTTGCCGAGCCCGGAAGAGGAGGTCGCGACCGGAATGCCCAACTCCTTCGACTCCGGGGGCGGCCACCCCGCCATCCAGCGCAACAGCCTGCGCGAACAGATCGCCGGCGCGCTGCGCGAGGAGATGATGGCCGGGCGCCTCGCGGCGGGCCGGAACTTCACCGTCAAGGAGATCGCCGAGCAGTACGGGGTCTCGGCGACCCCGGCCAGGGAGGCGCTGGTCGACCTCGCCGCGCAGGGACTGCTCCGGGCCGAGCACCACCGGGGCTTCACGGTTCCCGAGTTCACCTGGGCCGACTTCCTGGAGATCTTCGAGGCCAGGACCCTGCTCACCGACAGCTCGCTGCGCCAGCTCGCCGCCGGTCGCGGCGGCCCCGGTGTGCCGGGACCGGACTGGACCCGGCTGCCCTCGCTGCGCCGTCGGGCCGAGGCCGCCGTCCGCGCCTCCCAGGCAGGTCAGCTGGACGTCCTGGTCGGCTGCGACCGGCGGTTCTGGCAGGAGGTCGGCCTGCTGGTCGGCAACCGCCGGATCGGCGACTACCTGGACTGGCTGCGGGTGCAGTCCTGGATGTTCGCGGCGCCCCACCTGCGCGCGGCGGACAACCTCAGCGGCGTCTGCTGGGCCGGGCACATCGGACTGGTGGACCGGATCGAGGCCCGCGACCTGGCCGGAACGCACCGGCTGGTCAACGAGTACAACCTGTTCACCGTCGAGCTGCTGGCCTCGCTGACCGGGCAGCCGCTGGAGTCGGTCGGCGTCCTGCCGCTGCTCCGCGAGCACCTGTCGGTGGACGCTCCCCCCACGCCGTCGCCGGCGCCGTCGCAGGGGGGGCCGGGCGGACAGCCCGCGCCGCCGGAGACGCGCGAGGTGGCGGAGGTCGGTCTCGGACTGGTGCCGCTGCCGCGCTTCGTGCCGCCCGGGGGGGCGCCCCAGGCCGGGGGCTGGGGGAGGTTCGGGCGGCCGGTGCGCACGTCCCGACCGGGGAACGAGGAGCCCGCACCGGGCCGATAGGGTGGGCCGTCGTTGCCCGCCCTGCGGAGAGGAAGAGCCGGCCGATGGCCTGCGACCTGTGGCTGGTCCCGCTCGTGGACAAGCTGACCCACAGCCCGGAGAACCCGTTCCGGGACGACCTCCGGCGCTACAACCTCGCGCTCACCGCCCAGGGGCTGCCCGAGGTCCCGGTGTACGAGCACATGCCCGGGATAACCGGCGACGTCGAGCCGGTGGCCGCGTTCGACTACAACTCGCTCCACTTCCTGCGCCGTGCCTACCTGTTGGGCCTGACCGGCTTCGAGATCACGCCGGTGGACGAGCTCGGCGGCGACTACGAGCAGCTGCTGGAGATGTTCGAGAGCACGGCCGAACAGTCGCACCTGGTCTGGCACTTCGACCACGCCGGGGCGTACGTCCCGATCGACTTCCTGCTGCCGGTGGTGGCCGAGAACCTGCTGGAGTCCGGCGGCCCGCTCGGCTCCTCGCAGGGGCTGCTGCGGGAACTCCAGGCGGTGGCACCGGTGCTGGGCATCGACGTGTACAACCCTCCGGCGCCGACCCGCCCGCTCGGCCCGACCGGCCTCGAGCAGCCGTTCGGCCCGCCGCTGGACGACCTGCACCCCTATGCCAGGGAACGGCACGCCTGGGCCGGCCTCTACGCGGCGGCCACCCGGAGCGTCACCCAGGGCTCGATGATCGTCTTCGCCTGACGGTCGCCCTCCGGCCAGGGGCGAACCCCGGTCGGCGGCACGGCCGGGCGCACGCACCGCAGGACGGCCCCGACCCGAGCCGACGGGCGGTCAGCGCCGTGCGGTCGGGTCCGGCCCAACCCAACCCAACCCAGCCCGGTCGGGTCCGGCCCGGCACGGTTCGGTCCGCTCCCGCACGCGTCCCCGTGCCGGCGGGCGCGTCCCCGTGCTGCCGGAAGCCCCCGACCGTCCGACCGGGGGCTTCCGCCGGGCCGGCGGTCAGCGCAGCGGCCCCTCCGGGGGCCGCTGGCGGGGCATGGTGGGCCGGGTGCCGGGGGAGGGCAGGACGCGGACCTGGGCGCCCGAGCCGCCCTCGCTGCGGCCGCCCCAGGGCCCGGCGGCCTGGGTGGGCAGCTGGGTCATGGTGGCCCGGAACTCCAGCATCCACTCGGAGGTCTCGCTGCGGACCATGTCCGAGATGTCCTCGCAGAACCGCCGCAGCACCCCCAGGCAGCGCTCGGCCGCCTCCCCCGCGGTGCCCTCGGTGGGACCGAGCACCTCGCGCACGCACTCCGACGCCCAGTCGAACTGGAAGGCCTCGAGCCGCCGTTGCAGCGCCTGCGCGGTGCTGACGTCGCGCATCCAGCCGGACGTCAGCCCGAAGGCCCGGTCCGCGCCCAGGCTCGCGGCGGAGAGCACCAGGCCGACGTACCCCCAGTTCGCCGCCTGCCCGGCGAGGCCGGTGAGTGCGACCAGCGGGGCGCTCGCCCCGGCGACGGCGAAGCCGGCCGCGCCGAACCGCAGCAGCCGGGCCCAGCGGCGCTTCCAGATCCGGTCGCGGTGGTACCACTCGATCGCCTCGACGGCCCGCTCCTCGGACCAGCGGTAGAGCTCCTCCAGCCGCTCGGCGGGCTCGCCCCAGTCCCCGAGCGGGAACTGGCGGGCGCTCAGATCGGCGCGGCGGCGGGTGGGCGTGCGCTCCGTGGAGGGCATGGCGGGTTGGTCCTCCTCGCCGACTTCCTTGCCCCAGGGGCTCTCCTCTGGCTGCATTTCCGGCTGGCTCACCTGTGGGGCTCCCTGTGGCGGGCGGACTGCTGACGCCCCGGCGGGCTACCGGGACTGACGGGACGTCGGTCTGACGCCCGATCCTGTGACGCTTCATCGGACTGGTTCGGCGCCGTGCGCGGGTGTGGGCCGCCCAATGGTGCCGTGCACCGGTCTGTGCCGGTGGTTCTCCGAGACAAACTCTTACCGCCAAATGGCTGAGCATGGGGCCGGTTCAGGGGTGATCGTTATCGGATTTCACCTCGGTATGCCGAGGTGGGAGGGTTTCGGCGGGCAGTGAGATTTCACCCTTCCGAGCGAGCGAACTGCGACTCTTCGACCTGACCCGGGGTGCGGAGCGGTCGGAACCCCCCTCTGCTTGGAGATTCCTCCAAATGGACGGCGGGAAAATCCGCCGGTATTGGAGCTTCCGACGGGACCGGCGAGTGCGTCGAACGAGCCACCGACTACCCTGTCCGGCGTGAAGGTCCTCGTCATCGGCGGCGGCGCCCGCGAACACGCCCTGTGCCGCTCTCTGTCCCAAGATCCCGCCGTCACCGAGCTGCACTGCGCCCCGGGCAACGCCGGGATCGCGCAGGTGGCGACGGTCCACCCGGTCGACCAGCTGGACGGCGCGGAGGTCACCGCGCTGGCCCGGCGGCTGGCCGCCGACCTGGTCGTGATCGGCCCGGAGGCCCCGCTGGTGGCGGGTGTCGCCGAGCCGCTGCGCGCGGCCTCCATCCCGGTCTTCGGCCCCTCCGCCGAGGCGGCCCGGCTGGAGGGCTCCAAGGCCTTCGCCAAGGACGTGATGGCCGGCGCCGGTGTCCCCACCGCCCGCTCCTACGTCTGCACCACCGCCGAGGAGGCCGCCGAGGCGCTGGACGCCTTCGGCGCCCCGTACGTGGTCAAGGACGACGGCCTGGCCGCCGGAAAGGGCGTCGTGGTCACCTCCGACCGCGCCGCCGCGCTGGCCCACGCCGCGTCCTGCGGGCAGGTCGTCATCGAGGAGTACCTGGACGGCCCCGAGGTCTCGCTGTTCGCGATCACCGACGGCACCACCGTCCTCCCGCTGGTGCCCGCGCAGGACTTCAAGCGCGCCCTGGACGGCGACGAGGGCCCGAACACCGGTGGCATGGGCGCCTACTCGCCGCTGCCGTGGGCCCCCGAGGGCCTGGTCGAGGAGGTGCTGCGGACCGTACTGCAGCCCACCGTGGACGAGCTGCGCCACCGGGGCACCCCGTTCTCCGGCCTGCTGTACGCCGGTCTCGCGCTCACCTCGCGCGGCACCCGGGTGATCGAGTTCAACGCGCGCTTCGGCGACCCGGAGACCCAGGTGGTGCTGGCCCGGCTGCAGACCCCGCTGGCGGGCGTGCTGCTGGCCGCCGCCCAGGGCGCCCTGGCCGAGCTGGAGCCGCTTCGCTGGGACGAGGGCGCCGCGGTCACCGTGGTGATCGCCTCCGAGGGCTACCCGGCGGCGCCGCGCACCGGCGACCCGATCGAGGGCCTGGCCGAGGCGGAGGCCGACGGTTCGGTGCACGTGCTGCACGCGGGTACCCGGGCGGACGAGGACGGCCGGGTGCTCAGCGCCGGCGGGCGCGTCCTCTCGGTCACCGCGACCGGCCGGGACCTCGCCGAGGCCCGCACCCGGGCCTACCAGGGCGTCGGGCGGATCACCCTCAAGGGCGCGCACCACCGCACCGACATCGCCCTGAAGGCCGCCCGGCAGTAGGACCCCCGCTCCGGGGCGGGCTGCCCCGGGTGCGGCCACGGAGTACACCCCACCCTCCCGGACGACCGGAGGGTGGGGGAGGGCGCGGGGAGCCGCGCGACGGAAGGCGTCTGCGTCACCCGGGCCCCTCCGTCGCGGGCGGCTCCCCGCGCCCTCGTGCGCTCCGCCCGTCCCTGCCCTGATCCGCCCGTCCCTGCCCCGCTCTGCCCGGCTCCGCCCCCGGCCGGGGGTATCGCCGCGGAGCAGTGCCACGACGCCGGGCGGAGGCCGTGCGCCACGCCGGGCGAGGCCCGGATTCCAGCCCTTCGGGTGACGTACTCGCCATCCGGCTGACGCAGTCGGTACACGGGCCTTATGGTGCGCTGGACCGTGCCGGATCGCGGTGGCCCGGTCCGGGCCGTCGCGCGCGGTACCGGGTGGCGTCCGGGGCGGTCGGGGGGATGCTGAAGGCGTGCACCGTCACCAGGACGGGTGGAAAGCGGGCCGATCCGGAACACCCGCCCGCACGCTGGCGTCAAAACTGTCAGAAGTGCCATGCAGGATGCACGACCGGTATCGGTGCAGGTCGCCGCCCGGTCTGAACTGATCATTTCGAGTCGGCTCGGGTGTCCGGACCGTTGCGCACCTCCTCCGCGGGGTGTGCGATCACCGACCTCGGGCTCCGAAGGGGGTGCCGCGTCGAATGGCCGCTGTGGAAGCTGCCCGCGCACATGCCCAGGCTCTGCTGCGGGTGCGAGGGCGCGGTGCGGCCGTCGCCGCGCTGCCCGCCGCCCTCGCCGTGGTGCTGCTGGCCGGCCGGTTCACCGGGCGGATCGGCGCACCGGGCGCCGCCGACGCCGCGGTGTGGGACACCGCCCGCTGGGTGGTCGGTGCGGTCGCGGTGGTGGTCCTGCTGGTCGCCGCTCTGGTGGCCCGGGCGCACGCCAGGGCCGTCGTGCCGAGCACCCCTGCCGTGCCGGTGACGGAGGCGTCCGCCCCGGAGCTGTACCGGCTGATCGGCGAGCTGGCGGAGCGCCTGGAGGTGCCGGCCCCGTCCGGTATCGCGCTCACCCCCGACTGCGACAGCTGGCTGGAGGACGCCCATCCGCGCGGCGGCCTGTTCGCCCGCCGCCGGGCCGAGGCGCCCGCGCCGGTGCTGGTGATCGGTTCGCCCTTCCTGTGGTGGATGCGGGCCGGGGAGCTGCGGGCCCTGCTCGCCCCCGTGGTGGCGGGTACGGCGGCCGCCGCCGATCCGGAGATCGCCGCCGCCCGCCGCTTCGTCCGCAGCCTGGACGCCGCGCTGGACTCCTCCTCGGGCACCCGCCGTGGCCCGGCCGCCCTGGTGGACGGGATCACCCGCCGGCTGCTCGCGGCCTGCCGCGACCACTCGGCCGAGCTGGAGCGCTCGGTCGCCGCCTGGGCCTCCGACCACGCCAAATCGGTCGACTACGGCCTGCGGATCGCCGCCCAGGAGCAGGTCGGCCTGGCCTACGCGGGCTGGGACCGGTTGCTCAACCGGGTCGCGCTGCCCGCCTGGCGGCTCGGCCGGCTGCCCACCCACCTGAACGCGGGGGTGGTCTCCGCCCTGACCGAGCTCTCCCGCCGGGACCGGCTCGCCGACGGGTACGAGACACGGCTCGGCGACCGTCCCGCCTGCGACCTGCTGGAGGAGCCGGGCGAGGTGGACACGGCCGTCTCGCTGCTCGCCGCCGAACTCTTCTTCGGTGCCCCCGCCGCCGGCTGGCAGGACCTCGACTGGGCGGACTACCCGGCGCAGGTGGTGGATCCGGGCTGGCGCACCCAGGCGGCCGCCCTGCAGGCGGCGCTGGAGGGCGCCGGACGGGCCCACGCGGGCGGTTCCGGCCGGGTGAACGGGGCACCGGACGGCGTCGGGCGCAGCGGTGCCGCGGGCCCGGTGCTGGCCGCCCTGCTGGCCCGGCTCGCGGACGGTGGCGGCGAGCCGCTGTCCGCCGCTCTCGCCATCCAGTTGGCGCGCAGCGGCCGGAGTGCGCCTGTGTTGCAGCCCGAGCGCAGCGGCCGCGACCTGCTGGTCGAGCACGCGACCGGGCTGGTCTGCTGCACGGCGGTGGACACCGGTACCGGTACGCCCGGCCTGGACTGGCTGGACGGCCCCGTACTGCTGCTGGACGGCAAGCGCGGGGCCGATCCCGCGGGCCCGGTGGCGCTGGCGGTCGAGCAGGGCGAGGGTGCACCGTTGCGCGCCTGGCTGGAGGGCGCGGGCGTCCGTCTCGAGCGCCCCGTGCGCCTCTGAATCCGGGCGGGTTGCCCGAGATCGCGGCAGCTCACCGGGTTTCAACAACACTTGTTGCTACCGTGGGGTGACGCAGCGCCAGCACTTTGTGGTGTGCTAGACCGCAGCACGCACATACATGTGGCACATGCCACCGGGCGGGGGAGCGCCGGGCCGGGCCCGGTAACTGTGGGAGGGGCGCGTGGGGACGGAACTCAACCACCGCTGGGAGTCGGGCACGCTGGCACACGGCGTCTCGGACCCCTTCGGGCAAGGACCGCTGCCCTGGCTGCGGAGTCCGGACCAGTACCTGGCCGGGGTGGAGGGGGCAGTCCCCTGGTACGTCAGCGTGGACGCCCCCGGCCAGCAGCCGCTGGCGACGCCGCGGCCCAGGCCGCCGATCGGCACCCCGGTCAACGCGGACGACGTGAACCAGCAGATCAAGGGCTTCGCCTCGGCGGGCGTGGTCCGCCCCGGCGGCTCGGTGGACTTCCGGGTCACCGTGAACCCGCCGCGCGAGTTCAGCGTGGACGTCTACCGGATCGGCCACTACGGGGGCGACGGCGCCCACCACACGACGTCGAGCCCGCTGATCGCCGGAGTGGCCCAGGCCGCGCCGCTGGTGGTCAGCCGCACGGTCTCCTGCCACCACTGGTGGCAGTCCTGGCGGCTGCACATCCCGCAGCACTGGAGGCCGGGTGCGTACGTCGCGGTGCTCACCACGGCGGACAACCTGCACCGCAGTCACATCCCCTTCACGGTCCGGGACTTCGCCGAGCCGACCCACCCGTGCGAGCTGCTGCTGGTGCTGCCCGACGTGACCTGGCAGGCGTACAACCTCTTTCCCGAGGACGGGCGGCGCGGTGCCAGCCTCTACCACGCCTGGGACGACGAGGGGCGGCTGGTGGGCGAGGGGGAGGCAGCCGTCACGGTCTCCTTCGACCGGCCGCACGCCGGTGCCGGGCTGCCGCTGCACGTCGGCCACGCCTACGACTTCATCCGTTGGGCGGAGCGGTACGGCTACGACCTCGCCTACGCCACCGCCTCCGACCTGCACGCCGGTCTGGTCGATCCGGCCCGGCACAAGGCGCTGATCTTCCCCGGGCACGACGAGTACTGGTCCGAGCC
This sequence comes from Kitasatospora sp. NPDC056138, assembly GCF_042264695.1. Lineage (NCBI taxonomy): Bacteria > Bacillati > Actinomycetota > Actinomycetes > Kitasatosporales > Streptomycetaceae > Kitasatospora > Kitasatospora sp. NPDC056138. Next base: position 43,340 of record NZ_JBHJVK010000002.1, on the reverse strand, counting down.
GATGCGGCGGACGGTGGAGCGGGCCAGGGACGGCGGGACTTCGCTGGTCTTCCTCTCGGCCAACACCATGTACTGGCGGGTCGAGCTGACGGCCGGCCCGTCCGGGGAGCCGAACCGGCTGCTCAACTGCCGCAAGCGCCAGCGCGTTCCGGCCGGGCACCCGGCGGCCGGGGTGCCCGGCAGCCAGAGCGGGCTCTGGCGGGACGCGGGTGAGCCGGAGCAGCACCTGCTCGGCATCCAGTACACCGGGAGCGTGCCGACACCCGTCCCGCTGGTGGCCAGGAACACCTCGCACTGGCTCTGGGAGGGCACCGGTCTGCGGGAGGGCGAGCAGCTCCCCGGGCTGGTCGCCGGCGAGGCGGACTGCTACTTCCCGCGGGTCGCCCTGCCGGAGAACACCGAGCGGATCCTGCTCGCCCACTCCCCGTACCGCGACGCCCTGGGAAAGCCCCGCTACCAGGAGACCTCGCTCTACCGGGCTCCCAGCGGTGCGTACGTCTTCGCGGCCGGGACTTTCGCCTGGTCACCGGCGCTCGACCGCCCGGGCCACACCGACGAGCGCGTCCAGCGGGCCACCGCCAACCTGCTGGACCACCTCTGCAAGGAGGGCTGAGCACGTCGGCCCGGGCAGCAGGCCGGCAGGCCAGCAGGTCGGCGGAGACAGGCAGTTGCGGCAGCCGGCGGCCGGGGCTCGGGAGGCCCGGTCCGGCCGGCCGCGTAAGGGGTGGGCGCTACGCGCGTGGAACGGAGCGGGAAAGGGCTTCGTGACAGACTCGGGGCCAGTGACCTCCCCTTTCTTGCCGCAGCGGCGCGAGAACCACCCTGAGGACTGAGACGACCTTGAGCGGATTTGTCACCAAGCCCGAGCCGGTGCAGGTACCCGGCCTGGTCCACCTGCACACCGGCAAGGTGCGCGACCTCTACCGAGCCGAGAACGGCGACCTGGTGATGGTGGCCAGCGACCGGACCTCGGCCTTCGACTGGGTGCTGCCCAACGAGATCCCGGACAAGGGCCGGATCCTCACCCAGCTCTCCCTGTGGTGGTTCGACCGGATCGCCGAGATCGTGCCCAACCACGTGATCTCGACCGAGGTCCCGGCTGGCGCCCCCGCCGACTGGAAGGGCCGCACGCTGATCTGCCGCAGCCTGGAGATGATCCCGGTGGAGTGCGTGGCCCGTGGCTACCTGACCGGCTCCGGCCTGCTGGAGTACCGGACGGACCGCACGGTCTGCGGCATCGTCCTGCCCGAGGGCCTGGAGGACGGCTCCGAGCTGCCCGCCCCGATCTACACCCCCGCGCTCAAGGCCGAGGTCGGCGAGCACGACGAGAACGTCCCCTACGAGGAGACCGCCCGCCGGATCGGCACCGAGCTGGCCGCGACCCTGCGGCAGACCACGCTGGCCGTCTACTCGCTGGCCCGGGACATCGCCCGCGACCGCGGGATCATCCTGGCCGACACCAAGTTCGAGTTCGGCCTGCTGGACGGCCAGCTGGTGATCGGCGACGAGGTGCTCACCCCCGACTCCTCCCGCTTCTGGCCCGCCGACGAGTGGGAGCCGGGCCACGCCCAGCCCTCCTTCGACAAGCAGATCGTCCGCGACTGGCTCACCTCGCCGGAGTCGGGCTGGGACCGCGGGAGCGAACTGCCGCCGCCCGCCCTCCCCGCCGAGGTCCTCGAGCGCGTCCGGGCCAAGTACGTCGAGGCGTACGAGCGCCTGACCGGCCTCTCCTGGGCCTGAGCACCACCCCCGGGGCCGGTCCGGCCGGACCGGCCCCGCCCGGGTCCTGGCACCGTCTTTGGGGAGGTCAGATCCAGCCGTGTTCGCGGGCCACCCGGACGGCTGCGTGCCGGTTCTCGGCGCCCAGCTTGGTGGCGGCCGAGGAGAGGTAGTTGCGGACGGTGCCGGGGGAGAGCGAGGCCCGTACGGCTATCTCGGCGACCGAGGTGCCGTCGGCGGCCAGTTCCAGGACGTCGGTCTCCCGGGGGGTGAGCGGGCTGTCCCCGGCGCTGATCGCGTCGGCGGCCAGCTCGGGGTCGACGAAGCGCCCACCGGCCAGGACCGTGCGGATGATGCGGGCCAGCTCCTCCGCCGAGACGGTCTTGGGCAGGAACCCGCGCACCCCGACCTCCAGCGCCCGCTTGAGGTAGCCGGGACGGCCGTGGCCCGTGACGATCATGGTCCGGCACTCCGGCAGCAGGTGGCGCAGCTCGGCGGCGACCTCGATGCCGTCCAGGCCGGGCATCTGCAGGTCGAGGACGGCGACGTCCGGCCGGTGGGCCTGGGCCATCGCCAGTGCCTCGGGCCCGGAGGCGGCCTGGGCGACCACGACGATGTCGTCCTCCAGGGCCAGCAGCGCGGCCAGGGCGCCACGGATCAGGTGCTCGTCGTCGGCGAGCAGGACGCGTACGGGCTCGGTCATGGGGTGGAGGCCTCCAGGGCGGTGTCGGGCGAACCGGCGGTCAGGGACAGGGCGGCGGTCAGCCGGTGGCGGCCGGATCCGGGCCGACCGCAGGTGAGTTCGCCGCCGAGGACGACCAGCCTCTCGCGGAGTCCGGCCAGCCCGGTGCCACTGCCCGTACTGGGCTTGGGGATCGTGGGCACGCCGTCGTTCTCGATCTCCAGCACGGCCCGGCCGTCGGCCAGTCGCAGCCGGATCGAGCAGTACCTGGCATCGCTGTGCCGCAGCACGTTGGTGGTCGCCTCGCGGATCACCCAGCCGAGCACCGACTGGACGGCCGGCGGCATCGCGGTGGTTCCCTCGGCGAGTTCGACGGTGCACTCGACCTGGGCGGCGCGCAGCACCGAACGCGCGCCGGTCAGTTCGGCCTGCAGGTCGGCGGCCCGGTAGCCGCGGACGACATCGCGGACCTCGCGCTGGGACTCCTGGGCGATCCGCTGCACCTCCGCCATCTGCTCGGCGGCCTCCGGGCGGCCCCGGCGGGCCAGTTGGACGGCGAGCTCGCTCTTCAGCGCGATGGTGGTCAGGTTGCGGCCCATCACGTCGTGCAGGTCGCGCGAGAAGCGCAGCCGCTCCTCGGCCACCGCCAGCTGCGCCTGGGTCTCCCGTGCGGCGTCCAGTTCCCAGACCACCGAGACGATCCAGGCCGAACAGCGCCAGGCGGCCATCAGCATCGCGAGCCAGATGGTCATGCCGAACATCAGACCGAGCGTGGTGGCCGGCGACACCCCGGCGAGGAGTCCGGCCGGGAGGATCAGCAGCACCACGCCCGCGGCGCCCAGCACGCCGGCCCGGATTGACAAGGCGAGTGCCGCACCGGCGAAGCCGAGGGCGGTCGTGTAGGCGGCCTGGGTTGCGGTGACGGGCAGTTCGCCGGCCCCGGGAACCGGTGCGAGCAACAGCAGGGCGGTGTTGCCGGCGACGATCGTCACGACGGCGGCGACCAGCCAGGCGGTGGGTCGCTGACGACGGCCCAGGTAGTGATCCAGCGTGGTCCGGAAGCAGCCGATGGAGACCGTGGTGGACAGTACGGAGACCGCCAGTGCGACCAGCAGCAGGCGGCCGGGGTACGAGGCGTCCCGCGTGGTGCCGGCAGCGCTCAGGGCCATCAGCACCTGCAGCGCCTCGGTCAGGTAGACCGACCAGCGGATGTACGCCTCGGTGCGTTGGGGCTTCCCGCTGGCCCGCCAACGACGTACCGGTCTGCTCAGATCCACCGCGGTGCTTCCCCATCCCCGTTCAGCCATGGTCGTGCTGTCTTCCTATCAGTCGGGGGTGGGCGAACCGAACCGGGCCCGGCGAACCGAACCGGGCCCGGCGAACTGAGCCGGTCTCAGCGGCGGGGCTCCCAGCGGAACCAGCGCCGGGCGGCCCAGCAGGCGGCGGCGGTCCAGGCGGCGGCCAGGCCGAGATGAGGGGCGGCCTCGGCCCAGGTACCGGCGAAGTCGGTGGCGGCGGCGGAGCCGTCGGTGCCGAACCAGCCGAGCCGCAGCAGCTGGAAGGCCGGGGTGGTGGGCAGGGCGCGGCAGAAGGTGGCGAGCTGATCCGGCAACACCTCGAGCGGGATCAGCAGCCCGGAGCCGAACTGGGCGACCAGGGTCACCGGCAGGGTGGTGATCCCGGCGCTCTCGACGGACTTGGTGAAGGCGCTGGAGAGCGCGGCGAGGGCGACCAGCAGCACCAGGGCGAAACCGAGTCCGGCCACCAGCAGCAGCGGGTTCACCGGGGCCGGGAGGTGCAGCACCGCGGCCGCGGCCACGCCCAGCACGGCGCACTGCAGCAGCGCGAGCACCACCGAGGGCACCGCCGTCCCAGCGAGGATCTCCAGATCGGTCGCCTCGCCGGTGCGCAGCCGCTTGAGCACCAGCTCACCGCGCCGTGCGACGTACGCGGCGGTGAGGTTGTAGTAGACGACGAACATCAGGATCAGCCCGGTCACCCCGTTGACCATGGCGGCGTGCTGGTCGAGGCCCTGGCTGTGCTGGGCCACCTGCTTGAGCATGCTGCGCACCCCGCCGATCATCATCACCGGCATGGCGAGGGCCATGAACAGTGCGGTGCGGTTGCGCATCAGCAGCGTGGTCTCGGCGCGTCCGAGGGCGAACAGGCGGCTGAGCGGCGAGGACGCGGCGGTGGCGGTGGCAGTGGCGGTCGCGGTGGTCATCGGGCGGATCCGATCAGGGCGGGAGCGGTGGGGGTGGTGTCGGTGTCGGAGCCGGCCTCGGCGGCGATGGCGAGGAAGGCCTCCTCGAGCGAGGCGCTGCGGGCGTCCAGCCCGCCGAGGGCGAGCTCGTGGTGCGCGGCCCAGCCGAGCAGTTCGGTGAGGGTGGCCTGGAGACGCGGGGTGCGCAGGGTGATCCGGCGGCCCTCGGAGCTGACCTCGGCGTCGAGGGCGGGCAGGGTGAGGTCCTCGTACCGGCCCTGGCGCTCGGGCAGTTCGAAGCTGATCCGGGAGGGGCGGTCGGCGATCACCTCGGCGACGGTGCCCCCGGTGACCACCCGGCCCCGGTGCATGATGGCGAGCCGGTCGGCGAGCTCCTCCGCCTCCTCCAGGTAGTGCGTGGTCAGCAGCACCGTGGTGCCCTGGCCGCGCAGCTCGCGGACCAGCCGCCAGACGGCGGCGCGGGCCTCCGGGTCGAGACCGGTCGACGGCTCGTCGAGGAAGAGCACCTCGGGGCGGCCGAGCAGGGCCATCGCCAGGTCGAGCCGGCGCCGCTCGCCGCCGGAGAGCTGCTTGACCCGGACGCTGCGCCGGTCCAGCAGGCCGACCAGGTCGAGGGCCTCGTCCACCGGGCGGGCGTCGCTGGTCAGCCCGGCCCAGGTGCGGCCGGTCTCGGCGACGGTGAGGTCGGAGGGGAAGCCGCCCTCCTGCAGCATGATCCCGATCCGGGGCCGGACCGCCGCCCGCTCCCTGTACGGGTCGTGGCCGAGCACCCGGACTTCTCCCGCGGTGGGTGCGGCCATCCCCTCGATCAGCTCCATGGTGGAGGTCTTGCCCGCGCCGTTGGTGCCGAGCAGGGCGAAGAGCTCGCCCCGGCGGACGGTGAGGTCGAGACCGCGGACGGCGTCGAAGCCGGCGGATCCGGCGGGCCCGTATCGGCGCTGCAGGCCGCGGACCTCGACGGCGGGCGGGGTGGAGCTGCTGTGCTTCATGCCTCAAGCCTCCCGTCGGCGGGGTGGCGCGGGCAGTGCGTGCCGTCATCGGAGCCCGGTGCGGATCCACGGGTCGGCGATGACAAATGTCATGGGTGAAGGAATGGTGGAGAAACCGGTGCCGGAAACGGCGAAGGCCCCCCTCGGAGGAGGGGGGCCTTCACAACTGGAGCGGACGACGAGATTCGAACTCGCGACCCTCACCTTGGCAAGGTGATGCTCTACCAACTGAGCCACGTCCGCATGATCTTCAATTGTACTGCGCTTACTGCGAGCGGACGACGAGATTCGAACTCGCGACCCTCACCTTGGCAAGGTGATGCTCTACCAACTGAGCCACGTCCGCACGGTGCTCCGGGTGTTTCCACCCACTCGCACCGGCCGCCGTCCCGGTCTCCCGGTTGCGGCGACGAGAAATACTCTACCCCATGGATCGGGGTGGTCGCCCCACCCTTCCCGTCGGTGTGGTCGGGGTGGGGACGACGGGCCCGCCGTGCCGGGTCAGTTGGCCTCGGCGAAAGCCTCGTAGACGTGCTTGGGGATGCGGCCGCGGGCGGGCAGCTCCATGCCGCGCGACTGCGCCCAGGCGCGGACGGCGGCCGGGTCGGGGGTGAGCGCGGTGCGGCGGAAGGACTTTCCGGTGCGGCTCTGGCGGCGCCCGGCCGCGACGAACGGAGCGAGGGCCTCCCGCAGCTTCTCCGCGTTGTCCACGGACAGGTCGATCTCGTACGACTTCCCGTCTACGCCGAAGTGGACGGTTTCCGCGGCGGCGCCGCCGTCCAGATCGTCGGAGAGCGTGACGACTACACGCTGAGCCATGGGTGTCAATCCTCTCGGGCAATTCGGCCGCCGGGCGCGGGGCTGCGCTCGCCGACCCTGTGCACCGGCTGGGAATGAGCAGGCGGACGGCATCGGCCCATGCCGATACGCCCGACTCTCCGTTGCCGGTCGCCCTATTCTGCACCCAAAGTGGGCGGAAATCGAAGGCCTCCATGCTTTCTTTTTCCTAATTTTCATCCATCTTCACGTGTGGTGGATAGCGCTGATACCGGTGGTCGATCTGTCCGGAGTGCCGGTATTCGGGCGTTCCCGCGCACGGCCCGGAGAGGGGATTTAAGCCGCCGAAAGCGGACTCTCCGAGAGGCGGCTGAGCGCCCTGGAACCCTTGGTACGTAAGGGGCGTTAGTCTACGCGCGTTGCCTCGCCCGGGACGCAAACTCACCCGAAAGCCCCGGTAGTCTGAAGGTCCCCCGCCTTCACGCACCACACCACCGGGAGTGCAAGTGGCACGCGTCGTAGTCGACGTCATGCTCAAGCCGGAGATCCTCGACCCCCAGGGACAGGCGGTGCAGCGTGCACTGCCTCGCCTCGGATTCGACGGGATCGCCGACGTCCGTCAGGGCAAGCGTTTCGAACTGGAGCTGGAAGGGCCGGTGGACGACGCCGCGCTCGCCCGCATCCGCGAAGCCGCCGAGACCTTCCTCGCCAACACCGTGATCGAGGACTTCACCGTCCGCATCGAGGAGGACGGCAAGTGACCACTCGCGTAGGCGTAGTCACTTTCCCCGGCTCCCTCGACGACCGCGACGCCCAGCGTGCGGTCCGCCTGGCCGGCGCCGAGCCGGTCGCCCTCTGGCACCGTGACAAGGATCTCCATCAGGTCGACGCCGTCGTCCTGCCGGGCGGATTCAGTTACGGCGACTATCTGCGCTGCGGCGCCATCTCCCGCTTCTCCCCGGTGATGGACACCATCATCGAGCAGGCCAAGCTGGGAATGCCGGTCCTTGGTATCTGCAACGGCTTCCAGGTGCTCTGCGAATCCCACCTGCTGCCCGGTGCGCTCACCCGCAACGACTCGCTGCACTTCATCTGCCGCGACCAGAAGCTGCGGATCGAGAACGCCGAGACCGCCTGGACCCGCGATTACTCGGCGGGCCAGGAAATCGTCGTCCCGCTGAAGAACGGCGAGGGCCGCTTCGTCGCCGACGAGCACGTCCTGGACGAACTCGAGGCCGAGGGCCGGGTCGTGGCCCGCTACGCCACCCAGGGCGCGGCGGCCGACGGATTCGGCAACCCCAACGGTTCGTACCGTGACATCGCGGGCATCACCAATGCCGCCGGAAATGTCGTCGGTCTGATGCCCCACCCCGAGCACGCCGTGGAGCCGCTCACCGGTCCGACCACCGAGGGCCTGGGCTTCTTCACCTCCGTCCTGAAGCAGCTGGTGAACGCCTGATGTCCCTCGACACCGTCACGAACGCCGAGCAGACCCCGGACTCCGCCCAGCCCTGGGCCGAGCTCGGTCTGAAGGAAGACGAGTACGCCCGGATCCGCGAGATCCTCGGCCGCCGCCCCACCGGCGCCGAGCTGGCGATGTACTCGGTCATGTGGTCGGAGCACTGCTCGTACAAGAGCTCCAAGGTGCACCTGAAGCAGTTCGGCGAGAAGAAGCCCGACAGCACCGCCATGCTCGTCGGCATCGGCGAGAACGCCGGTGTGGTCGACGTCGGCCAGGGTTACGCGGTCACCTTCAAGGTCGAGTCGCACAACCACCCGTCGTACATCGAGCCCTACCAGGGCGCGGCCACCGGCATCGGCGGCATCGTCCGCGACATCCTGGCGATGGGCGCCCGCCCGGTCGCCGTGATGGACCCGCTGCGCTTCGGTGCGGCCGACCACCCCGACACCCGGCGCGTGCTGCCCGGGATCGTCGCGGGCATCGGCGGCTACGGCAACTGCCTGGGCCTGCCCAACATCGGCGGCGAGGTCGTCTTCGACCCCTGCTACCAGGGCAACCCGCTGGTCAACGCGCTCTGCGTGGGCGTGATGAAGCACGAGGACATCCACCTCGCGCAGGCCTCCGGCGCGGGCAACAAGGTCATCCTGTACGGCGCCAGGACCGGCGGCGACGGCATCGGCGGTGTCTCGGTGCTGGCCTCCGAGACCTTCGACGCGACCGGCCCGGCCAAGCGCCCCGCCGTCCAGGTCGGCGACCCGTTCCAGGAGAAGCTGCTCATCGAGTGCACCCTGGAGATCTTCGCCGAGAAGCTGGTGAAGGGCATCCAGGACCTCGGCGGCGCGGGTCTGTCCTGCGCGACCAGCGAGCTGGCCTCGGCCGGCTCGGGCGGCATGCGGATCGAGCTGGACACCGTGCCGCTGCGCGACAACACGCTCTCGCCGGAGGAGATCCTCATGAGCGAGTCGCAGGAGCGCATGTGCGCGATCGTCGAGCCCGACAAGGTCGACCGCTTCCTGGAGATCTGCGAGAAGTGGGACGTCATCGCCACCGTGATCGGTGAGGTGACCGACGGCGAGCGCCTGGAGATCTTCTGGCACGGCGAGCTGGTGGTCGACGTGCCGCCGCGCACCGTCGCCCACGAGGGCCCGACCTATCAGCGCCCGTACGCCCGCCCGAGCTGGCAGGACGCGCTGCAGGCCGATGCGCCGACCGCCGAGCGCCTGGTCCGCCCGGCCGACGGCGACGCGCTGAAGGCGGACCTGCTCAAGGTCGTCGGGTCGCCCAACCAGGCCTCCAAGGCGTGGATCACCGACCAGTACGACCGCTACGTGCTGGGCAACACGGTGCTCTCCTCGCCCGAGGACTCCGGCATGATCCGGATCGACGAGGAGACCGACCTCGGCGTCTCGGTCGCCACCGACGGCAACGGCCGCTACACCAAGCTGGACCCGTACACCGGCGCCCAGCTGGCGCTCGCCGAGGCGTACCGCAACGTCGCGGCCGGCGGCGCCAAGCCGCTCGCGGTCTCCGACTGCCTCAACTTCGGTTCCCCCGAGGACCCGGACGTGATGTGGCAGTTCGCCGAGGCCACCCGCGGCCTGGCCGACGCCTGCCTGGAGCTCGGCACCCCGGTCACCGGCGGCAACGTCTCGCTCTACAACCAGACCGGCGAGACCGCCATCCACCCGACCCCCGTGGTCGCGGTGCTCGGCGTGATCGACGACGTCACCCGGCGCACCCCGATCGGCTTCGGCGAGGCCGGCCAGCTGCTCTACCTGCTCGGCGACACCGCCGACGAACTGGGCGGCTCCGCCTGGTCGCAGGTGGTCCACGACCACCTCGGCGGCCTGCCGCCCAAGGTGGACCTGGAGCGCGAGCGGCTGCTCGGCGAGATCCTGATCGCCGCCTCGCGCGACGGCATGATCGACGCCGCGCACGACCTCTCCGACGGCGGCCTGGCCATGGCGCTGGTGGAGAGCTGCCTCAAGGGCGGCAACGGCGCCCGGGTCGTGGTGCCCGAGGGCCTCGACCCGTTCGTGTTCCTGTTCTCCGAGTCGGCGGGCCGCGCGGTTGTCGCGGTGCCGCGCAGCGAGGAGGTCCGGTTCAACGACATGTGCGGCGCACGCGGTCTCCCGGTCGCCCGGATCGGTGTCGTCGACGGCGAAACCCTGGACGTCCAGGGCCAGTTCACCGTCTCGCTGGCCGAGCTGAAGGACGCCCACACCGGCGTCATCGAGGCCCTGCTGGCCTGATCTCCGGCCTGGTCCTCAGGCAGCCGGGTCCGACCCGGCCCAGGGGCGCGGCGAACCGCGCGACCGGCCCTCCGCAACGGGGGCCGGGGGCGCGGGTGCCGCGCCCCGGACCGGGGGGCGGCCGCGCCGCCCGCGGTCCCGGGGCGGCGCGAGCCTGCCGGTATGGCCAAGCCCCGTGTGTACGACCCCGTCAAGGTCCGCGCCGCCCTCGCCGGGCAGACCGAGGCGCTGCGCGCCGCCGTCCACCGGCTGTGCGCCGACCCGGCGGCCGAGGAACTCCTCGACCGGCCGACCAGGCTCGGGGAGTGGAACGTCCGCCAGCTCCTCGCACACCTGGGACAGGGCCTGGAGCTGCTGCCCGGCCGCCTCGACGACCCGGTGCCGCCCGGCAGCCCGCTCGGCTTGGTCGAGTGGGTCGGCCTGACGCGCAGCGCCGCGCCGGTGGTCGAGGCGGCGGCGAAGGAGCATGCGCAGGGCGCCTTCGGGGGCTCCCCCGAGCAGTTGGCCCGGGAGTTCGACAGCGCCGCCGAAGCGTTGCTGGGCGCCCTGGCGAGCCCCGGGACCGCCGAGCCGGGACGGCGGTTCGTGAGCCGCTTCGGCCCGATCCTGCTGGCCGACGTCCTGGTGACCCGGCTGGTCGAGACCGTGGTGCACGCGGACGACCTGGCCGACGCGCTCGGCCTGGGCGAGTTCCCGCACGCCAAGCAGGCCGTGGCCGCGGTGAGCCGGCTGCTGGCCGACGCCTTCGCCGCGCAGGTGCCCGGCGGTTCGGTGGAGTTGAGGATTCCCCCCTACGCCGTGGTGCAGGCCGTGCCCGGCCCCAGGCACACCCGTGGCACCCCGCCGAACGTGGTCGAGACCGACCCGCTCACCTGGATCCGCCTCGCCACCGGGCGCACCGACTGGGCCGCCGCCGTCGAGTCCGCCGCCGTCTCGGCCAGCGGGGAGCGCAGCGGACTCGCCGCGTACCTGCCCGTCATGGGCTGACGCCGCCAGCCCGTCGTCCACCACCCCGCCACCGACCCGGTCCGTTCCGGCGAAGGCCAAGTAAGCTCACCACCCGGCCGGAAAAGGGACGGACGAGGGGGACTTGGCATGACCGAGCAGGGCCACGCGATACCGCCGCTGCGGGCCGGACGCCGCCCGGCCGGCGCTGCGCTGCTGGGCTGGCTGGACGACGACCGCTCGCCCCGGCTCTGCCGGATCTCGGGCTCGCCCGGTTCGGGCAAGACCCACCTGCTGGAGTGGCTGATCCAGGCCGGCGGCGACGAGCGGACCCCCGAGCGGCGGCGGCTGCACGCGGTGTTCCCCGCCACCGGGGCGAGCGTGCGCGGAGCCGTCTGGGCGCTCGGCCACCAGCTCGGCGTGGTCGCCCGGAGCCCCGGCGACCTGCTCACCGCCCTGGCCGAGAGCGACACCCGTACCGTCGTCTGCGTCCCCGGCCTCAACCGGGCCGTGGACCCCGCCCGGCTGGTCGCCGAACTCCTCGACCCGCTGCTGCGCCTGCCCCGGGTCAGACTGCTGGTCGAGGCCGAGGAGGGCAGCCCGGAAGCGCTCGGCCTGACCGCCGTCGAGCAGCCCGCCGTCCTCGACCTCGACCAGCCGCAGTGGACCGACCGCGCCCGTTACGACGCCTGGTGCGCCGGCCTGGCCGCCGACCCGGCCGGCTACCCGAGCCCGGGGGCGGCGCTCGGCCACGCCCGGCCCGACGCGTCCGAGACCGTGGCCCGCCTGGCCGCCCGGGTACCGCGCCTGGCCGACGGCGCTCCCGACCCGGCCGCCGCCGGCGAACAGCTGCTCTCCGACCTGTGGACGGCCACCACCCGCGAGGGCAGCACCGGCCAGCTGCTGGCCGACCCGCCCCTGCTCACCTACGCGGGACCGCTCGCGGTGACCGCGGCCCTGGAGGGCACCGGCGGACCGATCCCGACCGCCTGGGACGTGGCAGGACCGGCGCTGATCGCCGAACCCGACCCCGGTGTGCGGGCCGCCCTGCTGCGTACCCGGCTGCTCGGCCTGGACGACGTGGCCGCCGAGCGGCTCGCCGCCGTACCCGGACCCTGGCGCGGGGCCTGGGCGCTCTGGCCCAACTCCTCGATCGGCTGGCCCGGCGCGGTCGCCTCGCTGGCCGTGGGTGCGGGCGCCTACGCGGGCCAGCTGCTGCTCGCCGACCCGGGCGGCACGATCCGGACCGTCCAGGCGCAGACCGGTGTCCCGCTGGCCCGGGTGACCACGCCGGGACCCAAGCCGCTGCGGGCGCTCGCCGTCGCCTCCGACGGATCGGTCCTGCTGCTCGACGCCTGGGGCGGTCTGGAGGTGCTCCCGGCCCCCGGGGGCGCACCCGGCCGGGCCTCTGCCGTGGCGGGCCCGCTGGACGCCCTGCGCGGCGGCGTCGAGAGCGGCATGAGCGCGCTGGCGGTCGTTCCCGGCCCGTCCGGCTCGGTGCCGGTGGTGGCCGACGAGTCCGGTTCGCTGCACTGGTACCAGGACGGCGCGGTACTCGGCGAGCGCCTGCACGCCGGTCCGGTGACGGCGCTCGCGGGTGCGTCGGCCGACGGACGTGCGGTGCTGGTCAGCGGAGGTTTCGACGGGACCGTCCGGCTCTGGAGCCCCGGCACGCCGCCGAACCCCGAGCCGCTGGACCGCCGTGCGGGACCGGTCGGCGCGGTCGCGGCGGCCGGGACCCCGGACGGTGCGGTGGTCGCCGCCGCGTGGGGCGACGGGCTGGTCCGGGTCTTCTCGGTGGGCCGCCCCGAACCGGTACTGGAACTGCGGCTCGGCTCCCAGGTCTGGGCACTCGCCCTGGCCGAGGGCCGGGTGGTGCTCGGCACCTCGGACGGGATCGCGGCCGTCGAGTACTGAGCCGGCAGGGCGTCCGGCCGTGCGGGCCGCGCACCCACCCGGGGCGCGCGGCCCCGGACGATCGGCCGGGTGCGCCGGCCGTGATGCCCCGGGGCCGGTGTGCCGCCCGGGGCTACGGCACGCTCGGGCCGCTGATGTAGGTCCCGTCGGCGGTGTACGGCCAGGCGTTGGGCAGACAGCCGTTGAGGCCGTAGATCTGCTGCATCATCGCGGGTGCGAGCTTGCCCTTGCCGGGGCAGCCCTCGTGGCCGTGGCCGATCCGGTGGCCGACCTCGTGATTGATGATCAGTGCCCGGTAGTCGTCGATCGAGCCGGTGAACTGCGGCGAACCGGTGTTCCAGCGCTTGAGGTTGACCACCACCTGCGGGCCTACGTCGCAGTTCACCTCGCCGCCGGTGTTCAGTCCGCCGGTCGCGCAGATCGCGTCGACGGTGTCCGGAGAGGCGATCTTGATGGTGAAGTCGTACTGGCCGTCGGCCACCAGCTGGAAGCCGTTCTTGCCGTCGGTGGTCCAACTCCGCTTGTCGGAGAGGATGTTGTGGATCTGCTTGGCGGCCGCCGCGGCGTCGACCCCGATGCCGTCCTCGACCTGGACCTTGTAGCGGCGGATCTTGCCGTGTCCGACGGCCTCCCCGTCGGCGGCGGCGGTGGTGAAGGTGCCCTTGCCCTTGGCCGGGCCCGGGTCCGCCGTGCTGCCGGCCGAGGCCGAGGCCGAAGGCTGGGGTGAATTCGGGGACTCCACCCGGGCGCCGGAGGTGTCGGAGGCGTCCGTTCTCGGGGACTCGCTCAGCGAAGGAACCGCCCGTGCCTGGGTGGTGGGACCTTCGGACGGCTTGTCGTCGCCGCCGCCGGGTATCAGCAGCGCGGCGGCCACGGCCAGCACGCCGCCCGCCAGTACGAGCTGAATGACCAGTCGGCGTCGCTTGGCCTCTCGGCGGCGCCTGGCCTGCCGACGGTTCGGGGCGGCTTCGGACCGGCTCTTCGGAGTTGCTCGCACTCGTACGCTCTCTGATCGCCCTACAGGGGTGACACAACGTCAACTCGTTGACGGCACCATCCACCCTTGCACGCCGCGCGCCGGGCTGTCCACATACTCCGTATGTGCCGCGCGCGCAAGCCCCCCGGGCCCACGGAAGGTGTTCGAGCGCTCTCGGACCGTGTGCGGGGGGCGGATGGCAGACTTCACTCCATGACCAACTTCAAGAACCTGCTCGGTGGACCGGAGCCGACCCTGCTGCCCGAGGACGAGCAGCCGTACCGGATGCTCGGGGAGGAGTCGGCGTCCCCGACCCAGGTCGCGGCGGCGTTCCCGACCTTCTCGCTGGCCTGGGCGATGCTCGCGGACGACGCCTTCGACGCCGGTCGCGTGGTGGAGTCGTACGCCTACGCGCGCACCGGCTACCACCGGGGCCTGGACGCGCTGCGCCGCAGCGGCTGGAAGGGCCACGGCCCGGTGCCGTGGGAGCACCGGGGCAACCGGGGCTTCCTGCGCTGCCTCGCCGGACTGGCCCGCGCGGCCGACGCGATCAAGGAGACCGAGGAGGCCGAGCGCTGCTGGCAGTTCCTGCGGGACAGCAGCGAGGAGGCGTACGCCGAGCTCAGGCAGTAGCAACCCGGTGTCATGCCGAAGGGGCGCCCTCCGCCGTCGCGGAGAGCGCCCCTTCGGGCCGTCAGGACCTGGTTCGCAGGGCCTTACTTGATGCGGTTGCCGGCCGAGCGCAGCTGCTGGGCGGCCTCCAGCACGCGGGCGGCCATGCCGGCCTCGGCCAGCTTGCCCCAGGTGCGCGGGTCGTAGGTGTTCTTCTTGCCGACCTCGCCGTCGACCTTCAGCACACCGTCGTAGTTGCGGAACATGTGGTCCGCGACCGGACGGGTGAAGGCGTACTGGGTGTCGGTGTCGAGGTTCATCTTCACGACGCCGTTCTCCAGCGCGGTGGCGATCTCCTCGGCGGTGGAGCCCGAGCCGCCGTGGAAGACGAAGTCGAACGGGTCGGTCTTGCCGTACTGCTTGCCGATCGCGTCCTGCAGCTCGCGCAGCAGCTCCGGCTTCAGCACGACGTTGCCCGGCTTGTAGACGCCGTGCACGTTGCCGAAGGAGGCGGCCAGCAGGTAGCGGCCCTTCTCGCCCAGGCCCAGGGCCTCGGCGGTGCGGACGGCGTCGTTGACGGTGGTGTACAGGTCGTCGTTGATCTCGTGCGAGACGCCGTCCTCCTCGCCGCCGGTCGGGGTGATCTCGACCTCAAGGATGATCTTGGCGGCGCGGGCCTGGGCCAGCAGCTCCTCGGCGATGGCCAGGTTGTCGTTCAGGGTCTCGGCGGAGCCGTCCCACATGTGCGACTGGAAGAGCGGGTTCAGGCCCTTGGCCACGCGCTCGGCGGAGATCGCCAGCAGCGGGCGGACGTAGCCGTCCAGCTTGTCCTTCGGGCAGTGGTCGGTGTGCAGCGCGACGGTGACGTCGTACTTGGCGGCCACGACGTGCGCGAACTCGGCGAGCGCGACGGCGCCGGTCACCATGTCCTTGTTGTGCTGGCCGCCGAGGAACTCGGCACCACCGGTGGAGATCTGGATGATGCCGTCGCTCTCGGCCTCGGCGAAGCCGCGCAGCGCAGCGTGCAGCGTCTGCGACGAGGTGACGTTGATGGCCGGGTAGGCGAACTTGCCCGCCTTGGCCCGGTCGAGCATCTCGTTGTAGACCTCGGGAGTTGCGATGGGCATGCGAATCCGCTCCTGTCGGTGTGGGGCGCTCGGACGACGCTGTCCGAGGCGCGGTACGCCTGGGTCGAGGTGCGGCACCTGCTGGCCGACGCAACGCTGCGCTGCGGCTCTGGTACCTGGTTCGACGGTGCCGACTGCGGTACGTGGACGAGGGTGGTTCCATGACCGCGAGGCGGACACCTGTGCCATCTTCCCAGACTCGCCCGCCGGGTTCACCCAGCGGCCCGCCAGTTGGGACACGGGCCGTCGGAAGCGACGGCTGGGGCCCGGACCGGACCGGCACCTTCAGCCCCGCGCAAGCCCGGAGCGCTATCCTGCGCGCGTGGACACCATGAACCAGCTAGCCGTCAACGTGCTCGACGCAAAGTCGCTGATCTCGTCGCTGGGCGCCATCGGGCTTCTCGCGATCATCTTCGCGGAGACAGGCCTGCTGGTCGGTTTCTTCTTCCCCGGAGACTCCCTGCTGATCCTGGCCGGAGTGGCCTCCTCCAGCGCCGCGGCCTCGGTCCTGGGCGAGGGTGCCAGGCTCCCGGCGGACGTGCTGTTCCTCGGCGCGCCGATCTGCGCGGTGGCCGGCGCACAGCTCGGCCACCTGATCGGGGCCAAGGTCGGCCCACGGCTGTTCGACAAGCCGGAGTCGAAGATCTTCCGCCGCGAGTACGTGGTCAAGGCGGAGGAGTACTTCGACAAGTTCGGCCCGGCGAAGGCCGTGGTCATGGCACGCTTCATCCCGATCGTGCGGACCTTCCTCAACCCGGTCGCGGGCACGCTGGAGATGCCGGCCAGGACCTTCTTCGTGTGGAACGTGGTCGGCGGCGTGCTCTGGACCGAGTCCATGCTGATGATCGGCTACTTCTTCGGTGACGCGATGGCGCCGGTGATCGACAAGTACCTGATCCCCGCGATGGCCCTGATCATCCTGATCTCGATCTCGCCGATCCTCGTCGAGGTGGTGCGCGAGCGGAAGAAGAAGAAGGCCGGCCTGGTCGCCGAGGGCGGCGAGCCGGTGAGCGGCGGCGGCCGCCACCGCAAGGTCTGAGCCCGCGGCCCGCGGCTCGCGGTTCGGGGAGCGCTCCCGAAACGGACGACGGCCGGTGTTCCACGTGGTTTCACGTGAAACACCGGCCGTCGTCGTACCGACCGGTCGACGGTCGGTACGGGCTCACAGGCCCAGGTCGTCCAGGGTGTAGGCGGTGTAGTACGGCAGGCCCGACTTCTCGATGGCCGGGGCCGCACCGCGCTCCACGATCACCGCGACGCCGACCACCTCGGCACCGGCCTCGCGCAGCGCCTCGACCGCGGTGAGCACCGAGCCGCCGGTGGTGGAGGTGTCCTCGACCGCCAGCACCCGGCGGCCCTTGACGTCCGGGCCCTCGATACGGCGCTGCAGACCGTGCGCCTTGCCCGCCTTGCGGACCACGAAGGCGTCCAGCTTGCGGCCGCGGGCGGCGGCGGCGTGCAGCATCGCGGCGGCCACCGGGTCGGCGCCCAGGGTCAGGCCGCCCACGGCGTCGTAGTCCAGGTCGGCGGTGGCGTCCAGCATGACCTTGCCCACCAGCGGCGCCGCCTCGGCGTCCAGCGTGATGCGGCGCAGGTCGACGTAGTAGTCGGCCTCCAGCCCGGAGGAGAGGGTGACCTTGCCGTGCACGACGGCCTTGTCCTTGATCTGCGCCAGCAGGGCGTCGCGGTCGTTGCTCATGAGCAGCCAGTCTAGGGCCCGGGGGTGCCGCGCAGCCGCCAGGCTCCCCGGGCCCGCGGCCGTGCCCCGGGGCGGGCGCGGGGAGCTGTGCGGTGCCCCCGAGCCGGCCGAGTACCCGGCCGCCGCACCACGCACCGGGCCCTGTGGCCCGAAGGGGGAGGGCCCGGTCGATCGGGTGCTTCGGCCCCGGACGGCGCGGGAACCTCAGCGGCGGCGCAGAGCGCGGACCAGGACCACCGCACCGCCCAGCAGTGCCACCCCGCCGCCGATCACCCAGGGCATCGCGCTGCGCTCACCGATCGGACCGACGCCGACCGGGGCCGCGTCCGGACCACCCCAACGGGTGGCGGCACGGGCACGGGCGCTGCGCGTGGGCGGGGCGGGTGCGTACCGGCCCCGGGGCGGGGCGTGGTCCACCTCCTCGGCCGAGCGGCCGACGATGCTGCGGCGCACCGGGCCGGTGAGCGGTTCGTCCGGTGAGCCGAGGCCTTGCTCGTACTCCTGCTCGAACTCGAAGTCGAGGCCGGCCGGGGAGTCGGGGATCTCGACGGCTGCCTCCGCCGCCTCATCCACCTCCTGGGCCCCATCGGCCTCCTGGGCGGTGTCGGCTTCACCGGCCGTGCCGGCCTCGTCGGCTGCACCGCTCTCGTCGGCCCCGGCCGACGTCTCCGCCTCTGCCCGGTCCGCCTCCGCTTCCTGCTGCGGCTGGTCCGCCCCGGCGGGCCGCTCGGCGGCGCTCTGAGCCCCGATCGCCTCCGCGGCGCCTTCCACGGGTTCGTGCGCGGCCGCTCCTGCGGCCTCCTCGCCGGTGCCCTCCTCGGTCGCTTCCCCGCTCGCCTCGTCGGCCGCGGATCCGGTGACGGCCTCCGGCACGGCGGGCTCCTCCTGTGCCTTCGAGAAGACGGTCTCGTCCGAGAACGGGATCAGGTCGGAGAGGTCCTCGTCGAGGTCGCTGCCGAAGCCCGGGGCGTGGGCCTCCAGGTACACGACGGTGGCGCCGGGCGGCTCCTCGCCGCCGGCCTCGACGGCCAGCGCGGCGGTGAACCGGTCCAGCAGGCGGCGGCCCGCGGCGGCCAGGGTGGCGGTGTCCAGTTCGGCCAGCCGGCCGGTCGCGCTCAGGTCGCCGGTGAACCGGACGGTGGTGCTCTTGTCCTCGTCGCCGCTCTCCGTCACGGAGATGCGCACGGTGGCGCTCGCCTCGCCGCTGCCCCGGGACTCCTGGCCCTCGGCGAACGCGGTGAGGACACCCTCCCGCCCCTCGATCAGCGAGAGCACGCCCCGGTAGGTGATGGTCGAGCCGCCGATCCGCAGCCGGAGCCTTCCGCCGATCTCGTCGCCGAAGGCGTACCGTGCGGCGGCCTTCTTGGTGTTCTTCCGGCCGCCCTTGCCGGACTTCCTGGTGTTCTTCTGGGTGTCCGGGGCGGCGCCGGCGTCGGCTTCCTCCTCGGCGTCGGTGCTCAGCCCAGGGACGCAGCGGACCAGCAGTTCCGGATCCTGCATCGCCTGCTGGACGACGGTGGCCGGCAGCGGGACGACAACCTCATGCTCCATGCCCGCGAGCCTACCGACCCGTCCGGCCGGGACGAGAGCTAGCGGGCAGGTTCGTCCGGCCGGGGCGGCCCGGTCGCCCGACCGGCTCACGTTGTGCGTTCGTGCAGCTGCGGTGGGTGGCGCAACGGTCGGCCCGCTGCGACCGCCGGGCCGCCGACGGTCAGCCGAGCAGCGTGATCGGGGCCGGGACCTCGGACGGACGGCGGTCGGCCAGCAACCGGGCGGCGGTGCGCAGCCCCTCGGCCGTCAGCGAGCGCGGTGCCGGGGCATCCGTGCCGAGGTCCAGGACGGGCTGCTCCCGGGCGGCCAGCACGAAGGCCGGACCGGGGAGCGGTTCCCCCGAGCAGTGGTGCGGACCGCCCGCTCCCTCGTACGGGACGGTGCGCAGCCCGGCCTCCCGCAGCCCGGCCTCGGCCGACCAGAGCGCGGGTCCGACCGGGCCGGTCCGCACCGCCAGACGCCCGTGCGGTGCCAGGTGGCGCGCCGCGAGGCCGTAGAACTCCAGCGACGCGTACTTCTCGCCGCGACGCCCTTCGGCCCCGGGCAGGTCCGAGACGACCACGTCGAACGGCTCGTCGGCCGACTCCCGGTCGGAGCGCAGCCAGTGCAGCGGGTCGGCGGCGACCAGCCGGACGCGCGGGTCGTCGAAGGCGTGCTCGCTGAGTGCGCTGAGCGCCGGGTCGTCCCGCACCAGGGCGGGCAGCGCCGGGTCCTGCTCGACCACCACCACCGACCGGACCCGGGCGTGCCGCAGCACCTCGCGCAGTGCCAGGCCGTCCCCGCCGAGCACCAGGACCCGTGCACCGGGACCGGACGCCAGTGCGGGGTGCACCAGCGCCTCGTGGTCCCGGTACTCGTCGGGGCCGCAGACGGCCAGTCGGCCGTCCAGGAGCAGTTCCAGCGGCGCGGTGCCGTCGAACGGGGCGGTCCCGCGTCGCGGCGGTACCCGGCGGGCGGCCTTGGCGGCGTCCGCAGAGGCGGCATCGACGGCGGCGTCCGCAGAGGTGGCATCGGCAGGCCGGGCGGGCCCGCTCAGCACGATCTCCTGGAACCGGCTCTGGGTCGCGAAGCGGACCTGCGTGCCGTAGAGGGCGTGCCGGGCGGCCCGTTCGATCGCGCCGGTGAAGGCGGCCGCGGCGGCCAGGGCGGCCAGCACCAGGCCGCAGCCGGTCCAGAGCAGCAGCCGGGCCCGGGGCGGCGGCTCCTCGCGGAAGAGCCAGAGCACCACGGCTGCTCCCGCGACGGCGTTCACCGCTCCGGTCAGCAGTGCCCCGGCGGCCTGGCCGAAGGTGGGCAGCAGCAGGAACGGGAAGGCCAGCCCGCCGATCAACGCGCCGACGTAGTCGGCGGCGAACAGGTCAGCGGCGGCACGCCCCGCGTCCTCCCGGCGGATCCGCTGGATCAGTGTCATCAGCAGCGGGATCTCGGCCCCGATCAGCACACCGATCACGAAGGTCATCCCGACCAGACCGGCCGTGGTCGCCCCGTACCGGTCGAGCCAGGCCCAGCAGGAGTACAGCACCAGCACCGAGAGGCCGCCGACCAGGGCCAGCGCGCACTCGATCACGGCGAAGGCCGTGGCCGGGCGGCGGGCCATCCGCTTGGCGAGCAGCGAACCGACGCCCATCGCGAAGACCATGACCGACAGCACCACGGAGGTCTGGGTCACCGAGTCGCCGAGCAAGTAGCCGCCGAGGGCGACCAGTTCGAGCTCGTAGACCAGACCGCACGCCGCACAGACGAACGCGGCGAGCAGCACCAGCGGCCGGGCGGGCCGACGCAGCCGTCCGCTCGGTATGGCGTCCCGGGCGCGGATCGCCCGTGCCCCGATCTGGCCGATCAGGGCAGGGTCTTCGGAGTCGAGGCCCGGCTGCACCGGCGGTCCCGCCGATTGGTTGATCATGAACAAACGCTAGGCGACGTACGGCATCGGAGGCTGCGCCCATTCGACGGACAATGCCGCACGCGGAGTTGACGACTCACCAGCACGGATTACCCGCGTGACCCGTCGGAGTGAACTCCCGGACCATGCGCGCCCGAAGGAACGCCGCGCACCACCAGGGAGGAGCGGGTGCAGACCAGGCGGCCCTCCTGCGGGTACGCGTGCCAGGTCCGCCACAGGACGTGGTCCGGGTCGCCCTGGGCCATCAGGGCGGTGAAGGCGCTCGGGTCGCCGGGGAAGATCCCGGCCAGCGCCCGGGGGTGCCCCTCGACCAGCGCCAGCAGCTCCTGGGCCCGCGCGGCGAAGATGTGCGGCGGGAGCTCCTCGATCCGGGCGGCGAACTCGTACTCCCAGCCCGCCACCTGCTTGGCCACCCGCGCCGGCAGCGGGGTCTGCCGCCCCGGCATGCAGGCGACGGTCTCCAGGCACTCGCCCGGCCCCGCCGCCAGGATCACCTGGTGCGAGGCGCCGAGCAGGCGCAGTTGCAGGGTGCCGCCGGCCAGCGGCGTCCGGGCGTCCTGGCCCGCTCGGCCGTCCCGGCCGTCCGGGCCGCCCCGACCGTCCTGGGCCGCTTCGCCGTCCCGGAAGTCCGGGGTGTCAAGTCTCAGATTGCGCACCGCGAGCGCGGGCAGCGGATCGCCGCCCAGGCACCAGGCCAGGTCACCGGCGCGGGTGTCCGTGTAGGAGGTCTGCAGTGTGGTGAGCATGCTCGGCTCCGCGTTTCAGCTCCGTGCGCGCCGGCCGAGCAGCATCAGACTCCGCCGATGGGCGAGCTGTTAGAGGCTGTGCGGTCCCTGGCGCGGCCGACCGTGGAAGGAAGGATTCCGGCTGGAGATTCAGCAGCAGAGAAGCACGAATTCTCCGGGTCCGTCAGGGATTTACCCATCTTTGTCGGGCATTCACCGTTCCGGACGCAGCCGCGTTCACGGTCTGATCGGAGCAGGGAACGACTCTGTCCGATGCGCGCCCATTCGCGCAGGGTGTGCGCCGTGCAAGCCTCGCGCGCGCTTCGCACGCCTGGGGGCCGGTGGGGGCAGAGGGGCTGTCGTGAGCCGCGCGCTCCCCTATGTCGAAGATCGGATCAGAAGCCTTTCCTGCAAAGTACTTTCATGGAAAGCAGCTTTCTGCAGATGACCGACACGGCTCCACCACTCACCGCCCCATCCGCCCGCCGCCTGCGCGGCCGTCAGCTGCCGGTGGCGGACATTCGTACGCACGAGTGCCGGAAGCGCGCACCAGGGCGACTGGTTGATCAGTCTGATGATCAGAGCGTCCGTCTGTTCTGTCCCGCTCCTGTGCGGCGGCGAGCCGGTCCAGTCGATCGAGTCACCGTCGGAGCCCGTGTGGATCACGGACCCGATGGGTCTGAACCGGCCTGACAGCGATGAGGGTCAGTGTGTGAACGAGTCCAGCACGTCCGTGAGTTGGCCGAGGAGATGACAGGGGCCAGGACGACACGGACCGCTGCTGAAGAACCTGGCCGGAGCCCATGGGGTTCTCCTGCGACGCTCTCACCGCGCGGTGGGGCCAGGCGTCCACCAGCCACATGACCGTACTGATCGATTGCTGTGGCGTCTTGGCGGCCGGTCTGGCGGTCACGGCTGGGGCGGTCGTCGTGGCCAAGGGCGCGGTGATTGCCCAACTGGTTGCGACGGCAGCCCAGATGGCCACTGCAGCTGCCGCTTCGGTGGCCACGTTGGGCGCGGCGGCAGCGGCCGAGGCGTTGATCGGCGAGGTCGGAAAGCGGATCGTGAACGCGATCAGCCAGGAGATGGAGAGCGTCGTCACCGGCGAGTTGGCCTCGACGGTGGTCGAGCTCTTCCGGGTGGCCATTCAGGAAGCGGTGCCCGGTTGGTGTTCCACGGTCTCGGCCACCGCTTGATCGGTTTGATGATCAGGGGTTGGGGTTGTGCTGTCCCAAGCCCTGTTGCCAGATCGCATGGAACGGTTCGGGTGCCACGCGCGTTCATATGTTCTGTCATGAATGGGGGGATCTGGACTTGTCGATAGAGCTGCCGTCAGAACTCGTGTGGATCATGGATCTAATGGGCCTCAACTGGCCTGACATCGATGAGGACGAGTTGCGTGAGTGGGCCCAGCACGTCCGGGAGTTCGCCGAAGGGATGGCGGAGTCCCATGGCGACACCGACATCCTGCTGAAGAATCTCGGCGGAGCATACGAAGGCGCCTCCTACGAGGCGCTGATGAGCCGTTGGGGGCAGGCGTCCAGCGGGCACCTGACAGTCCTGATCGACTGTTGCGGCGTACTGGCGACCGGCCTTGAGGTCGCGGCCGGTGCGGTCGTCGTGGCCAAGGGTGCGGTGGTTGCCCAACTGGTTGCGATGGCAGCCGAGATGGCGGCAGCAGCCGCAGCAGCAGTGGCGACGATGGGGGCCGCCGCAGCGGCCGAGGCGTTGATCATCGAGGCCGGAAAGCGGATCGTCAACGCGATCATCCAGGAAATCGAGAGCGTCGTGATCGGTGAGTTGGTCTCCACTGCGATCGAGCCCTTCCAAGCAGCTATCGAGCAGGCCGTCTCCGGGTTGGTCTTCCACGGTGTCGAGGCGGCGCTGGGTACCGGGGGTGGTGCATGAGTGGGGGCTTCAGGGCCGATCGGGAGGCACTTGGCCAGGCCGGTAGGAAGGCGCACGAGCACGCGGAGCGGGTGGAGCGCCACTCGCGCAACCTGGACTCGCGGACCAGGGGAAAGGTGCTGGGGAGGGGCAAGCTCGGTCAGGTCGTGCAGAAGGCTGTCCGGCCGGTTATCGACTCGATGATCGGGGACATGTCGAAGGCGATGGCGGGCGCCCATCGCTCGATCGGGCGTGGTCTGGAGATCACGAAGAAGAACCTCGACGAGGCAGAGAGTGCTGTCCACAAGAGCCTGATGAGTAACGGCACTTCGCTCGGCAAGCACGGGGTGAAGCTGGCCCCGGGGCAGTCCGTGCCTGGGAAGAAGGGGCTCCGTGCTCTGTACCAGCGTCGGGTCGACGAGCGGATCGGCGAGCTGGAGCGGCAGGGACATGGCGTGGGTCGCCACCTCAAGGTGACAGACCAACAGCTGAAGGATCGGTTGGGTCGCCCGATCGAGGAGACGGTGAACGTCCCGCAGAAGCCGAAACTCAACGATCGCGGTTTTCCCGTGAAGCAGCCGCCGAAGCAGGTTATCCGCTGGGCCAAGGATGAGGACGGGTTCATCCGATCGAACGAGAAGATCGACCCGTTGCACGGGCCTGACGCGCATCAGCGCCTCAGTCCGCCGCAGCTTTACTATGACAAGGAAAAGAGGGATAGGCACGGAAACCCGATGAACCATACCTGTGACCGGTATTCAACGGCGTTCAAGGACAAGGAGTCGTTCATGTATGCGGAGCGCTATGCGCATGATCGAATACCGGCTGGACCGCCCTATGAGGTCAAGTTCTCGCCGAGTGACGTCTGGGGTCCCGGCGGGCATCAGGGAAAGTTTCGAGGGTACTATATCGACCCGGACAATCCGATGTCAGGCAAGAAGATCAACTATCGGGAAGTGAACTTCAAGGGGGCTGAGATCATCGCGGTGTACAGGCCGGACGGTAAGGGCGGGTTCAATCTCCACACGATGTTCCCGCAGCCGAGCACGAGGCACAATCGGACCCGTCATCAGGGGTTGCTGTGATTGGTGAGTCCTGGAGAGGGGAATGTGCGAGATGAAGGTGCCGCCGGTTCGCTGGAGTTTCTGGGATGTTCCCGGCTGGCAGCAGGACGAAAGAATCCGGAGGTTCTACCGATCCTGTTTCGGTCTTGAGATGATCCATGAGATCGACGAATTCAAGGCGTATGCCGCTGACGGAAGTGAGTTCGCGCACCGCGTCCAGGTCAGCTTGGAATACCTGCTGGAGCAGCAGCCCGCTTCGACGAAGGACTGGCTGGGTCTCACCGGATTCCAGTTCTTCTCCGAGGGGGAGCTCTACGGATATTTGCTCGATGTCTACGACTACTTCTACGGAAACCGGGTGGACCCGCCGACGGTCCCCGATCCGGATCGCCACCCGCCGGACGACCGCCGCTTCTGGTCGGAGTGGAAATGATGCCCCGACCGTGCGAGATGATGGATCCCCGACCGCGCAGCGACTGGAGCGTCAGGCATGCCCCTTCGAGATGAACTTCCGCCCCGTACCGGCCCGTGGGCCAGCCGTTTCGATTCCGAGGAGGCGCTCGTCCAGGCCGAGGACGCGTTGCGGGCGGCGGCGCTGAAGGGGCACGACCTCGCGCCGATCCTTCCGTTCGAGGCGGTCTACGGGCGATTTCTGGACTGCCTCGGTAAAGCCACGGCGATTGCGATCGACCCGGTGAATCCGTACGGCCCCGATGGTGAGATCAATTACGTCTACGGGGATTTCATGACGCTCGGCCTGCTGTACGGCGTGTACCGTCCGGCCGCGGGCGTGGGTCCGGACGGACCGGCCGACGAGGATCAGCTCTGGAACACCACCCTCTACCCCTACCCGGGTGGGGCGATCGACCCGACCACCGTCCCGCTGGCCGAACTCGGGCTCGACGTGCCCGGGGTCGATCGGCGTTTCGTCCACTTCTGTGCCGGTCTGCTCGGGGTGGAGGCGGTGGACGATCTCGGCATGCTGCGGGAGACCTTCGACGCCGCCTGGCCCGACTACCGCGAGACCGTCCGGTCCGGGCTGCTGCACCTCGTGCAGCAGCGGCCGCTGACGGTTGATCAGTGGTACCGGCTCACCTACGTCCGATTCCCCGACGAGCAGGAGCTGACGGTCTATCTCGCGCAGGTGTACGCCTACCTGTTCGACGGGTTCGAGGCCATGCCGCTGGCGCCGCAGTAGACCCGGCCACGGTTGCGGTCAGAGCCGCTGGAGGCGTTTGACGGCTTCCTGCAGCACCTCGTCCTTCTTGCAGAAGGTGAACCGGACGAGGCTGCGTCCGGCCTCGGTGTCGTCGTAGAAGACCGAGTTGGGGATGGCGACGACGCCGCAGCGTTCGGGGAGGGCGCGGCAGAACTCCAGGCCGTCCTTCTCGCCGAGCGGGGTGATGTCGGTGGTGATGAAGTACGTGCCCTGGGGGCGGTGGACCTGGAACCCGGCGGCTGACAGTCCGTCGGCGAGCAGGTCGCGCTTGCGGGCGAGGTCGGCGCGGAAGTCCTCGAAGTAGCTGTCGGGCAGGCGCAGGGCCTGGGCGACGGCGTACTGGAAGGGGCCCGAGCTGACGTAGGTCAGGTACTGCTTGGCGGTGCGGACGGCTGCGACCAGCGGCGCGGCGGCGGTCACCCAGCCGACCTTCCAGCCGGTGAAGGAGAAGGTCTTGCCGGCGGAGGAGATGGAGACGGTGCGCTCGCGCATGCCGGGGAGGGCGGCGAGCGGGTGGTGGGCGCCGCTGAAGACCAAGTGCTCGTAGACCTCGTCGGTGACGACCAGGAGGTCGTGTTCGACGGCGAGGCGGGCGATGCCGGCGAGCTCGTCGGGGGTGAGGACGGTGCCGGTCGGGTTGTGCGGGGTGTTGAGCAGCAGCAGCCGGGTGCGCGGGGTGATCAGGGCGCGCAGCTCGTCCAGGTCGGGGCGGAAGCCGGGGGCGCGCAGGGTGAGGGGAACGCGGACGGCGCCGGCCATGGCGATGCAGGCGGCGTAGGAGTCGTAGAAGGGCTCGAAGGCGATCACCTCGTCGCCGGGCTCCAGCAGGGCGAGCAGGGCGGCGGCGATGGCCTCGGTGGCGCCGGCGGTGACCAGCACCTCGGTGTCGGGGTCGTAGGAGAGGCCGTAGAAGCGCTGCCGGTGCTCGGCGACGGCCTGCCGCAGCTCGGGGATCCCGGGGCCGGGCGGGTACTGGTTGCCGTGCCCGGTCAGTACGGCCTGAGCGGCGGCCTCGGCGATCTCGCGCGGGCCGTCGGTGTCCGGGAAGCCCTGTCCGAGGTTGATCGAGCCGGTCGCGGTGGCCAGCGCGGACATCTCCGCGAAGATCGTCGTACCCAGCCCCGCCAGCCGGCGGTTCAACAGCGGCCTCGCACCCATCCCGGCTCCTCACAGCTCGTCGTCGGGTGTCATCCTCCGGCCACGGACGGTGTCAGGACAAGCCCCCCGCGGTGAGTGTCGGGCAGGACGCGACGGGCCCGCCACCCCAGGTCGGGGTGGCGGGCCCGTGGCCGTGTGCGGGTGAGGTCAGCCCTCGTCGGAGACGTCGCCCTCGCCCTCGCCCTGCTCGCCCTCGATCTCCTTCTGCAGGCCGAGGCGCTCGACGATCCACTGCTCGAAGCCGACCGCGGCCTGGGTCCAGTTGGCCGTGGTGGTGACGAAGTAGTCCAGGTTGACGCCGGTGCCGACGATCATCTGGGCCTCGCCGATCAGGCGGACCACGCCGTCCTCGTGGGTGTGGGTGTAGACCTTGGGCCAGAGCGTCTCGCGGTTCCACTCGTCGATCAGGTCGAGGATCTCGTGCTTGTCCTCGAGCGGGTACGCGCGGTCGTAGAAGGCGCGGACCGCGAAGAGCTCCTTCTGCTCGCCGCGGAACATGTAGTAGACGCGGAAGCCGTCCCAGGGCGCGGTGAGGTCGCCCTCATCGTCCACCAGGTGCTTGAGCTGCATCTGGTCGAGCAGCTGCGTCACCAGGGCCTGGTCGGGGACCACCACGGGCGGCGGGCCGGCCGGGCCGCCACCGGGCTGGCCGCCCTGCGGGGGCTGCGGCGCGCCGAAGGAGGGGATGGACGACGGGTCGATGCTCATGATGGGAGGTCCTTCGTATTCTCAGTTCACAAGGGTGGCTGGGACTGAGGGGCCGCCCTTCCATGTCCCCATCCTGCCTCATTCCCGGCCCGCGACACAGGGGACGGCCGCGCGTCCGCCCGGAAGATCCGTAACCGGCCGGTTTGACCGTCCCGGCAGCTCCCGGGACGGGGCCGGGACGTGCGTGGTCCCGGCCCCCGAAGGGTTGCCTCTCCAGCCCCGGGGGGTCACTTCTCCAGTGAGGTGACCGGGTGCCGGGACCGTACGGCGAGCCGGTCGCCCGCCTCGTCGCGCTCGACCACCACGGTGTCCCCGTCGCGGACCTCGCCGGACAGGATCGCCCGTGCCAGCTGGTCGCCGATCGCGGACTGCACCAGCCGCCGCAGCGGCCGGGCCCCGTACGCCGGGTCGTAGCCGGTCAGTGCCAGCCAGTCGCGGGCCGCCTCGGTGACCTCCAGGGTGAGGCGGCGTTCGCGCAGCCGCTCGCCGAGCCCGGCGACCTGGAGGTCCACGATCCGGCTCAGTTCGGCGGTGCCGAGGGCGTCGAAGACCACGATGTCGTCGAGCCGGTTGAGGAACTCGGGCTTGAAGGCGCCGCGCACGGTGTCCAGCACCAGCGCCTTCTTGCGCTCCTCCGGGGTGCTCGGGTCCACCAGGAACTGACTGCCGAGGTTGGAGGTGAGGATCAGGATCGCGTTGCGGAAGTCCACCGTCCGGCCCTGGCCGTCGGTGAGGCGGCCGTCGTCCAGGACCTGGAGCAGGACGTCGAAGACCTCCGGGTGGGCCTTCTCCACCTCGTCCAGCAGCACGACGCTGTACGGACGGCGCCGGACGGCCTCGGTGAGCTGGCCGCCCTCCTCGTAGCCGACGTACCCGGGCGGGGCGCCGACCAGGCGGGAGACCGAGTGCTTCTCGCCGTACTCGCTCATGTCGATCCGGACCATCGCCCGCTCGTCGTCGAAGAGGAAGTCGGCGAGGGCCTTGGCGAGTTCGGTCTTGCCGACGCCGGTCGGGCCGAGGAAGAGGAAGGACCCGGTCGGGCGGTCCGGGTCGGCGAGACCTGCCCGGGTACGGCGCACGGCGTCGGAGACGGCCCGCACGGCCTCGGTCTGGCCGATCAGGCGGCGGCCCAGCTCCTCCTCCATGCGCAGGAGTTTGGCGCTCTCGCCCTCCAGCAGGCGGCCGGCCGGGATGCCCGTCCAGGAGGCGACCACATCGGCGACGTCGTCCGGGCCGACCTCCTCCTTGACCATGGAGGTGCCGGCGTCCTCGTCCGCCGCCCTGGCCTGGGCGTCCGCCAACTCCTGCTCGGCGGCGGGGATCTCGGCGTACATCAGCTTCGAGGCGCGCTCGAAGTCGCCGTCGCGCTGGGCCCGTTCGAGCAGGCCGTGCAGGTCGTCCAGGCGCTCCTTGAGCTCGCCGACCCGGTTGAGGCTCTTCTTCTCCTGCTCCCAGCGGGCGTTGAGGGTGCTCAACTGCTCCTGCTTGTCGGCGAGATCGCGGCGCAGCCGGTCGAGACGCTCGACGGACGCCGGGTCGGACTCCTTCTCCAGCGCCAGCTCCTCCATCCGCAGCCGGTCCACGGAGCGCTGGAGCTGGTCGATCTCGACCGGAGAGGAGTCGATCTCCATCCGCAGCCGGGAGGCGGCCTCGTCCACCAGGTCGATCGCCTTGTCGGGCAGGAAGCGGGCGGTGATGTAGCGGTTGGAGAGGGTGGCCGCGGCGACCAGGGCGGCATCGGCGATCTGCACCTTGTGGTGCGCCTCGTACCGGCCCTTGAGGCCGCGCAGGATCGCGATGGTGTCCTCGACGCTCGGCTCGCCGACCAGGACCTGCTGGAAACGGCGCTCCAGCGCGGCGTCCTTCTCGATCCGCTCGCGGTACTCGTCCAGCGTGGTGGCGCCGACCATCCGCAGCTCGCCGCGGGCCAGCATCGGCTTGAGCATGTTGCCCGCGTCCATCGCGGAGTCGCCGCCGGCCCCCGCGCCGACCATGGTGTGCAGCTCGTCGATGAAGGTGACGACCTGGCCGTCGCTGGACTTGATGTCGTTCAGGACGGCCTTCAGGCGCTCCTCGAACTCGCCCCGGTACTTGGCGCCCGCGACCATCGCGCCGAGGTCCAGCGCCACCAGCCGCTTGCCGCGCAGCGACTCCGGCACGTCGCCCGCGACGATCCGCTGGGCCAGCCCCTCGACCACGGCGGTCTTGCCGACGCCGGGGTCGCCGATCAGCACCGGGTTGTTCTTCGTCCGGCGGGAGAGCACCTGCACCACCCGGCGGATCTCCTGGTCCCGGCCGATCACCGGGTCGAGCTTGCCGTCGCGGGCGGCCTGGGTGAGGTCGGTGCCGTACTTCTCCAGCGCCTTGTACGTGCCCTCCGGGTCGGGCGAGGTGACCCGGGCACTGCCCCGGACGTCCTTGAACGCGGCCAGCAGCGCCTTGGCCGTGGCGCCGTGCTGCTTCAGCAGATCGGCGACCGAGCCGCCCTCGGCGGCCAGGCCGACCAGGAGGTGCTCGGTGGAGAGGTACTGGTCGTCCAAATCCTCCGCGCGCTTGCCGGCCTCGGTGAGCACCGCCATGGTGTCCCGGGCGAGCTGCGGGGCGGACACGGTCGAGCCCTGGGCACTGGGCAGCGCGGTGAGCTGCCGGCGGGCGGCGGCGGTCACGGCGGCGACGTCCGCGCCGACGGCTTCGAGCAGCGGGCGGGCGATGCCCTCGGGCTGCTCCAGCAGGGCCAGCAGGACGTGCACCGGCTTGACGTCCGGGTTACCTGCGGCGCTGGCCTGGCGGATCGCGGCGGACAGGGCGTCCTGCGTCTTGCTGGTGAACTTGCCGGCATCCACTGTTTGCATGCTCCTCTCATCGGTGTGACTCGTACGGCATGTGACTCATGCAGCATGCACTAAGTTGAGTCTATTCCACTCAGCTTTCCGAACGCCAGGGTGCGGCGGTCCGTGCGTGGCGGTCCGTGCGCGACGCGGTGCCCGGGTGCCGGGCCGGGACTCCTGATCCCCGCGTGCCCCGGGTCCTCACCCCGGCGCCTGGCCGCGTCTGCGGGTGAGCCCGAGGAGGGTGCGGGCGGGCCCGGCGGGGCGGTGGCCGGTGGGCCAGACGGCGCGCAGCGGGCGGTGCAGGTCGATGCCGTCCAGCGGGACCGACACCAGCCGTCCGGTCGCCAGCTCCTCGCCCACGGCCAGTTCGCTCAGGCAGACCGGTCCGGCGCCGGTCATCGCGGCGGCCTTGAGGGCGGTGGTGGAGGCCAGTTCGAGCCGGGGCGGCGCCGTACCGCCGAAGGGTGCCAGTGCCCGGTCGAGCACCTCGCGGGTGCCGGACCCGGGTTCGCGCAGGACCAGCGGGGTCGCCGCGAGCTCCGGCCCGGTGATCGCCGAACGGCGGGTCCACGGATGGCCCGGCGCGACCACGACCACCAGCCGGTCGGCGGCCACCACCGCGCCGGAGAGCCCGGGGGGTGTCCGCGGGCCCTCCACGAAGCCGAGGTCCGCGTGCCCGGCCAGCACATGGGCGGCGACATCGGCGGAGTTGGCCGTCCGCAGCGTCACCGCCGTACCCGGACTGGCCTCGTTCAGGGCCAGCAGCCAGCCCGGCATCAGGTACTCGGCGACGGTCAGGCTGGCCACCACCCGCAGCCGGGCGTCCCGGCTCCCGCGCAGCGCGTCGATGCCCGCGTCCAGCGCCTGGGCCGCCTCCACCACGTGGCGGGCCCAGTCCACCACCAGCTGCCCGGCCTCGGTCGGACGCGAACCGCGCGGCGACCGCTCCAGCAGTGCGACCCCGATCTGCCGCTCCATCCCCTTGATCCGCGCGCTCGCGGCCGGCTGGCTCACGCCCAGCTCCGCCGCCGCCCGGCCCACGCTGCCCAGCCGGGCCACCGCGAGCAGCAACTCCAGCGCGCCGAGTTCGGGTACGTGCGGGGAGAGGGCCATAGAGCCAGGCTATGTCCCCATAGGCCGGGCCGCGCTACCGCGCCCCCGACCGGCCCGGCACGGTGGGGTCATGGCCACCCTCAGCACCGACCCCCTCCCGTCACCGCCGCTCGGCACCGACCCCGGCCCGTCGCAGCCGCTCGGCACCGACCCCCGCAATTCCTCGGCCGACGGCTCCGCGCCCCGCCCCTCGGCGTACCGGCTCGACCTCGCCCAGCTCGGTCCGAACTGGTACGCCGCCGTGATGGGTACCGCGATCGTGGCCAACGGGTCGGCCGCCCTCCCGCTCCACCTGCCCGGACTGCTCGGCTTCGGCGAACTGGTCTGGCTGCTCTCGTCCGCCGCCCTCGCGCTGCTGGTCGCCGGCCGGGCCGTGCACTTCCTGCGGCACCGCGAGGCCGCCCGCGCCCAGCTGCTGGACAACCCGGCCACCGCCGTCTTCTACGGCTGCCCGCCGATGGCGCTGCTCGCCGTCGGGTACGGCACCCTCGCCCTCGGCTCCCGGCTGATCGGGACGGCCCCGGCGGTCGCCGTCGACCTGGTGCTCTGGAGCGTCGGAACGGTGTACGCGATCGCGGTGGCCGCCGGCATCCCGTACCTGATGATCACCCGGCACGAGCTCTCCGCCCTCAAGGCCAATCCCACCTGGCTGCTCCCGGTGGTCGCCCCGATGGTGGCCGCCGCCCTCGGCCCGGCACTCGTCCCGCATCTGCCCGAGCCGTGGCGGGCCGCCGTGCTCTACGGCTGCTACGCGCTGTTCGGCGCCAGCCTGCTGGCCGTGCTCGCGCTGCTGCCGGTGGTCCTCGCCGGGCTGGTGCACAGCAAGCTGCCCGCGCTGGTGCTCACCCCGTCGCTCTTCCTGGTCCTCGGCCCGCTCGGCCAGTCCACCACCGCCGTCAACCAGCTCGCCGACGCGGCCAGGCTCGCCGCTCCGCCGCTCGCCGGGGCCGCGAGCGCCTTCGCGATCCTGTTCGGCACCGCCATGACCGGCTTCGCACTGCTCTGGCTCGGCATCGCCGTGGCCGCCAACCTGCGGGCCTGGCGCGCCGAGATGCCGTTCGCGATGACCTGGTGGGCCTTCACCTTCCCGATCGGCACCATGGTCACCGGCAGCGCGGGCCTCGCCCGCCACACCGGCTTCGGCGGCTTCACCGCCCTCGCCGCCGCGCTGTACCTGCTGCTCCTCGCGGCCTGGGCGGTGGCCGGTACCCGCACCGTCAGCGGCCTCGCGGCCGGGCGGCTGCTGCGCTGAACCCCGACAGCCGACAGCCGACAGCCGACAGCCGACAGCCGACAGCCGGGCGCCCGGCTGTCGGCTGTCGTGTGTTGTGTGTCGTGTGTCGGACCTCGACCGTCCGGGAACCCGTACCGAACGACCGTTTGGCCGGCTGTCAAGACAGCCTCCGCCTACCGCAAACAGCAGTGAACCCGTACAAATACCCTGATCGGCGCACCGGTTGCGCTGCAGGTTCCTGCACTTGCGCGAACCTGCAGCACAGCGCCACTTGTTCCACCGTCGCCGCACTGTGAGGGTGGAGCCACGCCAGGTCGTCCAGGCAACCGCAGCCTGAGGACGGCGACTTGCTCTTCGCCGTCGGTGCGCAGGTCACGACCATGCCGACGCATCGGAGTGAGGAGCGCCGGCTGGGACGCCATGTGTGGTGATGGCCCCCGGAGCCGGAGCCGGCGAGGCGTTGCTGCTCCGCCTCGCTGGAATCGCCTCGGCAATGGCGTGCCGCGGTGGGCTTCCCAGGGGCTTCAGAGTGCGACCGCGCCTGGCCGGGGAAGCCCGCCGCCACGGGGCTCCAGCACTTTCGCCGGTCGAGCCTGCTGAGATCATGATCAGACGGCAGGGGACAGCGGGGAACGGCAGAGGGAAGTCGGCAGGGAGTGCTCGAAGTGGCTGCGGATCCGAAGGCGGACCAGGGACCCCGAATGCCCGGTGCCGCCGCCCGCCGGTTCTACCTGGCGGTGCTCGCCGAAGGCGGCCGGATACCGGCCGGCAGCGTTCCCCGAGCCGACCGGGCGGCCCGCGACGAGCTGGTCCGCATCGGCCTGCTGGTGGAGAACCCCGTCGGCGACTCGTACCTCGCGGTCAGCCCGCGCGCCGTCGCCGAACAGGCCGGCGTCAGGATGCGCTCGCAGGCCACCCGACTGCTGCTGGAGGCCGAGGGGCTTCCGGCGGCCCTGGACGGGCTGGCCCGCGCGTACGACTCCGTCCCGAGAACCCCCGGGCGGCCGCCGGCCCCCGTGGTCCTCGAAGGTGCCGAGCAGATCCGCCACCGGATCGCCGAGCTCGTCGCGGACTGCAGGCACGAGCTGCTCACCGCACAGCCGGGACCGAGGAACCCCGAGACCATGGCCCTGGCCCTGCGGCAGGACCTCGGCCTGGTGCGGCGCGGCGCTTCGCTGCGGGTGCTCTACCAGCCGCAGGTGCTGGCCGAACCGGCCACCGTCGACTACGCGGTCGCGATCACCGAGCACGGCGGCGACATCCGGATCCTGGACGAGCCGTTCCAGCGGATGATCATCGTGGACCGTGCCGTCGCCGTCGTCCCGGCGGCCGACGACCACCCCCGCGCCGCCTTCTTCACCGACCCGGCCGCCCTGTCGTTCCTGCTCGCCGTCTACGACCGCGACTGGGCCAGGTCCGAGACCGCCCGGTGGAGTGCTCCGAAGGCGCGGCCCGGCACCCGGTCCGTCCTCGACCGGGTCGCCCGCCTGCTCGCCGCCGGCCTCACCCAGCGGGCCGTCGCCGCCAGGCTCGGCCTCAGCGAGCGCACGGTCGCCGGCCACATCGCGCGCCTGCGGGCCCACTACGGCGCCCAGACCCTCTTCCAGCTGGGCTGGTTGATGCGGGGTGAGGGCTGTGGTGAGTGAACCGAGCGCCCTCGCGCTGCCTTCCGAGTCCGAGCGCGGGCTGTACTTCGCGGTGCTGGAACAGGGTGGCCGGGTGCCGTTCCGGGAGGTGTCGGAGGCCGACGCCCCGTCGGTGCTGCGGCTGCTGGAGCTGGGTCTGCTGGTCCACCACACCGAGGACGCCTCGCTGACGGCGGTGAACCCGCGCTCGGTGGGTGAGCGGATCAGCACCCGGCTGCGGGCCGAGGGCACCCGGATGCTGGTCCAGGCCGAGCAGATGCCCGCGCTGCTGGGGGAGTTGACGGAGGCGTACGACTCCTCCCCGCGCAAGGTCGCCAGGTCGAGCGAGGTGCAGCACGTCGACGACAAGGAGGAGATCCGCCACCGGATCCTCCAGCTCCAGGCCGACTGCCGGGCGGAGGTACTGCTGGCCCAGCCCGGGGCCAGGCCGGCCGCCGTCCTGGTCGACGAGCGGGAGCGCCAGCGGGCCCGTCTGATGCTGGAGAACGGAGTCCGGGCCAAGCTGCTCTACCAGCCCACGGCCAGGGCAGACGAGGCCACGGCCGAGTACGCCGCCACCATGAGCGGCTGGGGGATGAAGGTGCGCATCCTCACGGAACCCTTCGCCCGGATGCTCGTCTTCGACCGGACCGTGGCGGTGATCCCGGCCGCGGCCGACCACAGCAGCGCGGCCTTCATCGAGGACCCGGCAGTGGTCGCCTTCCTGGTGGGCGTGTTCGAGCGGGACTGGGAGCGGGCCGAGCGGGCCCGGTGGCGGACCGGGAGCAGTGCCGCGGGCCCGGCCCACGACCAGGTCGGCCGGCTCCTCGCCCAGGGGCTGACCCAGCGCGTCATCGCGACCCGCCTGGGGCTGAGCGAGCGCACGGTCGCCGGCCACATCTCGCGGCTGCGCGAGCTGCACGACGCCGAGACGCTGTTCCAGCTCGGCTGGCAGATGCGGGGGAGCGAGGTGCCGCCGGGTGAGTGACCAGTCGTGGTCAGCCCGTCGCGACCTCGGGCGACCAGTAGCCGAAGGGGCCGGGCACCTGGGGCTCCTGGCGGGGCGTCGGGAAGGCGTCGCCGGGGGCGGTCCAGAAGCCCTCGCGCAGCGACAGGGCCATGCCCGCCCAGTCGAGCGCGGTCTCCACGGTGTGGCGCAGCGCCTCCTGCGACCAGGTGTCGTCGAAGACCAGCGGCAGCACGGGCGCGACCTGCTCGATGGTGGCTATCAGCGGGTTGTGCGTGATCGCCTCGTCCACCAGCAGCACCACCGGCTTGCGCAGCGCGGAGGCCCAGCCGAGTTCCAGGCTCACGCCGGCCGAGAGCGGGGCGCCGACGTAGGCGAAGACCAGGTCGGCGGTCTGCAGTGCGCGGAAGTCGGACGGCACCCGGGGCTCCGGCGCGCGGCCTGCCACCGTCCAGGCGTCGCTGTGGTGAGCGCTGTAGACGGCCGCGCCGCTGCGCAGCAGCGTCGAGCGGAGGGTGGTCAGCCTGGTCCGGCTGGCCAGGGTCACCACGCTGTCGGCCGGCCCGGTCAGCCGCATCAGCGGTGCGGCCAGGAACACCCGAGCACGCCGACCCTCGGGGGTCTGGACGGCGCGCTGGCGCAGGTAGGGCTCACTCATGTCGACTCCGGGAAGGAAAGGCCCGAGGGTGCCAAGTCCTGGTGGGCGGTGTGGTTATTGGGAATGCTGCTGCACATTCGCTGAGGTCAGAACTATTAGGCATGTCCACGCCACTGACGCTCGCCCCCGTACAGTGACCATTCCGACCGATTGGACGGTGCACTGATCGTCTCGGTGAGGACGGCCTCGCGTCCACTAGCACCTGGTGTCATCTCCCTGCCTGGCAGTGAGATGACACGCCCGACGCACTACTGGCTGGTCGTCAGAGCTGCAAAAGTTGCGTCTGGTGCATAGGGTGTAGGCCGCCGCCGTCTGCTGACGGCCCGTGGGTCCCGCGGGTGTTGGCCGGCTCGGCGACTCGAATATGGTGGAGCCGGCAAATACCGCATCGGTTATTGAAGGGAAGTGGTCCCCGTGCTTAAGGCGCGTCGTTTCGTGACCTCAGTCATACTCGCCGGGGCGACCGTTCTGCTCAGCGTGGCGCCGGCGCATGCTGTCGATGTTATCTGGACCCGTGCCACGGTCGGGACTCACCAGCCTGCGCCGGTGTCCGGGACGAACCACGCCGCGCTGGCGCAGTCCCCGGCCGCCGACGTGATCTGGACCTGACGAGACCGGGTTACTCCGCGGCGCTGTCGCCGAAATGCGGAAGGCTGCGATGGCTCTCCGACATCTTCCAGCCGAGCTGGAAGAGCGTTTCGGCGTCGTGCTCCTCACGTAGCTCGGCTATGTGTCGTGCCAGTGTGCGTTCGCTGAGTCCCAGGCTGCGGGCGATGACACGATGTCCGACCCCCTGAAGCATCATGCGAATGATGTTGCTTCGAAGGCGTGAGACCACTTCGGGGGGTACATCGTTGCCGCCGAGAAACGGTATGGCCCGTTCCCAGCAGGCATCGAATTGATTGACCAGGAAGGCGACGACGGCGTCGTCCTGAACCACCGCCGCCCGTTCGGTGTCACCGTCGAAGGGAATGACCGCGACCAGGCGGTCGACGACGATCAGGCGGGTAAACGGTTCGCCCAGGGTGCGTACCTGGCCGCCTTCCTTCGTCATTGCCGCCACGTACTCCCTGGTCGGAGCCGAGTAGCGGGTGCTGGGCTGGTAGATCGTCCGGCGGGTGACACCGCGGCGGAGCATGTTGACATCCAGCTCGATCGCGGCGGCGGTCGGGAAGGAGCGCGCGCCTCCGCCAGGCTGGGCGCTGAGGACCTCCTTGGTACTGCTCTCCATCAGCTCCGCCAGTCGCCGGTTGATCTCCGTCTTGCCGTGGATGTGTTCGACGGGGCCGCCACTCTGGGACGCGTGTCCCATGTGGCCGTACGCCTGGCTCAGTTCGTGGAGGTCTGCCGGCAGCGCTGCCGCCCGGGTCAGCAACTCGAGAGCTCTGCGCTGCCAGGTGGCGGTGAGTCCGGCCGCGAGCTGTTTGGGGTCGACCGCGACGAGGACCCCGGGATCGTCCATGTCCGGCACGAGGAGCCCGATGTCGACCAGTTCCTTCAGGTGCGCATCGTTGTCGGCTCCAGGGCCG
This sequence comes from Kitasatospora sp. NPDC056138, assembly GCF_042264695.1. Taxonomy (NCBI): domain Bacteria; kingdom Bacillati; phylum Actinomycetota; class Actinomycetes; order Kitasatosporales; family Streptomycetaceae; genus Kitasatospora; species Kitasatospora sp. NPDC056138. The sequence goes on along the minus strand of NZ_JBHJVK010000002.1, from coordinate 5,787 downwards.
GCGGGGACCAGCCGCCCGTTGGCGCTGACGGCGGCCTTGTACAGGGCGCGCGCACCGGCGGACAGTCCGACATGACCAGTCGATGCGAGACCGGGATCCTCAGCCCCACCCATCCGTCGCTCCTCGCTGTCGGCTGAACTGGTGTGCCTAGTGAGACGTTTCTGCAGATCCTAGGCGTCGGCCCCGCGCGGCAGCTGCTGTGCCCCACGGAGGACGGAAGCCGCTTCGGACCGCACTCTCTCACCGTAAGCAAGCCGCCGGCACCCCCCGACAGGAGGATGACCGGCGGCTGGCTGTGACGGCTTGGTTCGTTCTACCGCTTCGGGCGCCACACCACCAGGGCGCTGGACTGCTGGACCTGCTGGTACGGGACGAGGTCGCGGCGGTAGGAGGCGTGGACGGCGGCCTCGCGCTGCTGGAGGGTGGCGGCGGCGTCCTCCAGGGAGCCGGCCAGTTCGGCGATGCGGGACTGGAGCGCGGTGACCTGGTTCTCCAGCTCGATGATGCGCTTGATGCCGGCCAGGTTGATGCCCTCGTCCTGGGACAGCCGCTGGACCTCGCGCAGTTGCTGGATGTCGCGGGCGGAGTAGCGGCGGCCGCGCCCCGCCGTCCGGTCCGGGCAGACCAGACCGAGGCGGTCGTACTGGCGCAGGGTCTGCGGGTGCAGCCCGGAGAGCTCGGCCGCCACCGAGATGACGTAGACCGGGGTGTCCTCGGTCAGCACGTAGTTGGCCCTGCCCACCGGGCCCGGCCGGGCCGCGGCGGCCCGGCCGGGGCGGGGACCGCCCGGGAGGCCCTCGCCGAGCCCGACGCCGATCGGGTTGCCCGGGCCGATGTGGTCCTGGTTCATCTGGTCACGCTCCCTCCGCCGCCTTGAAGAGGGCGGCTCGCGGGTCGTCCGAGGCGGTGGCCTCGCGATAGTGCTCCAGTGCGTTCAGTGCGTCGCCGGTGACGTTCCTGGGCACCATGACCTCCACGGTGACCAGGAGGTCGCCGCGGGTGCCGTCCTTACGGGTGGCGCCCTTGCCACGGGCCCGCATGGTGAGGCCGTTGGCGCTGCCGGGCGGCAGCTTGAGCTTCACGGCGGGACCGCCCAGGGTCGGCACCTCGATGGTGCCGCCGAGCGCGGCCTCGGGGAAGCTGACCGGGACCGTCACGGTGAGATTGTCGCCCTTGCGGCCGAAGACCGGGTGCGAGTCCACGTGGACGGTGACGTACAGGTCGCCGGGCTGGCCGCCGCGCTCGCCCTGGGCGCCCTTCCCCTTGAGCCGGATGCGCTGGCTGTCCTGCACCCCGGCGGGGATCCGGACCTGCATGGTGCGCGCGGAGCTGGCCCGGCCGCTGCCGTGGCAGACGGTGCAGGGGTCGTCGACGAGCATGCCGCGGCCCTTGCAGTCGCGGCAGGGCTCGGAGAGCGCGAAGGCGCCCTGGCCCCGGCTGACGGTGCCCGCGCCGACGCAGGTCGGGCAGACCCTGGGCGTGGTGCCGGCCTTGGCCCCGGTGCCCGAACAGACGCGGCACGGCGCCTGGCTGGTCATCCGGAGCGGGACGGTGGCACCGTCCACGGCCTCCTCGAAGCTGAGCGTGACCTCGGTCTCGACGTCCGCGCCCCGGCGCGGCTGGGCCTGCCGGGTGCCGCCGCGGTTGAACAGCCCGCCGAAGACGTCGCCGATGCCGCCCCCGCCGCCCTGCGAGCCGCTGAACAGGTCGCCGAAGTCGAAGTTGTAGTTGCCGCCGGCCGGGCCGCCGCCGCTGCGGAAGCCCCCGGAGCCGAACAGCGACCTGGCCTCGTCGTACTCCTTGCGGCGCTTCTCGTCCGAGAGGACGTCGTACGCCTCGGAGATGTCCTTGAAGCGCTCCTCGGCCTTGGCGTCACCCTTGTTGGCGTCGGGGTGGAACTCCCGGGCCAGCTTGCGGTACGTCTTCTTGATCTCGGCTGCGGTGGCGTCCTTGGGCACCCCGAGGACCTTGTAGTAGTCCTTCTCCACGTAGTCCTTGGTGCTCATGGCTGCCGCCACCTCCCAGGCCAGAACATATAACGGTCAGTGATTCCGGATACGGCGCTGCGGAGCCGGCCGTCGTACTGGTGGACGACGTACGACTCCGCAGCGCACAGGGTGTCAGCTTTCGGCCGCACCGTCAGCCTTGTCGGACTCCGACTTCTCGGAGGCGTCCGGGCCGGAGGCGGTCTGGCTGCCGGGCTGGGGCTCGGCGACCGCGACCATCGCCGGGCGGATGATCCGCTCGCCGATCCGGTAGCCCGGCTGGAGGATCTGCACACAGGTGTCCTCGGTGACGTCCGAGGAGTAGCTGTGCATCAGTGCCTCGTGCATGGTCGGGTCGAAGGGCTCGCCCTCCTTGCCGAACTGCTGGAGGCCCAGCTTGGCGACGACCGTCTCCAGGTTGTCGGCGACGGACTTGAAGCCGCCCGTCACCTCGCCGTGCTCACGGCCCCGGCCGATGTCGTCCAGCACCGGGATCAGGGTCTCCAGGATGTTGGAGACCGCGATCTCACGGACCGTCATCCGGTCGCGCTCGACCCGCTTGCGGTAGTTCTGGTACTCGGCCTGGAGGCGCTGCAGGTCGGCGGTCCGCTCGGCGGCCTCGCGCTTGGCAGCGGCGAGCTCGTCGGCGGAGGCACCCGTGACGGCCTCCTCGGCGGCCTTGAGGACAGCCTCCTCGGCGGCGGAGTCGTCGCCGGGCTTGCCGCCCTGCGGCTTCTCCGTCATGCCGCACCGCCCTTGGGCTTGTCCTCGTCGACGATCTCGGCGTCGACGACGTCGTCGTCCTTGGCGGCACCGGCGGCGGCGTCACCGGCCGGGGCGCCGGCGGCCTCGTTCTGCGCGTAGAGGGCCTGGCCCAGCTTCTGCGCGGTGGTGGAGACCTTCTCGGTGGCCTCGCGGATCGCCGCGATGTCCTCGCCCTTGAGCTTCTCCTTGAGCTCGGTGATCGCCGTCTCGACCTCGGTCTTGACGTCGGCCGGGAGCTTGTCGGCGTTGTCGGCGATGAACTTCTCGGTCGAGTAGACGAGCTGCTCGCCCTGGTTGCGGGTCTCGACGGCCTCGCGGCGCTTGGTGTCCTCCTCCGCGTACTGCTCGGCCTCGCGGCGCATGCGGTCGACCTCGTCCTTCGGCAGCGAGGAGCCGCCGGTGACGGTCATCCGCTGCTCCTTGCCGGTGCCGAGGTCCTTGGCGCCGACGTGCATGATGCCGTTGGCGTCGATGTCGAAGGTGACCTCGATCTGCGGCAGGCCGCGGGGGGCCGGCGGCAGGCCGGTCAGCTCGAACATGCCGAGCTTCTTGTTGTACGCGGCGATCTCGCGCTCGCCCTGGTAGACCTGGATCTGCACGGACGGCTGGTTGTCCTCGGCCGTGGTGAAGATCTCCGAGCGCTTGGTCGGGATCGTCGTGTTGCGCTCGATCAGCTTGGTCATGATGCCGCCCTTGGTCTCGATGCCGAGGGACAGCGGGGTGACGTCGAGCAGCAGGACGTCCTTGACCTCACCCTTGAGGACACCGGCCTGCAGGGCGGCGCCGATGGCGACGACCTCGTCCGGGTTGACGCCCTTGTTGGCGTCCTGACCGCCGGTCAGCTCCTTGACGAGCTCGGCGACGGCCGGCATGCGGGTGGAGCCACCGACCAGGACCACGTGGTCGATCTCGGACAGCGCGATGCCGGCGTCCTTGATGACGTTGTGGAACGGAACCTTGCAGCGCTCCAGCAGATCGGCGGTGAGCTGCTGGAACTGGGCGCGGGTGAGCTTCTCGTCCAGGTGCAGCGGGCCCTCGGCGGAGGCCGTGATGTAGGGCAGGTTGATCGAGGTCTCGGAGGACGAGGACAGCTCGATCTTGGCCTTCTCGGCAGCCTCACGCAGACGCTGCAGGGCCATCTTGTCCTTGGACAGGTCGACACCGTGGCCGGCCTGGAAGGTCTTCACCAGGTGGTCGACGACGCGCTGGTCCCAGTCGTCACCACCGAGGTGGTTGTCACCGTTGGTGGCCTTCACCTCGACGACCCCGTCGCCGATCTCCAGCAGGGAGACGTCGAAGGTGCCGCCGCCGAGGTCGAAGACCAGGATGGTCTGGTCGTCCTTGTCCAGGCCGTAGGCCAGGGCGGCCGCGGTGGGCTCGTTGACGATGCGCAGGACGTTCAGGCCCGCGATCTCGCCGGCCTCCTTGGTGGCCTGGCGCTCGGAGTCGTTGAAGTACGCCGGGACGGTGATCACCGCGTCGGTGACCGTCTCGCCCAGGTACGCCTCGGCGTCGCGCTTCAGCTTCTGCAGGATGAAGGCGCTGATCTGCTGGGGGTTGAAGTCCTTGCCGTCCAGGTTGATCTTCCACCCGGTGCCCATGTGGCGCTTGACCGAGCGGATGGTCCGGTCGACGTTGGTGACCGCCTGGCGCTTGGCGACCTCGCCGACGAGCACCTCGCCGTTCTTGGCGAAGGCGACGACGGACGGCGTGGTCCGGGCGCCCTCGGCGTTCGTGATGACGGTGGGCTCGCCGCCCTCCAGAACGCTGACGACCGAGTTAGTCGTACCGAGGTCGATACCGACCGCACGTGCCATCGTGGATACCTCCGACGAGAAGTTGAGCTTTACGGGCTCAAGCATGCCCGACGCTTCGGGGGCCGTCAACAGCCATGAGCCGGCATCGCTCAACTTTACTTAGCGCTTATGTGTGCGACCCCGTGCGGCCAATGGGGTGAGTGTGTCCTTAGTGACTGCCGCCATACCCTGAGCATCTTCTGGGCCGACGGCGACCGCCGGTAATCTCCGGCCAGGTCTAGCCTTGAAGTTACCGACCAGTACACTCAGCAGAACCTTGACATCCTTGACACCAGCCGCTGGAGACGGAGAGCGATGCAGCTAGCAGCGATCGTCATCTCGCTGGTCACTTTCGTGATCGGCACCGCGCTCGCCGCCCGTGCGGCGATGTACATCTACAAGGTGGTGCGAACCGGGGCACCGGACTCCACCAGGTTCGGCCAGCCCGCACAGCGGGTGAAGACCGTGGCGGTCGAGTTCGTCGGCCACACCCGGATGAACCGCTGGGGCGTCGTCGGCGTCGCGCACTGGTTCGTCGCGGTCGGCTTCTTCACCCTCGGGCTCACCCTGCTGACCGCCTTCTTCCAGCTGTTCGACGCCGAGTTCGTACTCCCGGTGCTCGGCGGCTGGCTGCCCTACGAGCTCTTCACCGAGCTGGTCGGCACCATGACCACGCTCGGCATCGCGGCCCTGATCGTGATCCGGCTGCTCAGCCTGCCGTCCAAGGCCGGCCGCAAGTCCCGGTTCGCCGGCTCGATCGCCTGGCAGGCCTTCTACGTCGAGTACACCATCCTCGGCATCGGCATCTGCATCATGGTGCTGCGCGGCCTGGAGGGTGCGCTGGAGCACGTGGGCTCGTACGAGGCGAAGTTCCTGATCTCGTACCCGCTGGTGCTCGCGTTCAAGGGCCTGGCCCACGGCACCCTGGTCAACCTGATCTACATCTTCGCGATGCTGAAGATCTGCATCTCCTTCGCCTGGGCGATCACCATCGGCATCAACCCCTCGATGGGTGTGGCCTGGCACCGCTTCCTCGCCTTCTTCAACATCTACTTCAAGCGTGAGGAGGACGGCGACGTCGCGCTCGGTGCCCTGCGCCCGATGACCAGCGGCGGCCAGCCGATCGACTTCGAGGACCCGGCCGAGGACGCCGTCTTCGGCGCCTCCCAGGTCGAGCACTTCTCCTGGAAGGGCATCCTCGACTTCTCCACCTGCACCGAGTGCGGCCGCTGCCAGTCGCA
>NZ_JBHJVK010000001.1:334050-345550 GCF_042264695.1 Kitasatospora sp. NPDC056138 | reverse complement strand
GCCGTCAGCTTCCCCTTGGCGTGCTGCGCCTCGGTCGCCTTCTCACTCGGGCCCCGGCGGACCTTCTCCCGCAGATCGTGCAGCTCGGCCACCCGCCCGCGCGCATCGGCCGGGATCTCGGGGATCTCGTCGCCGACCGGCGCCTCGTGCAGAACCGTCATCTCGAACCACTCCAAGTGTGAGGGAACTGTCCGACAGCCGGCCTGCGGTGGCGGCGGCTGCTGCTGCGAACACTTCTTCACCTACGACACTACGAGGGTTCGGGCCCGGGTTTCGGCGTCGATTCCGTACAAGGTCGGGCCCGAGAACATGTGAAAGCCGTACAGAAAGCATGAGGGGCGAGCCGGTCACCCGCAGCTCGGGGGCCGTCACCGGGGTGAACCCTGGATGAGCGGTACGTTGCGTCGATTGCGCAGGTCAGCGGGGATGCCGCGGTGTGCGGGGAGGGGCTGGAAGGCCGTCCGGCGGGCCTGTCGGGAAAGCGGAAGCAGAGCTTCCGGAGGGCCTGGCGGCTGCATCGGATGGTAGGGATGCGCCAAACCGGACAGGTGTGCGGGACTGCTCGGCGGAGGGCTCCGAACGGGTGGGCGCCCGGCCCGGTCCGGGCCTTCGAGCGCAGGCGCCGCGCGGCCGCCGCGGACCCTTCGGCGCACGAGATCGCCGGGTCGGGGGCCGGTCAGCGGTGAGGACCGTCCTCCGGTTCGTCCCTGCCCCGCAGCTCCTCCTCGCGGCGGCGCAGGTCCGCCTCCCACCGCTTGAGCATGTCCTCGTGGTGCCGGCCGTCTTTGTGGGGAGTCTCCTTGTCGAGGGAGTTGCCGAGGGAGTTGCCGAGGGAGGCCAGGAACTCCGGGTCGTCGTCCGGTGCCATCGGCCGCCCGCTCCGGGCGCCGTCCGGGCCGCCCGCCGTCCGGGCCCCGGCGCGCTGCCTGCCCGCCACCAGCCAGGCGATCGAGCCGACCAGCGGGAAGAGCAGCACGACGATCACCCAGGCCACCTTCGGCAGGTGGCGGACCTCCTCCTCGGGTGTGGTCAGGCAGTCGATGAACGCCCAGATCCACAGGGCGAGGGCGAGCAGTGGCGGCAGGATCCTCAGCACAGCGGCGATCTCCCCCCGGGTGACGATGAGGTGGGCCCCTCTTGGCGGGCCCAGGGTAGTCGGTGTCGGATACTGACACGTATGGCATACGACGATCTCCGCTCGTTTCTCCGGGCACTGGAACGTGAAGGCGACCTCAAGCGGATCAAGGCCGAGGTCGACCCCTATCTGGAGATCGGAGAGATCGTCGACCGCGTGCAGAAGGCGAAGGGCCCGGCGCTGCTCTTCGAGAACGTCAAGGGCGCCTCGATGCCGCTGGCGATGAACGTCTTCGGTACCGAGCGCCGGCTGGCCAAGGCGCTCGGCCTGAAGTCGCCGGACGACATCTCGGAGAAGATCGCCGGTCTGCTGAAGCCCGAGCTCCCGCAGGGCTTCACCGGTTTCCGGGACGCCTTCGGCAAGCTGGCGTCGATGGCGCACGTGCCGCCGAGGAACGTGAAGTCCGGCGACGCGCCCGTCCAGGAGACCGTGCTCACCGGGGACGACGTCGACCTGGACAAGCTGCCGGCGCTCTTCACCTGGCCACTGGACGGCGGCTCCTTCTTCAACCTCGGGCTGACCCACACCAAGGACCCGGACACCGGTATCCGCAACCTCGGCCTCTACCGCCTCCAGCGGCACGACAAGCGGACCATCGGCATGCACTGGCAGATCCACAAGGACAGCCGCAACCATGCCGCCGTCGCCGCCAGGCGCGGCGAGCGGCTCCCGGTCGCGATCGCCTTCGGCTGCCCGCCCGTCGTGACGTACGCGGCGACCGCGCCGCTGCCGGGCGACATCGACGAGTACCTGTTCGCGGGCTTCGTGGCCGGTGAGCGGGTGCGGATGGTGGACTGCAAGACCGTCCCGCTCCAGGTCCCGGCCGACGCCGAGGTGGTGCTGGAGGGCTGGCTGGAGCCTGACGAGCTGCTCCCCGAGGGGCCGTTCGGCGACCACACCGGCTTCTACACGCCGCAGGAGCCGTTCCCGGCGCTGAAGATCGACTGCGTCACGATGCGCCGTCGACCGCTGCTCCAGTCGATCGTGGTCGGCCGCCCGCCGACGGAGGACGGTCCGCTCGGCAAGTTCACCGAGCGCTTCTTCCTGCCGCTGCTGAAGATCATCATCCCGGACATCGTCGACTACGACCTGCCCGAGGCCGGCGGCTTCCACAACTGCGTGATCGTCTCGATCGACAAGAAGTACCCGAAGCACGCCCAGAAGGTGATGCACGCGATCTGGGGCGCCCACATGATGTCGCTCACCAAGCTGATCATCGTGGTGGACTCCGACTGCGACGTGCACGACTACCAGGAGGTCGCCTGGCGCGCCTTCGGCAACGTCGACTACAGCCGTGACCTGACCGTGGTCGAGGGCCCGGTCGACCACCTCGACCACGCCTCCTACCAGCAGTTCTGGGGCGGCAAGGCGGGCATCGACGCCACCCGCAAGCTCCCCGAGGAGGGCTACACCAGGGACGGCGGCTGGCCCGAGATGGTCAGCTCCGACCCGGCCACCGCGGCGCTGGTCTCCCGTCGCTGGAAGGAGTACGGGCTGTGAGCGTCGCTGCCGCCGCACCGGGCAGGACCCGGGCGTTCCTCCGGCTGGTGATGATCGAGCACTCGGTCTTCGCGCTGCCCTTCGCGTACATCGCCGCGCTCACCGCGATGTTCCTCGACAACGGCCGGATGCACTGGCGCGAGCTGCTCCTGGTCACCGTCTGCATGGTGGGCCTGCGCACCTTCGCGATGGCCGCGAACCGGATCATCGACCGCGAGATCGACTCCCGCAATCCCCGTACGGCGGGCCGCGAGCTGGTCACCGGCGCGGTCTCGATGCGCACCGCGTACACCGGTTCGGCGATCGCGCTGCTGGTCTTCCTCGGCTCGGCCGCCGCGCTCAACCCGCTCTGCCTGCTGCTCGCGCCGATCGCCGTCGTCCCGATGGTGGTCTACCCGTACGGCAAGCGGTTCACCGACTTCCCGCACGCCATCCTGGGCATCGCGCAGGCGATGGGCCCGATCGGCGCCTGGCTGGCGGTCACCGGCACCTGGTCCTGGGACGCGGTGGTGCTGGGCCTCGCCGTCGGCGTCTGGATCGGCGGGTTCGACCTGATCTTCGGCTGCCAGGACGTCGCGGCCGACCGCGCCGAGGGGGTCCGCTCGGTCCCGGCCCGCTTCGGCATCGCGGGCGCCCTCTACGGCGCGCGCGCCTGCCACGTCGTCACCACCGGGCTGCTGGCCTGGTACGCCGTCCTGACCGACGCGGGCCCGGCCTTCTGGGTCGGCCTGGCGGTGGTGGCCTGTGCCTTCGTCTACGAGCACAGCATCGTCAAGCCCGGCGACCTCTCCCGTCTCAACCGGGCCTTCTTCAGCACCAACGGGTTCGTCGGCATCTCGCTCTTCGCGTTCGCCCTCCTCGACCTGGTCATCCGGGGCCTGGGAGCGTGACACCTCCGGCCGCACCCGCCGCTGCCAGTGCCTATGCTGCCGAGCAGAGGGGCAGGTGCGGTCGGCGAGGAGGAACGATGATCGGCAAGCTGCAGTGCGTGGTGCTGGACTGCCACTACCCGGCCGGGCTGGCGCACTTCTACGCCGCCCTGTTCGGCGGCGAGATCGACCGGCCGGACCCGAGGTGGTCACTGGACGAGGAGTGGTCGACCGTCCACCTGCCCGACGGGATGGTGCTCGGCTTCCAGCGGGTCGAGGACTACCGGCCGCCGATGTGGCCCGACCCGGCGCACCCGCAGCAGCTGCACCTCGACATCGAGGTCGAGGACCTGGAGCAGGCCGAGGAGCGGGTCGTGGCGCTCGGCGCGGTCCGGATGGACGTCGAGACGGGCTGGCGGGTCTACCTGGACCCCGCGGGGCACCCGTTCTGCCTCCTGCCGCGCACGAACCCCTCCTGAGCGGCGCGGGGCCCTCGGCACCCGCCGCCGGAGGCCGGGCCGTCCGTCCTCCGGCGTCAGACCAGTGCGACGCCGTCGCCGACGCGGAGCCGTCCCGGGCGGCTGACCTCGGCGAGGGCGTCCAGCCGGGTGTCGTGCGCCTGGGCGACGGCCTTCAGGATCTCGGGAGCGTGCGGCAGGCCCGGCTGCGCCGTCCCGGTCATCGCGCAGCGCTCGCTGGAGCGGACGAAGGCCAGTTTGGCCCCGCCCGCCACCCGTCCCTCGCGCCCGAACCAGCCGTCCTCGACGAACGGCGGGGTGCCCGGCGGCGTCCGCAGCAGGACGTTGGGGCGGAAGCGGCGCTCGTCCACGACCGCGGACGGCACGGCCCGGCGGACCCAGTCCAGGGTGGCGGTGCTGAGCACGCTGACCGGCAGCTGGTCGAAGTGGGAGATCGCGTCCTCGCGGGCCAGCTCGACGTCCGTGCGTTGGAGGTAGGCGCGCAGGAAGGCGTTCGGGTCGGTGACGGGGGTGCCCAGCGGGTCGAGCAGTTCGGGTGCGTCGAGCCGGCTGCCCAGCCTGGAGGAGAGCCGCAGCAGGCCGTCCATCCGGCGGAAGCGGCGGGTGTTCTTGCCCGAGCCGAACTTTCCGTCCCCGTCCCGGACCGCGTACAGCCGGTCCCCGGCCAGCCCGCGTCCGTCCACCTCGACGGCGTCCAGCTGCTCGCCCCCGGTGGACTTGACCGGGTAGCGCCAGAGGGCCTCGACCACGCCGATGATCTCTGCCATGGGGGGAGCCTAGCGGCGCGTTCCAGGGATGGTCTAGACCAAGGCGGGCGCCCCGGTCAGCCCAGGCGGGCGACCGCACGGATCGGGGCACCGTCGGCCGCGACCAGCCGGAGCGGGAACAGCGAGAGCTCGATCGGACGGCCCGCCGCCTGGGCGTCCAGCAGCGGGACCAGGTCGGTGAGGTTCTCGGCGATCACCGCACCGCCCGGTGAGCCGAGCAGGATCCGGTGCGCGGCCAGCGCGTCGTCCTCGGCGGCGGGGTCGTGATCGTCCGAGAGGCCGGCGAGCAGCGCGGCCACGGCCGGATCGGCCGGTCCCGGGTCGGGGGTCGGGTCGATGCTGAGGGCGTCCACGCCGACCGTACGGACGCCGGCGGCGACGATCGCCGCCGCTGCCCCGGGGGTGAGCCACGGGTGGGCGAGGTACCGGTCGGTGCCCCAGTACCGGGGCCAGCCGGTGGCGAGCAGCAGGATCGTGCCGGGGGCGGCCGACTCCAGCGCGGGCGCGAGCAGTGACTCCGTCACACCGGTGCGGGGGTCGAGTCCGCGCAGGTCGGCGACCACGGCCGGGCCGGTGAACAGCCCCAGCGGCAGTCCGTCCAGGGTGGGCCAGGTGACGTCCACGTGGTACGGCGCGTCCACGTGGGTGCCCGACTGCGAACCCAGGTGCAGGCCGAGCACGTTGACCCCGGCGGTGGCGGTGGTGAGCGCGGGCCGCAGCTCGACCTCCGGGTCTCCGGGATAGACGGGCATGCCCGTGGTGACCGGGTGCGTGAGGTCGATCAGCGTCGGCGCCATACCCGCCATCCTCCCGCACGGGCCGAACCGGCACCCAGGGGCGCGGGCGGACCCCGGGGACGCGGGGAACTGCGCGGGGCGGGAGGCGTCCACCTCCGGCCGGGCCCGGCGGACCAGTTGCGGTCTGCTCCCCGGATGCCCGTGCCGGATGCCCGTGCCGGACGCCCGCGCCCCTGGACCGCCCGTCTCCGCCCCCTGACGGGTTTCCACCGTGGCCCGGCTATCGTGCGAGGCATGGAGCAGCAGAGGGTGCGTCAGCCGTGGGTGGTCGGAGTCTCGGGTGCGTCGGGGACGCCGTACGCCGCCTCCGTCGTCCGGGCGTTGCTGGCGGCGGGCGAGGCGGTCGACCTGGTGGTGAGCCGGGCGGCAAGGCTGACCATCCTGGACGAGACCGGGGTGTCGTTCCGCGACGCGCACTGGCAGGAGGACCTGACGGCCTGGACGGGCGTCGAGGACCTGGGCGACGTCCGCTACTGGTCGGCGGGCGACTTCGCGGCCGGCCCGTCCAGCGGCTCGTACCCGGCGAAGGGGATGCTGGTGGTGCCGGCGACCACCGGTGCGGTGGCCGGGATCGCGCTGGGCCTGAGCAAGGACCTGCTGCAGCGTGCGGCCGCCGTGACCCTGAAGGAGCGTCGCCCGCTGGTGGTCTGTGTGCGCGAGACGCCGCTCGATGGGGTGACGCTGAAGCACCTGGTGGAGCTGGACGCCCAGGGAGCCGTGGTGCTCCCCGCCTCGCCGGGCTTCTACGCGGGGGGTTCGACCGCCCGTGAGCTGGTGGACTTCGTGGCGGGCCGGGTGCTGGACGCCGTGGGGGTGCCGCACGGGCTGTACCGGCGCTGGGAGGGCGAGCTCGGATCCGGGGGCAAGACCGCGTAACGGCATGGGCGCGTAAAGCCGCGCGGTGCGGGAGAGTATGTTCTTTGCGATATCCGGGTTGATCCGCGCACAGCGCCTTTGATTCCGGATAATGATCTGTGGGTCTGTAGCGGTTCGGAAGGACGCGGGCGGATATATGGACACGGTTGACAGACAGCTCATCCAGGCGCTGAGGGAGAACGGCCGCGCCTCGTACGCCGAGCTGGGTCGCCTGGTGGGCCTGTCGGGCCCGAGCGTGACGGATCGCATCAACCGGCTGGAGCAGGCCGGTGTGATCACCGGCTACCGCGCGACGGTCAACCCGGCCTCGCTGGGGTTCGGCGTCACCGCGCTGATCGGTCTTCAGCTCACCGACGCGGCCGACCACGAGGACGTCGCGCACCGGCTGAAGGACCTCGCCGAGGTCGAGGACTGCTGGTTCATCGCCGGTGACGACTCGTACATGCTCAAGGTCAGGGTGCCGGACGTGGAGGGCCTGGAGTCGGTGGTCAAGCGGCTCTCGGGCACCAAAGGCGTAGCCCGGACCAGGACCACGGTTGTACTCTCCACCAAGTGGGAGAACAGGGTGAGCGAACTGCCCCTGGACGCCCTGGAGTAGCGGACGGGGAGGGGCCCATGAGTCTGGTCGGCCTGGAGGAACTGCGCGCCGCGCAGCAGCGGATCGCCGGTGTCGCGGTGCGGACGCCTCTGCTGCCCTGTCCATGGGCCTCCGACGGTGCGCGCAGGCTCTGGCTGAAGCCGGAGAACCTGCAGCCGACCGGGGCGTTCAAGACCCGTGGCGCGTACAACCGGCTGGCCGCGCTGAGCGAGGCCGAGCGGGCCCGCGGCGTGGTCGCCCAGTCGAGTGGAAACCACGCCCAGGCGGTGGCGTACGCGGCGGGGCTGCTCGGCATCAAGGCCGTCGTCGTGATGCCGGACACCTCGCCCGCGGTCAAGGTGGAGAACACCCGCTCCTTCGGGGCCGAGGTGATCCTGGTCGCCCCCGACGAGCGGGACACCCTGCCTGCCCGGCTGGCGGCCGAGCACGGCTACGTCTGGGTGCCGCCGTACGACGACCCCTACATCGTGGCCGGTCAGGGCACGGTCGGTCTGGAGATCGGCGAGGACGCCCCGGACGAGCTGGACACCGTGCTGGTCCCGGTCAGCGGCGGTGGCCTGATCTCGGGCGTGGCGGCCGCGCTCAAGCTGACCTGCCCGGGCGTGCGGGTGATCGGGGTCGAGCCGGAGCTGGCGGCGGACGCTCAGGAGAGCCTGCGCCGTGGGCAGCTGACGGTCTGGCCGACGGCCGACACCTACCGGACGATCGCGGACGGGCTGCGCACCCCGTCCGTCGGCGAGCTGCCGTTCGAGCACCTCCAGGCGTACGTGGACGACATCGTGACGGTCTCCGAGCAGGAGATCCGCGACACGGTGGCGCTGTTGGCCCGCCGGGGCCGGCTGGTCGCCGAGCCCTCCGGCGCGGTGGCTCCGGCCGCCTACTTCCACCGGGCCGGGGAGCTGGACGGCCGGGTCTTCGCGGCGGTGGTGAGCGGCGGCAACGTCGAACCCAAGCTCCTTGCCGACCTCCTCCAGGCGTAGGCTCGGTCCGGCACCCAGACCGCGCGTGGCGGTCGGCAGGATCGAGGAGGCGGGGCACCGCATGGACGCAGGGCTCAAGCGCGAGCTGGAGGCGAAGGTCTACGCGGGTGAGCGGCTGACCCGTGAGGACGGCATCGCACTCTACGAGAGCGACGACCTGGCCTGGCTCGGCGGACTCGCCCACCACGTGCGGACGCGGAAGAACGGCGACGTCGTCCACTTCAACGTCAACCGCCACCTCAACATGACCAACGTCTGCTCCGCCTCCTGCGCGTACTGCTCGTTCCAGCGCAAGCCGGGCGAGAAGGACGCGTACACCATGCGGATCGAGGAGGCCGTCCGTCTCGCCAAGGCGATGGAGGTGGACTCCCTCACCGAGCTGCACATCGTCAACGGTCTGCACCCGACGCTGCCGTGGCGGTACTACCCGCGCAGCCTGCGCGAGCTGAAGGCGGCGCTGCCGAACGTCTCGCTGAAGGCGTTCACCGCCACCGAGATCCACTGGTTCGAGAAGATCAGCGGTCTGTCGGCATCCGAGATCCTGGACGAGCTGATCGACGCCGGCCTGGAGTCGCTGACCGGCGGTGGCGCGGAGATCTTCGACTGGGAGGTCCGCCAGCACATCGTCGACCACGACACCCACTGGGAGGACTGGTCGCGGATCCACCGCCTGGCGCACGAGAAGGGCCTGAAGACCCCGTGCACCATGCTGTACGGGCACATCGAGGAGCCCAGGCACCGGGTCGACCACGTGCTGCGGCTGCGTGAGCTGCAGGACGAGACCGGTGGTTTCCAGGTCTTCATCCCGCTGCGCTACCAGCACGACTTCCACGACTCCAAGGACGGCGTGGTCCGCAACCGGCTGATGGACCGCACCGAGATGGCCACCGGTGCCGAGGCGCTGAAGACCTTCGCGGTCTCCCGGCTGCTGTTCGACAACGTCCCGCACGTCAAGGTCTTCTGGGTGATGCACGGTGTCACCACCGCCCAGCTGGCGCTCAGCCACGGCGCGGACGACATGGACGGCTCGGTGGTCGAGTACAAGATCACTCATGACGCGGACAACTTCGGCACCCCGAACAAGCTCGGCCGCGACGACCTGCTCGACCTCATCCGGGACGCGGGCTTCCGCCCGGTCGAGCGCAACACCCGCTACGAGGTCATCCGCGAGTACGACGGCCCCGACCTGGGGCGTCGCGAGACCCCGCAGGCGATGCGGCTCTGATCACCGCCGCCTCGGACCCTCCGGGCTCAACCGCCCGGAGGGTCCGAGGCGTCTGAGGGCGGGGCAGTCGGTGCACCACGGTGTGCTGATGCTCACAGGCTCACCACACGCCACGGGTACCGATCACCCCGCGGGTTTTGGAAGGATCGTCAGCATGTCCGGTTCCCATCGTGTCATCGTCCAGCCCTACGCCGAGGCCGCGCCCGAGGCGGTACGCGGCGGCGGGGGTGAGGCCGGCCGTCCGCGCGGACACCGGCGCAAGCCGCGCAAGCGCCGGGGCAAGGCGCTGATGGGCGGTACGGCGATGCTGCTGGCGGCCACCGCGGGTTGGTTCACGGTGGGTCCGGGCGGCGGCGGTTCCCCGCACCCGACCGCGGCGGGCGCCCCCGACAAGCCGGAGACTGATTCCCCGTCGGCCGGCACCGACAGCGGTGTGACCCAGGCGGGGGCCCTCCGGAACGACCCGGCCGCCGCCAACCGCTCGGACCGCTCCGACGGCACCTACGCCGCGATCCCCGGTCTGGGCCCGACCTTCACCGCCAAGGTGCCGGCGCAGACCAACCAGCTGGTGGTGGCCTCCGGCAAGGACCGGAACTCCTCCGAGACCACGGTCACCCTGTGGACCCGGACGCCCGACAACCGCTGGCGGCCCGGTACCGCCTGGCAGGGCCACAACGCCTACAAGGGCTGGACCACCGACAAGCACGCGGACGACCTGCACAGCCCGATCGGGGTCTTCTCGCTGACCGACGCGGGCGGCCGCAAGGCGGACCCGGGCAGCAAGCTCCCGTACGACCAGGACTCCCACTTCGTGGTGGGCGGCACCGGGTTCGAGGGCGAGCAGCTGGCCGGGTCCTTCGACTACGTGGTGGCGATCAACTACAACCGGGTGCAGGGCGTCTCGCCGCTGGACGGCCGCTTCCCCGACGGCAAGTCCAAGGGCGGCGGCATCTGGCTGCACGTGGACCACGGCGGGCCGACCCACGGCTGCGTCTCGCTGCCCGAGGACAAGATGATCGAGTTGCTCAAGACCCTGGATCCGGCAGCTCATCCGATGATCGCGATGGCGGATTCCGCGACCCTGGCGACCTGACCGCCCTTTCGCCGCAAGGGGCGTTGTCCGTCCCCTACAGGTTCCGGCCTGCGACGTTGTACCGGGACGTGAGGGGCGGACCGGCCGGTAACCGGGTTGAGTGGCACCATGACCGCCTCCAGAATCGTGTCGCTCGGCCACTACCAGCCGCCCAAGGTCCTCACCAACGACGACCTGGCGAAGCTGGTCGACACCGACGACGAGTGGATCCGCAGCCGGGTCGGAATCCGCACCCGGCACATCGCGGTCGAGGAGACGCTGGTCGACCTCGCCACCGAGGCGGCCCAGAAGGCGCTGGCCAACGGCGGCCGGTCGGCCGACGGGATCGACCTGGTGGTTGTGGCCACCTGCACCGCCGTCGAGCGCAGCCCGTACACGGCCGCCTCGGTCGCCGCCCGCCTCGGGGTGCCCGCGCCGGCCGCGTACGACATCAACACGGTCTGCTCGGGCTTCTCGTACGCGCTGGCGACCGCCGACCACGCGATCCGGGCCGGGGCGGCGACCCGGGCGCTGGTGATCGGCGCCGAGCGGATGTCCGACACCATCGACTGGACCGACCGCAGCACCTGCGTGATCTTCGGCGACGGAGCGGGCGCGGCCGTGCTGGAGGCGGTCCCGGACGAGCGGGCCGGGATCGGCCCGGTGGTCTGGGGCACCGAACCGGAGAAGACCGACGCCGTGGTGATCACCGGTTGGGACCCCACCATCAGCCAGCAGGGCCAGGCGGTCTTCCGCTGGGCCACCACCAAGATCGCGCCGCTGGCCAGGGAGACCTGCCTGAAGGCCGGTCTGGACCCCTCCGAGCTCAAGGGCTTCGTCGCGCACCAGGCCAACCTGCGGATCATCGATGCCATCGCCAAGAAGCTGGGCGCGCCGGACGCGGTGGTGGCCCGCGACGTGGTGGACTCCGGCAACACCTCGGCGGCCTCCATCCCGCTGGCGTTGAGCAAGCTGGTGGAGCGCGGCGAGCTGCGCTCCGGCGATCCGGTGCTGCTCTTCGGTTTCGGCGGCGGGCTGGCCTACGCAGGACAGGTCGTACGCTGCCCGTGACCCGGTCACGGCAGAGCCGTGGGGGGGGGGGGGGGGGGGGGGTACTGCACCCCCCCCCCCGCGCGCACAAGGCGGCCCGCCCCGCCGCCCCCCCCCCCCCCCCGCCAAAACCCCCCCCCCCGCCCCCCCCC